>JBILHQ010000136.1:0-17144 GCA_044350415.1 Saprospiraceae bacterium | reverse complement strand
TTTTTCAATAAAGGAGATACCGTGCACATGAACGTGGTCAACAAACTGAATGAGGCGACCACCCTTCACTGGCACGGCTTCCATTTACCGGCGGTGATGGATGGCGGGCCACACCAGGTGATTCCGGCCGGAACTATTTGGCAGCCGTATTGGAAAATCACCAACAATGCCTCCACTTATTGGTACCACCCGCACCTCCACGAAATGACCCAGGAACATATCACCAAAGGTATTGGGGGATTGATTATCGTGCGGGATGAAGTCGAATCGGCCCTGGCATTGCCACGCACTTATGGCGTGGATGATATCCCTTTGATCCTCACCGACCGTGATTTTAACACCCAAAAGCAATTTGTTACCGTCCCGTATGGCGACAGTATGATGACGAATGGCACTTTGCGGGCGCAGTACAGCGTTCCGGGACAAATCGTGCGCTTCCGGATTTTGAATGCCGCCATTGAACGGTCGTTTAATATTGGATTCAGCGACAACCGGAACTTCGCGATCATTTGTTCCGACGGCGGCTTGTTAAATGCACCAGTAAGTGTGAACCGTTATGTTTTACATGCGGGAGAGCGGATTGAGATATTAGTGGATTTTTCAGGTCAGAATGGGCAATCATTTGACCTGAAAGCCTTCAACTCCACCCTTTCCGGCTTTATTGCCGGTGGGGAAAATTTCACCAACGGGCCATTTGGCAATTACCTCGGGCATAAGGATTTTACGATGCTGCATGTTAATGTAGCGGCTCCAACGGCCAATCCGATCACAGCGATCCCAACGGCCTTAACCACCAATGTTTTGTTAAATGCAGCCGATGCCAATATCACCCGGATTTTGACCCTGAGCGACAGCACAGGTGTCACCAATCCGCCTATTCTCGGACCGAATGCCTTTATCATCAACCATAAATTGTTCGATATCAATTTCGACCAGTACAAGGTGCCGTTGGGCAATACCGAGATTTGGGAAATCAGGAGCACTTCCGGTTTTGGTCACCCGTTTCATATTCACGATGTGGAGTTCAATATCTTGTCTATCAATGGTGCCGCGCCACCAGCAGCGCAGGCCGGCTGGAAAGATGTGGTGTTTATCCCCCGCCAGCAAACAGTCAGGTTTATTGCCAGGTTTGAAGATTTTGCTGATACCGAACATCCTTTCATGTACCACTGCCATATATCTTTACATGAAGATGAAGGGATGATGGGCCAGTTTGTGGTAACAGATCCGGCCTCCGGGACTTTGGAATCTATCAAGGAACCGAGTGATGTTATTTTGTACCCCAATCCCGCAACTGACCGGTTAATGGTATCTTTTTCCGATCCTGATATGCAGGCGTATTACGTGCGGATCACAAATGTATTGGGCAAAACAATGTATATGTTGCCACAACCACAATTGTCCAACGGCATTGATATCAGCCATTTTGTACCGGGCGTATATATTCTTCAGGTAACGGATGAAAAGACGAAAAAAGTAATTACCCAACAATTTACTAAAATCAATAAAGCATGATCCGTTCTGTCCACAAATTATTAGTACCGGGATTACTGGCAATGGCCGCCATTTTAGGAATGGCATTTTTTACTGGAAACGAAAAAGTGGTTCCAGATTTCAGTCTGAAAAACGTGGATGGCAAAACAGTTTCGCTTCGGGATTACCCCGAAGCGAAAGGTTTTATCATTGTTTTTACTTGTAATCACTGTCCTTTTGCACAGTTGTACCCTCCGCGGTTCAATGCGCTGAATGATAAATACAGCAAATTGGGGGTGCCGCTTATGGCCATCAGTTCCACCGATACGATTACTTATGAGGACGATACCTATTCCAAAATGGTAGCCAAAGCGAAACGGGAGCATTTTAACTATCCTTATTTATTTGATGGCAATCAGGTGGTGGCGAAAAATTTTGCCGCCCAAAAAACACCACATGCTTTCCTGATCTGGAAAGAAAATGGCCAATGGGTAGTAAAATACAACGGCGCCATCGATGATAATGGCATGGAACCGGAAAATGTGGAAACACCTTATCTGGCAAATGCCGTTGATGCGGTGCTGGCCGGAAAGGCTCCGGAGGAGCCCGAAACGAAATCGATTGGTTGTCAGATTATTTTCAGGAAGTAAGTCATTGCAAGCAAATACTGAAGCAAAGGAGGTATGCTGATCACCAGTGGGCAAGGTTTGCCAACGACCGCGATGTCATCGCCCAATTGGTAAACCCGGTTAAGGATATGGTTTACATCTGCAATGACTCCTGGTCGGATATGCAGGGCTGGGCAAACGGTTCTCTCCGCCCTTGCGAATTGCTACTAACTGGAATACATTGGTTCCAGACCCCACCCAATGGAAATCACCTTGCAAACCACCTGAAAGCTGAAAATATTTTCAGGATAGATAATAGGGTTTTTCGCCTTCACCCATTTTATGAAAAAAACATTACTGCCTTTTTTATTTTTAATCATTACGCGGATTTCCAACGCCCAGCACAATGTCATTGTAATTATTGCCGATGACCTGAGCACCGATTATTTCGGTTTTTATGAGGATCACCAGGATACCGTCGATGTGCCGAATATCCGGCAATTATTGAACAAAGGCGTGCGATTCACCAATGCCATGTCCAATCCGGTTTGTTCGGCCACCCGGGCGGGTATGCTTACCGGACGGTACAGTTTTCGCACTGGGGTCGGAGGCATTGTGGGGGGCACAGGCGGTTCGGGTGTTTTGAACACAGCAGAGATAACCATTCCGAGACTATTGAACCTTTACCAACCCAATAGCATTGGAAAAGCAAATATAGGAAAATGGCATTTACACCAGGCAATGCCGGCATCCAATCTGAACAACCCGAATTTGATGGGTTACGACCTGTTTGCAGGGAATTTTATCGGCCAATTGACGAGTTATAACAACTGGACCAAAGTCACCAACGGCGTTTCTTCAACGGTGACCACTTACGCCACCACTGAAACGACCAATGATGCTATTACCTGGACAGCTACCCAGCAAAACAAACCGTTCTTCTTATGGCTGGCCTTCAATGCCCCGCATTCGCCTTATCATTTGCCGCCCGCAGGTTTACATTCCTATACCAATTTGAGCGGCACCCAGGCTGATATCAATATGAATCCCAAGTCCTACTTTAAGGCATCCTTGCAGGCATTGGACCACGAAATAGGGCGGCTTTTTGACTCATTGGCAGTACATAACCAATTAGACAATACCGATATTATTTTCATTGGCGACAATGGCAATACGATCCAAACCGCCCAAATAGCCAATACTGCCCGCGCTAAAGGCACCATTTACCAATATGGTGTACATGTGCCCTTTATCATCTCGGGACCATCAGTGGTGAATCCAGGCCGCGCAAGCGATGCGTTAGTGAATACCACTGACTTGTTTGCAACTATTTTGGATCTCTTTGGATATACCAACTGGCCTTCACAAATTCCCCTCAATAAACCCGTTGACAGTAAAAGTATTTTGCCGGTTTTGAAAAACGAAAGCACGATTGTTCGGCCATGGGCATTTACTGAAATTTTCAAGGTGACGACCGATGGCGACGATGGTAAAGCCATCCGCAATATGGATTACAAACTACTGCGTTTTGACGATGGGCATGAAGAATTTTACAACCTGACCACCGACCCGGGCGAAGTAACCAACCTTATGCTAGGCACCTTAAATGCGGTGCAAGCCACCAATTATTTATATTTATGCAATGAAATGTCCACTTTGGTGGGCAGCGGTTCCTTTTGCAATCCCGCGATTACCCCTCCGCTGATTGCCGCAACGACTGCTACCCCTGTGGCCTGTTTTGGGAATGCCAGCGGGTCGATCAACCTTACTGTAAGTGCTGGTAATCAACCATATACCTTTAATTGGGGCAACGGTATTACTACCCAAAACCGCACCGGGCTTGTAGCAGGCACTTACACCGTTACAATAACGGACGTGACAGCACATACCGCTACCCAAACAACGACCATTACCCAACCAGCAGCGGCGTTAACATCTGTGGCAAGCACAGTCCCGGTAGCTTGTTTTGAAAATACAACAGGCAGTATTCAATTGAGTGTCACCGGCGGAACTTCAGGGTATTCCTTTCTTTGGAATGATGGAAATACCACACAAAGTCGTACAGGGCTAACAGCTGGGACTTATTCCGTAACAGTTGCCGATGCCCACAACTGTACCGCTTCCATTTCTCAGGTTATTATACAACCTGCAGCGCCGCTTACGGCCGCGGCCACGACAACCGCAGCAGGCTGTTTTGGAAATGCAACGGGCAGTATTCAATTGAGTGCCACCGGAGGCACTTCAGGGTATTCTTTTCTATGGAGTGATGGAAATACCACACAAAACCATACTGACCTAATAGCAGGGACTTATTCCGCAACAGTTACTGATTTCCATAACTGTACCACTTCCATTTCTCAGGTTATTACACAACCTGCAACGCCGCTTAAGGCCACGGCCACAACAACCGCAGCAGGCTGTTTTGGAAATGCAACGGGCAATATTCAATTGAGTGCCGCTGGCGGCACTTCAGGGTATTCCTTTCTTTGGAATGATGGAAATACCACACAAAACCATACTGACCTAACAGCAGGGACTTATTCCGTAACAGTTACGGATGCCAATAACTGCACCACTAGTATTTCGGAGGTAATTACACAGCCAGTGGCGCCATTAGCTGCAGCCGCTTTGACAACTCCAGTGGCTTGTTTTGGGAATGCGACCGGTACTATTCAATTGATTATCAACGGTGGTACTCCGGGAACTATGGTAGAATGGAACGACAGCAGCACTGCCCTCAATCGGGTTGACTTGCCTGCCGGGACCTATTCAGTGACGGTCACCGATGCCAATAATTGTACAACTACTATTTCGGCAGGCATTGGTCAACCCGATGCATTATCCGCCCTTTCCACCGCTGTTGATGCGGCCTGCGGAGAAAGCAATGGTACCATTACCCTGACGCCAACAGGCGGAACTTTACCATATTCTTTTATGTGGAGCAATGGCAATACTACCCAAAATTTGTCCGGTATTTACAGTGGCACCTACACGGTTACCATTACGGATGCCAACGCATGTATCCTCCAAAACACCAGCAATATCAGCAACATGAATGGCCCGAACGCAAGTGCAACAGCAACTCCTGTGCGCTGCTTTGGGAATGCAACCGGTGCTATTGCCCTCAATATTGCCGGAGGAACGCCACCATTTTCTTACCATTGGAATGATGGTGCGATTACCCGAAACCGCACAGACCTCCTTGCAGGGAATTATTGGGTCACTATTTTGGATTCGAATAATTGCACTACCATCATTTCCGAAACTATCGTCCAGCCAGGTATCATTACCCTGGCTGGTGCTGCAACTCCAGCGACTTGTGGCCAAAACAATGGAATAGTTGCCCTCCAGGTCGATGGAGGGATGCCGTCATACACTTTCAATTGGAGTAATGGCGCAACTACCCAATATCTCTCTGGTATCCCGGCAGCAACATACACAGTCGTAGTCACAGATGCAAATGATTGTACAGCGGTATATTACGCCAATATAGTTGACATGGAAGGTCCAATGGTATTTGCGGCTGCCACCCCTGTAAACTGTTTTGGCGATGCCACAGGCGCTATCCAACTGACTGTTAGCAGCGGTACACCACCCTATACCTACGATTGGAGTAATGGAGCAGCCGGTCCCAACCCCGCCGGACTCTTTGCAGGAGATTATGCCGTCACTATTTCGGATGCCAATGGATGTACCAGCCATATTTCGCAACCCATTACCCAGCCTCTTCCATTAGCAATTGATCTTGTCGCCACAGGTAGTATTGATTCGCAAAGCGGCGCAATAATGACCACTATTATTGGCGGCACTTCCCCTTATGCTTTGTTGTGGAATACTGGCGATACCGTGCAATTACTGCAAAACCTGGCACCTGGCAATTATACTGTCACCCTCACAGATACTCATGGCTGCACGACAACAGGAAATACCATTGTTACCTCACTAAGTGCTGTAGAAAATGAGCCTAACAGTATGGCCATCCAGATATACCCTAACCCAGGCGCTGCAATGATCATGGTACAATCCCGGAAAATTCTGGAGCACACCCTCTACCTGAAGTTGACCACTATCGCCGGGCAGACAGTGTTAGAAAATGTATTTGTACGGGGAAGTGCTGTTTGTACATTAGCAACAGCACGATTGAGCAACGGCACCTATTTTTTGATAGTGACGGATCGTAATTCCAGCAAGACCTTTAAAGTGGTTATTACCCAATAAAGCCGCCACACTAAAACAACCCGGCAACTTATCACCATAACTTGTTCCTCATTAATTCAGTACGACATGAATAAAACTTACTTGCTGCTTTCCCTGCTGGCATTCTCCCTGAATACCCTCGTTGCCCAATCGTATAACAACCTCTGGATACCCGACACCCTCTCGGGCACCAATTTCAACCTGACTATCAAAGATACATTTGCGCAGTTAACACCTGGGAATCAAACTATTACCGCAGGTATTAATGGCAAATTCTGGGGACCGACTCTTTTTTTCAACAAGGGAGATACTGTTCACATGAACGTGCTCAACAAACTGAACGAGGCCACTACCCTTCACTGGCATGGTTTTCACTTACCAGCCGTGATGGACGGCGGGCCGCACCAGGTCATTCCCTCGGGTGCCATTTGGCAACCTTATTGGAAAGTGACGAACAATGCTGCCACCTATTGGTACCACCCGCACCTGCATGAGATGACAGAAGAGCATATCACGAAGGGAATCGGCGGACTGATTATCGTGCGGGATGAGGTAGAGTCCGCGCTGCCATTGCCGCGCAAATATGGCGTGGACGACATTCCACTGGTATTGACTGATCGCGACTTTAATGCCCAAAAGCAGTTTGTGGTGATACCCTATGGCGATAGTATGATGGTAAATGGCACCTTACGGGCGCAATACAGCGTTCCCGGACAAGTCGTGCGGTTCCGGATTTTGAATGCGGCGATAGAGCGTTCATACAATATTGGATTCAGCGACAACCGTAATTTCTACGTGATTTGCTCCGATGGCGGCCTGTTGAATACTCCGGTAAGCGTCAACCGGTACCTGTTGCATGCTGGAGAGCGCGTAGAAATCCTGGTGGATTTTGCGGGACAATCCGGTCAATCTTTTGATTTAAAAGCCTATAATGCTTCCCTTTCGGGTTTTATTGCAGGTGGAGAAAACTTTGTCAATGGACCATTTGGCAACTACTTGGGACATAAAGATTTCACCATGCTGCATGTCAGTGTGGCGGCACCAACAGCCAACCCGATTACCACTATTCCAGCGACATTAACCAACAATATATTATTGAATGCGGCGAACGCCAATATCACCCGTATTCTTACTTTGAGCGACAGCGCAGGAGTGACCAACCCGCCCATTCTTGGCCCTAATGCATTCATTATCAACCATAAATTATTTGATATTAACCACGATGAATATGAAGTCCCGTTGGGGAATACAGAAATTTGGGAAATCAGGAGTTCCTCCGTTTTTGGACACCCATTTCATATCCACGACGTGGAATTTAATATTCTTTCCATTAATGGCGCACCGCCGCCTGCAGCCCAGGCTGGTTGGAAAGATGTGGTATTTGTTCCACGACAACAAACGGTCCGGTTTATTGCGAAATTTGAAGATTACGCCGACGCCCTGCACCCGTTTATTTACCATTGCCATATTTCCCTGCACGAAGATGAAGGCATGATGGGGCAATTTACCGTGACACAGCCTCTGGCATCTATTATTACCCCGGGTAATGTGGCTTGCTTTGGCCAAGCTACAGGCAGTATTAACCTTGCGGTTGCAGGAGGCGCACCACCCTATTCATTCAACTGGGGCAATGGTGTTACCACTCAAAACCGCACAGGACTTATGGCAGGAACGTACACGGTAACGATCACTGATGCCGCCGCGCATACCACTACCCAAACCGCTACGGTTACACAACCGCCATCTGCACTCACTATAACTGCTGTTAAAACCAATGTGGATTGTTTTGGGAATACTACAGGCGCTATCAGCCTCTATGTGACAGGTGGAACTTCGGGCTATACTTATAGTTGGAATGATGGAAATACCGCACAAAACCGCACCAATATCCCTGCCGGGACCTATAGTTGCACCGTTACGGATGCGCACAACTGTACCCAAACCAACATTCAGGTCATTTCACAACCCATATTATTTTTTGTGGAACCTGCGGTAACAGATGCGGCATGTTTTGGCAGTGCAACAGGTTCGATTAGTTTTGGAACATCTCCCGGTTATACTTATTTGTGGAACGATGGCAATACTGCGCAAGAGCGGAATGCATTGACAGCGGGGATTTATTCCGCTACTATCACCAATACAAACGGTTGTTCCATTACCATGAACGCAACTATTGGTCAACCAGCCCCACTGGTGGCCATGGCCCTGAATACCCCCGTGGCTTGTTTTGGAAATACCACAGGGTCTATTGATTTGAGCGTATCAGGTGGCACATTGGGGTATTCATTTTTGTGGAGTGATGGTAATACGGCTCCAAACCGTGTTGATTTGCCAGCCGGTATTTATTCGGCCACCATTACCGATATGCATCTGTGTACCGCTTCCATAAGTACCAATATTAGCCAACCTGCCGCATTAACAGCAAACATAGCGACCTCAGATGCAGCCTGTGGCGAAAGCAATGGTGCTGTTGCCCTTTTTCCAACAGGCGGTATTGCCCCTTATATTTTCACCTGGAGTAATGGTAATTCAACGCCCGCGCTTTCCGGCATCACCAGCGGAATCTATACGGTTACGCTTACAGATATAAACAATTGCACCACCCAAAGCACAGTGATCATCAGCAATCTGAACGGTCCCGATGCCAGTGCGGTGACCGGTCAAGTCACTTGTTTTGGCGAAGCCACAGGCACCATTCAGTTGAACATCACAGGAGGAACTGCTCCATTTACCTTCCTTTGGAATGACGGCATTTCTGCTCAAAACAGAACCAACCTGGCTGCTGGAACTTATATCGTGACCATCATGGACGCTAATCATTGCTCTGGTATTGTTTCGGAAACCATTGCCCAACCGATGCCCATTGTCATGAGTGCCACCACCATCCCGGAAGCTTGCAGCAGCAGCAATGGAGCCATTGAGCTGCATATTGATGGCGGTACGATGCCGTATTCTTACCACTGGAGTAACGGAACCATTACACCAGTCCTTGCGGGTCTTACATCAGGTAATTACACCATTACTGCAACAGATGCTAATGGTTGTACCACCAACTATACCATTGCGATTGGTTCCGTATCAGGCCCAACGGCCTCCGCAACGGTCACCAACGCCACTTGCTTCGGTGCAGCCACCGGAACTATTAGCGTAATAACCAACAATGGAACTCCGCCTTTTGCATACCAATGGAGCAGTATTAACAGCAACGACCCCAGCCTTTGGCCAGCAGGCACCTACACGGTTACTGTTATTGATGCCAACGGCTGTTCGACCAGTGTAACCCAAACCATTACACAACCTGACCCTATTGTAGTCAGCACATCAGGACTGAATGTACCTTGTTTCGGAGATGCTTCCGGCCTTATCAATGTAGTGGTAAATGGCGGCACACTGCCCTATAACTATGCCTGGAATACAGGTACACTTACGCAAAATATTGCTGGTTTAGTCGCCGGGATTTATACTGTCACAGTTGATGATACTTTTGGATGCAGCCAGGAAGTAGAACACCTGGTCACACAACCCGTATCGGCTCTTTCATGTTCCGCTGTCGCTACACCATCTTCGGGTATGAACAATGGAACGGCCGCTGCATCTGGTACAGGAGGAACGGCACCTTATGGTTTTCTTTGGAGCAATGGCACCCTGAGCAATACCCTGAGCAATTTAGCGCCAGGGACCTATACCGTTACCATCACAGATGCCAATGGCTGTACGACAACCAACAGTGCATTCGTTGAAATGACCATTGCGACAGACCATCCATCAGATGCCGGATTAAAAATAATATTACATCCTAACCCAGCTTCCGACAAGCTGTTTGTCACTTTTTCTGATGCCAACATGCAGGCCTATTATATTCGCATCACCAATATTTTGGGCCGGACAATGTATATGTTGCCCCGGCCAGAATTGGCCAATGGCATTGATATCAAGCATTTTACGCCAGGCGTTTATATCTTACAATTAACGGATGAAGCGACAAAAAAGGTTTTTTCTCTTCCATTTACAAAAATTTAACCCGTTCTACGACACTCATTTTATGAAAAAGGCAACACTATTTTTTTTACTTTTTACAATTGCCCATATCGCTGCTGCACAGCGCAACGTCATCCTTATTATCGCCGATGATTTAGGTACCGATTACCTGGGATTTTATGAGGATCATGGCGATACGACAGCGGTGCCGAATATCCGGAAATTACTGGAAAAAGGCGTTCGTTTCACCAATGCCTGGTCCAATCCGGTGTGTTCGGCTACCCGTGCCGGCATGCTTACTGGTCGGTATAGTTTTCGCACCGGCGTGGGCGGCATCGTGGGCGGCGAAGGCGGTTCGGGCACCTTGAATATTAATGAAATTACTATCCCGAGACTATTAGATATCTATCAGCCCAATGGCATTGGAGCAGCTAATATAGGAAAATGGCATTTACACCAGGCAATGCCGGCATCCAATCTGAACAACCCGAATTTGATGGGTTACGACCTGTTTGCAGGGAATTTTATCGGCCAATTGACGAGTTATAACAACTGGACCAAAGTCACCAACGGCGTTTCTTCAACGGTGACCACTTACGCCACCACTGAAACGACCAATGATGCTATTACCTGGACAGCTACCCAGCAAAACAAACCGTTCTTCTTATGGCTGGCCTTCAATGCCCCGCATTCGCCTTATCATTTGCCGCCCGCAGGTTTACATTCCTATACCAATTTGAGCGGCACCCAGGCTGATATCAATATGAATCCCAAGTCCTACTTTAAGGCATCCTTGCAGGCATTGGACCACGAAATAGGGCGGCTTTTTGACTCATTGGCAGTACATAACCAATTAGACAATACCAATATTATTTTCATTGGCGACAATGGCAATACGATCCAAACAGCACAAATCGCGAATACAACCCGCGCCAAGGGTACTATTTACCAGTATGGCGTGCATGTGCCATTTATCATTTCGGGTCCCGACGTGGTAAATCCTGGCCGGGTGAGTGATGCTTTGGTGAATACCACCGATTTGTTTGCGACCATTTTGGAACTGTTTGGCTATACTGACTGGCCTTCGCAAATTCCTGCCAATAAACCCGTTGACAGTAAAAGTATTTTGCCGGTTTTGAAAAATCAAAGTACCGTTGTTCGCCCCTGGGCTTTTACCGAAATCTTTAAAATTACCCACGATTCATCCGAGGGAAAAGCCATTCGGAATATGGATTACAAATTACTCCATTTTGATGATGGGCATGTGGAGTTTTATCATATTGCAACTGATCCAGAAGAGTCCGTTAACCTGCTTACGGTCGGTTTAAGCCCTATTGACGCTAGCAATTATATTTATTTATGTACAGAACTAACGACTTTAACAGGTATTGGTTCGGTTTGTCCTGTTGTAGAGACCAAGAATCTTCAGGCAACTTTAGAGGCTATTCCAGCGTATCCTAACCCATTTCACGACCACATTTATTTGACGGAGGCCGAAGACAATACTTATTGTGAGTTGGTCAATTCATTGGGCCAGGTTGTTTTTTCAGGAAAAAATATAACACATAAAGATTTTTCGACTTTGCCAGCAGGGGGATATTTTTTGAAAACATCCGGATCGTCGGTTACTGTAATCAAGTTGATCAAAGAATAGTGGTCTAGTACCGCATCCACCGAATAGCCTGTGAATTGGCGCGATAGATTTTTTGTTCATCAAGGCTTGAGGAGGGCTTAATGCGGGACATTTTAACCGACGAAGAACGCAGATGAACGGAAAATATGGCCGTCCATTCACAGGCTATTCGGTGGATGCGGCACTAGTGGTCGAGGCACTTCAGACCACTTAGAAAATGTAATTTAAAATCACATTATAGCCCGACATATTCACCCGGTTAATCACGTATTTGTCATTTCCATAAACATCGCCGATACTCCCTTTCCAGACGTAAAGGAAATGAATACGCGCGCCGCTCAACCTACCGGAAAAGGCATATCGAACATCCACATTAAACTGCCTAAAAGCAGGAAATGCGTATTTATTGAGGGCAAAATTTTTGACATCGGGCAGGTAAAAATGTCCGTATCCAGTTTCTATGCGTAAGCTTTTACCGGGTTGCTGCCAGATAATGCGCCCGGTAAAAGCATCCACGTCACCACTGCCTTCTATTCTTTCGCGCGACATAAAAGTGTAAAAGGGTTCCCTGCCCCATTCTCTGGGCGATAAAAAACGACCTTCACCTGTAACCCGGGTGTAACCGGTTAATGCCTGCCAGGCACCGTATTTCCAACCGACCTGCCCACTAATTACATTGGCATGCTGGTGTTGATCAAAATAGGTTTGAGAGGGATTTTCACTACCCCCGTTTCCGAGGGCGTTCTGGTGGGCAGCTTGCAAGCCCAGTATCAATTGATGGCCATTTCGCAACGGGCGTATGAAATCTGCCTTTGCAAATGCCGTATTAAATACATTTTCAACCAGTTGATTCCAAACCTGAATTTTGATGTATTTCCCTGCATTTTGTGAAACACCAAGCATTGCAATCCCTTTACTTTCAATATGTTCCGGATAACCACTGGCAGTCCCATCGGGGTTGAGCCCTTTAGGGTACAGGCCAATAGATTCGCCCACCTGATACCACCGTACAGTACTTCGGGGAGAAATCCCCCAAATCCATCCGCCTTCTAATTTTGTATTTTTTAGCAATTTTACATCGATCCAAGCACCTGAAATAGCGGTAGGGCGCATCCGGCCATCCTGGTCATTGACGAAAGGCGACTGTAGTAATTGGCGGCCGATGGTCATGCGGATTTGTTTTTTTTCATACCGCAACCACAGTTCTTCCATTCTGTTGAGGTTATTCTTATTGACTGGATTTTCAACATCGAACAGGCCAATTTCATAACGATTTACCGCACCGGTAGATGGATCTTTGGTAGTCAGGCCAGAAGAAGCGAGGTTAAAATGAAACGAACCTCCAAGTCCCATCTGGAAACCGTGAAATTTAGCGGTATTAAAATAAAGCGCACCTCCAGCAGCCAAAGCGGAATAGTCTGTAAGATGACGGGCATTGTCAGTGGCCATAAAAAAACTGCGAAAACTACCGTAATACCGCCCTTTGTTAAAAATTTCGGGTAAGTTAGCGGCCGAGTCTCCAAAAAATTTTGATACTCCTTCACCCGATTGACTGGCTGAGGCAGGTTGTTGAGCAACCAATAAGACCGTTTGCAGTAATACTAACAAGACAAGTAAATATTTCATGGTCATTTTTTGGTGCAAAGGTCAGGTACATTGGCAATAACCATTGGTGACATATATCACGCCATCGACCTAAAATACAACAGGCCACCCCAAATTGGAGCGACCTGCAGGCATATCATATTTCACTTCCGTAAATTATTCCTTTGCGCTAATCTTCGTAATAGGCACCGTTTTGATAGCAGCCTCGGCATCGATTATTTTTGCGAAGTAGACCCCGGCCGGTAATTGCGTCATATCTACTACTTTAGACTGAATTGTGTTTTTCATCTTACTTTCGGATTTTAGCAATGATTTGGATTCCCCGCTGAAAAAAATGACCAAAAAAATTTGTCAAATATCCTTTATCAGCAAAACACTTTCCCTGCAGGTCGAACAAGAGTCCAACAAGAACTGCTTTGGACAAAACACAGAGCGCAAAAAATGCCGCACTGTTTAAGGACGAATTACACTAATACACGGGAACTAACAAGAATACATAAGACCTTCTACAGGGCACGGAAAATCTAAAACACAGGAGACTTGCTACAAGGCAAGAAAATGCTAAAACACAGATAGAAAAAATACACTTTATCGGAGGTCAAAGGCAATGCCTGCACATCAATAAAAAAAGATGTTTATAAAAAATTTTTATGCCCATTTAAAAAATCCCGAAGGGGCATACGGCGTTTCCCTTCCAGCTGCACATCCAGTAACTGCAGGTAACCATCCCGAACTCTTACTTTTAAATAAGTCCTGCCATCCGATACCATATCACCAGGTTTATGCTCGTCGGTCTGCAATGCATCATTAAATGGTTCCGGCATACTTTTGTATATTTTAAATACCCCATCTTTCACTTGGGTCCACGCTCCCGGGAACGGACTCAGTCCCCGAATAAAATTGTGTACCACCACTGCCGATTGATCAAAATTGACCCGGCAGGTCTCCGTAAATATTTTGGGAGCATGTGTCGCTTCGGCATCGGGCTGTGGCTGGGCCACGACAGTCCCCTTCCTGATGGCATCCACGGTTTCCAACACCACCTCAGCACCCAGCATCATCATCCGGTCGTGTATTTCACCTGCCGTTTCATCAAGGCCAATATCCATTTTTCGTTGCAGAATAAGATCTCCTGTATCTATTTCGTGGCGCAGGAAAAAGGTGGTGACGCCTGTCTCTTTTTCACCATTAATAATAGCCCAGTTAATTGGCGCGGCCCCACGGTACTTCGGCAACAGCGACCCGTGTAAATTAAGCGTACCCAATTTCGGCATTTGCCAAACGACCTCTGGCAACATCCGAAAAGCCACCACTACCTGCAAATCGGCTTGCAATGCCGCCAGTTCTTTCAAAAACTCCGAGTCGCGCAATTTCACCGGTTGCAACAAATGCAATCCATTCGCTACTGCAAATTGTTTCACAGCCGATTCAATAATCCCTTTCCGGCCGCCCGGCTTATCAGGTGCCGTCACCACACCCACAATATCATAGCCGTGGTCCAGCAGTATTTTTAATGCAGGTACCGCAAAATCGGGGGTACCCATGAAGATGATGCGCATGTTAGTTGTCAGTTATCAGGTGTTAATTATCAGTCGTAGATTGTACCTCAAGCGTGTCAATCATTACAGAGGCCCGACATGCTTGTGGTACAATCTACAACTGACAACCCCCGCAAAGGTCTGTCATTCACTCGTATTCCAACCCGTGATTGCATTATTTTTCATACAAGTTCACTCATACCCGTGATAGGTGCTAATTTTGCCTTTGTTTTTCCCAAATTGATTTTTACTGATGCAAAAAATAATCGCAATCACCAGTCTGTGCCTCTCCTTTCAGCAAGGCTTTTCTCAAAGCGTATTAGATGGCTATGTTTTTGAACAAAATAACCGGGGTTTCCTGAATCAAGCCTCAGTCAGTATTTATCAACTCCCCGAAAATTATGTTCGCGGTGAAACACAAACCGATCAGGATGGCCATTTCAGCCTTCCGCTGGCACCCGGTACTTACCGCTTAGTCACAAAAAAAGATCTGTTTTATCCCAAAACAGATACTGTAATCGTAGGCCATGAAAAAATTTATGCCAAAATCATGCTGCAACGCAGGCCTGGTTACTTATTCGATGCCAGTATCGCAGAGACCCGGACTGATCCTTCGCAGGTGGTCGACGGTATTTCAGGCACCCGGGTAGAAATATACAACCGCACTTCCCGCCGGCCCGAACTCATCCTGTTGGATCATCCCAATGCTTTTTTCCAGTTCACTTTTGAACAGGGCAACCATTACACCATTATGATTCGCAAACCGGGTTTCATCGCCAAACGCATCGAAGCACGGGTGAATGTGGAAGGTTGTATCATTTGTGTGGATGGCGTAAGGGAATTTAATCCGGGGGTTACCGAGAACCTGACGGCGGGCAATACGATGGGCACACTGCTCAGCAATATCGAACTGGAAAAAGTGAAACTCGACAAAAGGATTACCGTCCGGAATATCTACTATGATTTTGACAAATGGGATATCCGGAAAGATGCCGCCAAACAACTCGATAAAGTGGTGACGCTAATGAAGGACAATCCTGGCATCAGCATCGAACTCGGTTCTCACACCGATGCCCGGGGCAACGACACCTATAATGATACCCTTTCTCAAAAAAGGGCGGAAGCAGCCGTAGCCTATATTATTGAACAAGGGGTGGAAGCCGACAGGATTACAGCAAAGGGATACGGTGAAACGCAACTGACGAACCGCTGCAAAAATGGCGTGTCCTGTTCGGAAGAAGAACACCAGCAAAACCGCCGGACTGAATTGCGGATTACCGCCATTGAAAATGAGGCCCTGGAAATCAACCACTGGAAATCGTTGGAGGAAATTATCCGGGAAGAAATTTTTGAGGAGGATCTGAAAAAAATTAGTCAGGAAAAAGAGGTAAAAATAAAATCTATCCCTAGTTCAGGTGCTCCTGCCAATACTTCCGAAGCGCTACCACCGCTTCGCCCGGGCAGCCCATTAGTCAACTTGCCCAAAAAATTCAGTGGCTATAAAATAGAATTATTGCGGGAGAAAACTACTTTGCCTATGGACCATGCTTTGTTCGGGGCATTTTATCCTGTATTTCTTCAAAAGGATAACAAAGGAAATTTCTGCTATTTTATGGGCAATTTTAAAGGAGAGACGGAAGCGCAGAAAATATTTCAGGAGTCTGTCTTACCACAGTATCCGGAAGCAAGATTGGTGAAGTTTATTTCGGGGGCGAAGCGATATGTGCAGTAATGGAAGACGTCAGGAATTTCTGTTGAACGACATCCAGCCACCGCAGATCCCCCCAGGTAAAAACGCCAAGCGACGTGTCACATTTACCGCCTTGCGCTCCGAGCAGCCGTAGGGACTCGATTCGTTTAGCAATCTCACCTGTACAAAATGGCCTTATAGGTGCTTTATGTTCGTCGGGCCAGGATTTTCCGAACTTCGTTGCAGGAACAGGCTCTTCAGATTCCACCTTCTGGTGGAGCCCCTTGTCTTGATCTGATACTCCTCGCTGCCAAGCGTAGCGGACTTGCGCCGCCAAGTCAGCCAATGGGAACCAAACGGGTCTTTCATTGTTCAAGTAAGCCTAGGAGGAATTTCGGTGGAAGAGGCACACACTGGCGGAG
>JBILHQ010000309.1:0-5512 GCA_044350415.1 Saprospiraceae bacterium | reverse complement strand
GTCATCGGGAGTCGATCCCACAAAAGGGTGTCATTCGATGGGGCCCAATGGTAATAGGCCGAGCCAAAACTCGTGATAAAAATACCAAGGGATAACACCAGCGGTATCAAACGCGCCACTCCCGCAGGCCTGCGCGACCAGTTGATAAAACATTGCCACAATCCGTATGCACCGATAAAGAACATCGGCAGATTAGATACCACATTCCAAAAATACGGAATACCTATGATCAGGCGCTGATCCCCATAGTCATGGTAAGTCGGGTCCTGCGCATGCGGACCAGCAAAACTCAGTGCCACAATTGACACCAACAACAAGGCAACAAAGATTTTTAACGGAGAAATCATCAAGTGTAAGCAATTGGGTGAAAGAAAGCCGAAAGGTAGGGATTTTTTTAGTCCCAAGTCGGTTAGTCGGTTAGTCCCAGGTCCGTAGATTGTACCTCAAGCATGTCGATTTTTATAGGTGGCCGCCCGGCTTGGGGTACACCCTACGGACATGGGACTAACCGACTAACTGACTAACTAACTAAAAAATCACTATTTTCCCCGAAGCACGCTCTCCCGTATGCCAAAAGTAGATACCTGCTGGTAAATCGCCTGTCCAAATCGCAAAACTATCGCTGTTCACTGCGGGCGTATGTACCAGTACTACAGCACCCGCCGCATTGGTCAGCCGGAATCCCCCGGTGGCTCCGGCCACGAACAGCCAGTTGGAGGCCGGATTGGGCCATACCTGCACTTTTGCCGCTGCGGGCTCGACAGTACTATTGACCCAACCCACCGTAACCAACTGCAAAGTAGTGCAATTGTTGGCATCAGTGAGGGTCGCCGAATACTCCCCCGGCAGTACATTGGTGATGCTTAAGGTGGTAGCGCCGTTGCTCCATTCAACGTTGAAGGCTGGTGTGCCGCCTGTTGGCTGGAGCGTCGCGCTACCATCGGCCATCGTGAGGCCACTCGCAGCGGTGACACTTACGGCTACAACAATACTATCGGGTTGGACCATGGGCAGCGACCAGCTAATGGCGCAGCCAAGGGTATCCCGAAGCATGCCGGTATAAGTGCCGGCGGTAAGTCCCGTGCGCGAGGGCAAGGTGCTGCCGTCGTCCCAAAGCCAGGTATAAGGTGGTGCGCCGTTCACGGGTTGTACCCCGAAGGCACCATTAGTGTCGCCAAAACACGCAATAGGGGAAATATCGATAGCCACCTGTAAGGAGCCTGTATGACCGATCTGAACCACCCCAACTCCTGTGCAGCCGCGTGCATCGCTGACCGTAACCGTATAGCCACCAGCAGGGAGACCCAGCCGAAAACTATCCGAAGCAGTACTGATATCACTCCATTCAAACAGCAATGGCGGCACGCCGTCCGGAACAGTAACTACTGCTGTGCCGCCCACGGTAGTGCCACAGAATACCGGAGTGGTGGCAGAGGAAGGCTGCAGCAGCGGGATAGCTGGGATAATAAATGAGGCGATAACAGTGTCCCCTTTGTGGTCGGTGAGCGTGATGGTATACGGGCCGGGTTCAAGGGCATCCAAGGAACTGCCTGATGCGCCGCCTGGCCCTGCCCAGGTGTATGCCACTGGTTCACAGACGGCCTGGGTTTGGAAAGAAACACTGCCGTTGCTGCCGTTAGTGCAGGAAGGTTGCACCAACGGCTGTGCCGCCAGCGCAAATGCGACCGACTCGTAGGGCCCAATATCTACTGTGCCGCCCGCGATGCGCGGGTGGCCATCGATATCGGTGTCGCCGGGTTGGATGACGCTGTTGGTACCTGCGTTGATGAGCGGAGAGCAGGGCTGAAGGCGGTAATCCCCACTGTCAGAGTTCATGAAAAGTGGGTCTGCACCCGAAATAGAGTTAATACAGGTAATTTCTGGTGGTGGATTGGTGCAGTCGATAGCGGTGGTGTGGCAGTTCGTTAATTGGTAAAAATTACCAACGCTTGATACCGGATTCAATATTTGGAGAGCATTTAACGCACAATTATTTAGCAAGGTTGTAGTACCCGGAGAGGAGGTAAAGTATCCAAGACTACTGGATCGTATGTAACAATTCGAAAACGTCGGACTTGGATCTCCCGCACCAATAATTGATACAGAAGAAAGATAAACACCCTCAATAATTAAAACTGAATTTTTAATTAACAGATCAGCTGTACCAGTAATTATAAGATTACTATCGGTTTCCCTCATTAAAAAGAAACTCTTTTCGATTAAATTAGAGGCAAAATCACCTGCTAATAAAGGAACAGCCTTTTCATCGATAGAATCTCTCTTAATTATTAAATAACCATAACCACAATTTAGTTCAACTGCAAGTACTGTCTGGGGGAGAAAAATATTGTTATATATTTTACAACAATCCAAACGGACTCCACTATTTTCACTACCGAATACGGATATTCTGACCACTCTGCCTCCAGTTACAATAATATCAATGTTTTGAGTAAAAACAGACCTGCTTACCTCAATTACGCCCTCAAAAATTGCTCCATTCACGGGAAATACATCCAGGGCCGTGCCATATTTGGCAGCATTGCCTTCAAACCGGCAAGAATCCACGATAAGGCTAGTTGGTGTATTGCGTTCGGGTGCAAAATATGCACCCCCGCCCCAGTTGGTTGCCGTATTGTGGTCAAAAAAACAAAAACGAATGGCCATGGTATCGGCTCCATTGTTGTCTATATAAGATAAACCGCCACCCACAAAAGCCTGGTTGCCTGTAAAATGGCACCGCTCTATATTGGTACCCCTGTTGACGATACCGCCGCCTGAACGAAAGAACCCACCGCCGTAAAACAAGGCTCTATTCTGCTCAAACAGGCAATCTTTCACCTGTACGCCTATTACGCTCAGCGGCCCGCTGCCATTAATCATGATCCCGCCGCCGCTGGATTGGGCAG
This sequence comes from Saprospiraceae bacterium, assembly GCA_044350415.1. Taxonomy (GTDB): domain Bacteria; phylum Bacteroidota; class Bacteroidia; order Chitinophagales; family Saprospiraceae; genus M3007. The sequence continues at coordinate 2,603 of JBILHQ010000309.1, read as the reverse complement.
TATTTCTCCTGAAAATGCAGTGTTGTACCAATGCATAAGCATCACCATTGTTGCCCATAATGTACAACCCGCCGCCGCAGTATTGCCGTTGGGAGGAAAAGGTTTGTCCGCCGCCATTGGAGGCGTTTCCGTCCTGCACCACAAAACCATCTACCACAGTGCTGGAATCCGGTTCGAACAAATACATGACATTCAAAGAGTTGTCTGTGCTGTCACCTGCAATCCCGATATCGCCGCTCAGAATAGTTGAATATTGCAGCCAGTTGCGTTGAGAAAGGGATGTTTCTGTACCGGCAAAGCCACCGTAAACCTTCACTCCCGAACGCGGCTCAAAGGATACCGTGCGGATGGCGGCAGCGGGTTTATACATACCTTGCGCCACCCACACCTCATCACCTGCCTCTGCCAATTGCAGGGCAGCCTGCAAACCGGCAAAAGCATTTTGCCAGGTTTCGCCACTGTTGGTACCCTGCGCAGATTCGTGAACATAGTAGCGGGCTTGGGCAACAGAAATAAAAGGGAGGAATATAAAAAGTAAAATATTTTTCATGGGAAAAGAATCTTTAAATGTTCAATCGATGTTCAAACCAACAAATCTACCGCACCACAAACTGTCCTTGCGCAATGCTTCCCGATGGTAGTTTAATCCACCATTGGTATACGCCGGCGGGCAATGCAGCTACCTCCTGCAGCGGAATATCCTGAGTGCCGGCACTTACGGACACATCGCGCAGCGTGAGTCGCTGACCGTAGGCATTCATAATCGCAAAGCGAATTTTTCCGGTTTCTGTAGATTGCAGGCGCAATACAGCACTTTGATCCGCAGGATTGGGGATTACCTGTGCATCGACCGATGTTGTATTGCTCGTTTTGTCTTCCCGAAAGCGGGCTGCCGCCGGGGTGCTTTCAATACGGTATGGCGTGCCGTCGCCCTGCCAGGCCACTGCAGGAATCTGTCCATCATCGCTGGCTAATTGCAGCAATTGATCATTATCGCCCCAGGACTGAACTACCCTGAAAGTCAGGTTGAACAGTACAGCACCCGGCTGCACAGGTGTCTGTGCCAGGTCCATAGCATGCCAGGAAAAAGTAATCCGGCCAGCGCCCGCTTGGGTGAGGCCAAAATTCAGATCACTCAGGGAATTGATTGCACCTCCCGAAGGAGCAATAAAAGTTATCTGTCCGGGATTAAAAGAAAGGGCAAATTGCAGGGCCGCAGCAGGTTCATTGCCACTGTAATAAACAGGTATAGTCACCAGCTTATCCTTGGTAACTAAAGGTATATTCCAGCCGATAGTGGTAACAGGCAGTAAGTTTTTGTTGTTCGGCGTAGCCGTGAGATCCACATCCCCGATTTTGCAGGCGATGAAATTAACAGCGTGGGCAGGTACTTCGGAATTTAGTACTGTGCGGTTTTCTTTTAACATATCAGCAAATGGGTTATTAGCCTGAGGGAATACCTGAGTTGCATCTATGAATCGCCAGCTACTATTATTAGGCAACTCGGTAAAAGTACCCAGGATCAATTTACGCAAATCCACTATGTCGAACGTTGTGACAGTACCTGACTTATTTGCATCTGCTGAAATGATCTTATACGGCGAATTCAGCGGCTCCAGACCAAGAATATGCCTTGAAATAAGTATTAAATCATAGGTATTGACCCCATTGAGTGGGTCGAGGTTCAAAGTTGGGGTAATTATATACTTTGCGCAATCGGTACATACCTGACAAAGTCCGTAATCGCCAGTACTCGTTGAAAACATGGCCAAAGGTTGCTGACAAGCAGGTGTACAGTTAGCACCACCCGAGGCAGATAAGGTAACAGTGGCGTCCTGAACTCCTTCTGCCAGTGCTGTTGTTAACTTACCGGAAATACCATTGGGGCATTGTGGAGTACCTGTGGTGGGAGAAGGGAAAGGCAAGCATGTTACCCCCACTCCATTGGCTTCAAAATATTTAATCGCCAGGTATTCAGTTGCCAGGCTATTCAAACAGGAACCGTCCGGAATATTGACGGGTATTTCGAAATACTGAAGGTAAGTATTATTTTGGAAAAACAGGATTGCATCAGATGGATTTGTAAATTTAAAACAATACCTGAATTCTGTATTATTTTGAGAAAGGGTATAACAAGTTGCTCCACACGCCATATTGTTGGAACAATTGACCGTTGGCCACATCGAAGTATTTATTGAACTGCCAAATGTAACGTTCGGGTCCGTAATTTTTATTTTGACTTCAAATTCCGCAATTCTAAACCCATTTGGAAGTTGGCTGAAATTTTGTAATCCAACCTGGAGATTAAAATTATTACAACTCCCGCTTCCCATTGCAGGAGGAACTAAACGGCTGAAATACCGTATATTATAATTGGCACAGATTGCCGACCCGGAGTTGGATACAGTCACAGGCGAACCAGTTGTTTTTAAATTAGTACAAACTGGTAATCCTGCATATTTTCCTTTAATACGCGCACTGCCCGATTGAATAAATTGAAAGGTGGCATCCCACCCTAAATTTTCAATTTCAGCGGGGCCCAGAATAATTTTACAAATGGTATACGCATTGGTTGTCCCTGGTACAATGGTTACCCCAGACAG
>JBILHQ010000005.1:0-62982 GCA_044350415.1 Saprospiraceae bacterium | reverse complement strand
GAATGAACCCCGTCAAATGACCCGATGGTAACAACTGTCTGTTGAAAATCAGGTAGTTGTGTTAAATCATTGTACACCCTCATAAAGAGCGCAAAAGTAGAACAATTGCTTTGGTCTGCGCCTTTTTTTTGTTTTTCCTTTCAATACTTTTATTATTTCGAGTTCAAATTCGACCTTTGCTCCATGCTGGTATGGTTGAGCTTATTACCTATCGCCGCAATGATCTATGGTGGCACTTGCGCAGTGTTCTATTTCGGACAGGATTTATTCTTTTTCCGACCGGAACGGCTGCCCAAATGGTTCGTATATAAATACCCTTTTCCGTTTACGGAGGTCAACTTTGAAATGGAGGATGGAGGAACGGTGAACGCACTCCACTTTAAAGTACCCAACAGTAAAGGCGTGGTATTTTATGTCAAAGGAAATTCCCGGAGTATCAAAGGCTGGGGAAAATTTGCGAAAGATTTTGTGGGAAAGGGATACGATTTTTTTATCCTGGATTTTCGCGGTTTTGGAAAAAGCAAAGGCCCGCGGACGGAAAGTATTCTTTTTGCCGACTTGCAACAAGTATATCAATGGTTGGAATCTGCATACAGTGAAGACCGGATTGTGATGTATGGGCGTTCATTAGGCAGCGGATTGGCAGCGCGTATCGCTTCCTGGAACCGCCCCAAAATGTTAATTCTGGATTGCCCTTATTATTCTTTTTTATACAATATCAACCGGTACGCATTTTGGTTGCCTTTGCGCCTTTTGTTGCGGTATCAGATTCGCACCGATTTGTTTCTGAAAAAGGTACAATGTCCGGTGCATATTATCCATGGTCGCCGCGACAGGTTGATTCCTTTCCAACAAGGCGAAATGCTCCAGCGCATCAATCCGGAGAAAATAAAACTGTACCCGATTGAAAACGCCGGCCACAATAACTTACCCGATTTTCCGGAGTACCACGATATTCTTTACGATATTTTACATGAGGAGATGGTGGTTACTTTTGAAAGCGACAATAAAAAAAGAGCCTGAATAAATATGGAAAATAAAACGACAACATTATTTGAAAAACTTGCTGCAGCCAAATTAGGTGGTGGACAGGCGCGCATTGATGCGCAGCACAAGAAAGGCAAACTATCAGCAAGGGAACGGGTTCATTTTCTAATGGATGCCAATTCTTTTGAAGAAATCGGCGCATTGGTGACCCATCGCAGTACTGATTTCGGGATGGAAGAACACCAGTTTTATGGCGATGGCGTAGTGACCGGTTTCGGCACTGTCAATGGTCGTTTAGTGTATGTCTTTGCACAGGATTTTACGGTATTTGGCGGTTCACTTTCAGAAACCCACGCCGAAAAAATTTGTAAAATCATGGATTTGGCCCTGAAAAATGGTGCGCCGGTCATTGGACTTAATGATTCTGGTGGAGCCCGTATTCAGGAAGGTGTAAACTCTCTGGGCGGTTATGCTGATATTTTTTACCGCAACGTATTATCGTCGGGCGTGGTGCCGCAAATTTCGGCGATCATGGGACCCTGCGCGGGCGGTGCCGTATACAGCCCGGCCATGACAGATTTTATTATCATGGTGGAGCAGAGCTCCTACATGTTTGTGACAGGGCCGAATGTGGTAAAAACGGTGACTAATGAAGAAGTGAGCAGTGAAGACCTAGGGGGAGCCAGTGCCCACAGCACCAAATCAGGGGTAACCCACCTTACCGCTTCCAACGACATAGATTGCATCGACAAGTTAAAGCGGTTATTAAGTTATATTCCCCAAAATTGTGAAGACCGCCCCCCTGCCCTGCCCTATACTTTGGGAAATGAATTCCGGGATGGTCTTACATCCATTGTTCCCGAAAATCCGCTGCAACCTTACGACATGAAAGAAGTGATTGCCGGAATCGTTGATGATAGTACTTTTTTTGAAATCCAGGAAAATTATGCGGAAAATATCGTGTGTGGTTTTGCGCGATTAGCCGGAAGAAGTATTGGGATTGTAGCCAATCAACCGGTAAGTCTTGCAGGCGTGTTGGACGTAAATTCATCAAAAAAATCGGCCCGTTTCGTGCGTTTTTGCGACTGTTTCAATATTCCCTTGTTAGTGTTGGTAGATGTACCTGGTTTTTTACCGGGCACCGATCAGGAATGGAATGCTATTATTACCAATGGAGCCAAGCTGCTGTACGCCTTTTCTGAAGCTACGGTTCCCCGAGTTACCCTCATTACCCGCAAAGCGTATGGCGGTGCTTATGACGTGATGAACTCTAAACATATTGGCGCAGATATGAATTTCGCATGGCCGGGAGCTGAAATTGCGGTAATGGGAGCGAAAGGGGCATCGGAAATCATTTTCAAAAAAGAAATTGAATCGGCACCTGATCCAGCGGCCAAACTCGCTGAAAAAGAACGGGAATACGCTGAAAAATTTGCTAATCCTTACCGGGCTGCTGCGCGCGGATTCATCGATGAAGTAATTTTACCGCGTGAATCGCGCAGGAAACTGATCAAAGCATTCGCTATGCTGGAAAACAAAACGGTGGTCCGGCCGAAAAGAAAACACGGAAATATTCCATTATGAAAAATTATTTATCGCTGATCAAGTTCAGTCATACCATTTTCGCCATGCCTTTTGCGCTGACCGGTTTTTTTCTGGCAGTGGCGGAAGGCGGTACAGGTGTCAACTGGCGCAATTTTATTTTAGTGGTCCTCTGCATGATCTTTGCGCGAAGTGCTGCGATGGCTTTTAACCGCTGGCTCGACCGTGATATTGATGCGGCCAATCCGCGGACCATCATTCGGGAAATTCCTGCTGGTACCATTAGTCCTCAATCAGCTTTGCTTTTTGTCGTCGTCAACTGTATATTGTTTATCATTACCACCTGGTTGATCAATTTTTTGTGTTTTGCCTTGTCGCCGGTTGCCTTAACAGTGGTTTTGGGGTACAGTTATACGAAACGATTTACCTGGCTTTGTCACTTTGTGTTGGGGGCGGGTTTGGCATTGGCTCCGGTGGGTGCATATTTAGCCGTTACCGGCCATTTTTCCCTTGCACCTGTTTTACTGGGATTTACCGTGCTGACCTGGGTGGCAGGATTTGATATTATTTACGCCCTGCAGGATGAAGAATTTGACAAAAGCAAACAATTGTATTCTGTGCCGGCCATGATGGGCAAAAAAGGTGCATTGCGGTTGTCGGAAATCATTCATGCGGTAACCGCCATATTGCTGTTGTCAACCGTTTGGCTAATTGCTCAATCTCTTGGCACGTCCTTGGGATGGATAATATGGACAGGTACCACCGTCTTTTTATCCTTGCTCATCTATCAGCATACATTGGTAAAAACCAGTGATTTACGCAGAGTTAACCTTGCATTTTTCACTACCAACGGCATCGCCAGTCTTATTTTTGGCACCCTGGCGATTATTGACCTGATGTTTTGAAAAAGACTAAAAAGCATATTGCTGTTTTTGCTTCCGGCGGCGGATCCAATGCCCGTCGGATTATAGAACATTTTGCTGGCTCCGATGAGGCAGATGTTGCATTAGTGGTATCCAACAAAGCCGATGCAGGTGTATTGAATATTGCAAAGGAATACGGTATTCCTACCTTAATTATCCAAAGAAAAACTTTTTACGAAACAGAAAATATCCTCGACGATCTCCGGGAGTACCATATTGGTTTCATTGCGCTCGCTGGTTTTTTGTGGCTCGTCCCAGCCTATCTGGTGGCTGCGTATCCCAATAAGATGGTTAATATCCACCCGGCTTTGCTGCCCCAATATGGCGGCAAAGGCATGTACGGTCATTTTGTCCATGAAGCCGTAAAAGCGGCGAATGAAACAGAGTCGGGTATCACCATCCACTATGTGAATACCCGGTATGATGAAGGTGATTATATTTTCCAGGCAAAAGTGGGATTGTCGCCAGAGGATACCCCGGAAATAATTGCGCAGAAGGTACTGGCGTTGGAGCATCGATATTTTCCGGAGGTGATTGAGCGGTTGGTACGCCATTCCGAATAAATCATCACCTTCTGTGCCCCTGGCGTTGCATTCCATTTTGCGCTTTCCTGTATATCCCCTCTTTTTTCTGTATTTTTGCAGCTGTATTTTGCAAACTGTTTATTGCCACCGCATTTTTTCATGAATTGTCGATATCTATTTTATTTGCTGTTTTGCTGTCCGATGGCTTTGGCAGCGCAGTATCCATTTACCACCAATGATTACATTCTCAAAAACGCTAATATTTTTATTGGGAATGATTTGATATATCCCGGTGATTTTGATTCGTTTAAAGGAAAGATCCAATCGATTACGCAGCAAGAATATGTTGCCGTTAAGGATTCTGCCGGCGTAGTGCAACGCAGAGCATTTATTGATAGTCACTCTTCATACACCTATTTCTTTAACAAAGATAAACAAATAAAAGAGTCCTGGAAATATAGCCATAATCAGGTAATAATTGCCAGGAAGTATTTCCGGAGTTTTAAAGAAAATCAATTGGATAGTGCAAAAGCCTGGACCAAAAGCGGAAAACTTATCTCCAGTGAAAAATGGGAATATAATGAAAAAAATCTCCCAACGATCAAGAGAATTACGATGCTGAATGAAACCAGAGATCTTCCATTATCAATCGGATATGAGGGGGATAAAACCATTCTTTATCTTGCCGAATACCGCAATGTTTACCGCTATGGGCAACTTATTGCACGCACCTACCTGAATTCCCAAAAAGAGTTTACGTACGAGTACCATCAAAACGGTGCCTTAAAAACGACTAAAGAAGGTGAACAAAATCATATTACCAAAGTAGTTGATTATGATCCTGCAGGAAATCTGATCCACACCACCCATTTCGAATACGACAAAGAGGGCAGGCTTGTTCTGACATCGGAAGAAAGTAATACTTACGACAAGAATAACCGGATTATGGAATCCATTGTCTCCGTAAATGCCGCCGACTCCTCAGGCATTAAGTTGCATGAAATCTATGAATATGAAGGGAAAAATCTTCATTACATTTACCATATCGAAAAAGGCGAAAAGAAAATTGCTACGACTTACCGTTATAATAAGCAATCTGATTTGATTGCCGTTGAATCTGAGAAGGTAAAATTTACGTATGATTATTCCGGATACGACAAACAGGATAACTGGACCCGGGCGGTTGTCTTGCGGGATGGAGATCCATTTTATATTTGGGAACGAACTATTCAATATTATTAAATCATGAAAGTACGCTATATTTTTTTGGGAGCCTTGTTTTTTGTTGGAGCCTGCAAAACATACAATCCTCACACCACGTTCGATCCGAAACAAACCCCTCCTGTGCCTGATTACAGCAGCAATGAAAACTGGTTTGCCTTGCCAGGCAGAGTGGATTTAGCAGATCGCACTCCCGGCACTGAATTCAAGGATATGCAGAAAGACGCTGCCATTGATATTTTTTTTCTTCATCCAACCACCCTTACCGGAAAAGTAAAGCACGGAAATGTTTGGAACGGCGATGTAGCTGATGAGCAACTAAACAAGAAGACCAACAACAGCAGTATCCTTTACCAGGCGAGTGCTTTTAATGGGGCTGGTAAAATTTACGCACCTAAGTATCGGCAAGCACACCTGTACAGCTTTTTCGCCAAGGATAAATTGTCCGCCAAAATGGCCTTAGACACGGCTTATACCGATGTAGTAGCCGCATTTGAGTATTATCTTGAGTACTACAACCACGGTCGGCCATTTATCATTGCCGGACATAGTCAGGGGGCAAAACATGCCTTGCGGCTCACGAAAGAATTGATCGAAGGGAAACCCCTCGAAAAGCAGTTAGTGGCAGCATATTACGCAGGATGGCCGGTTGAAAATACCAGTTTCAAGACGTTGAAGCCTTGTGAAACGCCGGAACAAACCGATTGTTACTGTACCTGGCGCACTTTTGAACGTGGCTACGGACTAAAAAAAGCAACAGAGAAAGAAATTGTTTGTACGAATCCAATTTTGTGGACCATTGCGCCAGGAAATTATGCCCCCAAAAAATTGCATGAAGGAGCAATTATTAAAGATTTTGACAAAAACCTGCCACATATCTGTGATGCAGAGGTTTTTAACGGGGTATTACTATGCTCTAAACCGAAATTCCCAGGCAGTTTTCTGTTGCGCACCAAAAACTACCATATCGGTGACATCAACCTGTACTATATGAATATTCGGGGAAATGCAGCTTTGAGAGCGCTGAGTTATAAAAGATAATCCGAGGCTCGTTGCGGTAGAAAGCCGAATGCTCCTGCCGCAACAAGTTCCGATCCAATCAACTTCACTTTTTACCCACCGTAACCGTATAATAATCCATCCCGTCGATTTTTTCAGATCCAAAGAAGTATTTATACATTTTGCCAACTACTACTGTTGCGCCTGCACCTGCAGGATGGCGTTCATCGAGCGCTTGTCGGATGGCCTGAAACTGTTTTTCATCCATCAGGGCTAATTTAATAGTGTCATCTCCCCGATTCCAGAAGAGTTTTTGGCGATAAAAGTCTTTCTGGCCTTCTGAAGTTACCCAGCATTTGGTGTAAACATGGGTAACACCGCTGTTTCGGGTAACAGATTGGCGCAAATCAAAACCTTCGCCGAGAATTTTGCTCTCTTTCTGGTCGGGAGCGGTGTTTTGAATTATCTGAAGGGAATTGAGTGAGATATCCGGGCATTGAGCACCGGCTCCCTGCTGCAAAAGAACGATGAGCAGTGTGAGGGGAACGATTTTTAGAAAGCGGAACATCATGCGTATTAAATGAATTTAAAAGGCAAAAGTAAGATAACACATTCAACAATTGACCGGAATACGCTATGTTTGCTTTAAATTTAACAACTATCATTATTTTCTCTAATATGCATATCACGTTTTTAGGACACTCTTGTTTTTTATTAGAAACAGCCGGGAAAAGTATACTTTTCGATCCCTTTATTTCTGGCAATGCAGACGCCGCTGAGGTGGATGCCAGTGCCATTCAATGTGATTATATTTTTCTGTCACATGCCCACCTTGACCACACTGCAGATGTGGAAACCATTTTGAAAACTAACCCGGAGGCTGCCATTGTTGGCATTTGGGAAATATCGGAATACTACAGCAAAAAAGGCTTCAGAACTCATCCGATGAACAAAGGTGGCTGGTGGAATTTTGATTTTGGCCGTGCCAAGATGGTGAATGCCATTCATAGCAGCAGTTTTTCCGACGGCACTTATGGCGGTTCCCCGGCAGGATTTGTCATCCATTCTGAAGATGGGGTGCTTTATTTTGCCGGCGACACGGCACTCACCATGGATATGCAGTTGATTCCGATGACTTGCCCCCCGTTAGATGTGGCCATTTTGCCTATTGGTTCAAATTTTACGATGGATTACCAGGACGCGATTATTGCGTCAGATTTTATTCAATGCAATCAAATTGTGGGTTGTCATTTCGATACTTTTGGATATATTAAAATCAATCATGAAGAGGCCGTACAGGCATTTGAACAGCGGGGCAAAGAATTGTTTCTTATGGAAATTGGAGAGACGCAGGAATTTTAAAAATATTCGCGTTTTATGTAGATATTTTTATCATTTTTATAGCGATTTATCTACATTTGCGCCTTATTTTTTATAAACAAACAATATCAACTTATACACATGACAGGTTCTGAAATTACAATCAGGAGAGGCAAGTTGAAAGTGCCGAACGATCCAATTATTCCATTCATCGAGGGTGATGGCACTGGTGCTGATATCTGGGCATCTGCGGTGCGCGTACTGGACGCGGCCGTGGAAAAGGCATATGGCGGCAAGAAAAAAATCATCTGGAAAGAAGTTCTTGCCGGTGAAAAAGCATTCAACAAAACTGGTAACTGGCTTCCTGATGACACCATAAGTATCATCAATCAATACAAAGTGGCAATTAAAGGTCCGTTAACGACTCCGGTAGGTGGCGGTATCCGCTCCCTCAATGTAGCACTTCGCCAACAACTTGACCTGTATGCCTGCGTTCGCCCAGTGCGGTGGTTCAAGGGGGTTCCTTCTCCGGTGAAAGAACCAGGTCTGGTCGATATGGTGATCTACCGCGAGAACACAGAAGATATCTACGCAGGTATTGAATTCCTCAGTGGCACGCCGGAAGCTGCCAAAATGCTGAACTTCCTCCAGAATGAAATGGGGGTCAATAAAATCCGTTTCCCAAAAACCTCCTCTTTCGGTGTAAAACCAGTATCGCAGGAAGGAACGGAGCGGCTTGTTCGCAGTGCCCTTGATTACACCATTAAATACGGCCGCAAATCGCTTACGATCGTACACAAAGGTAATATCATGAAATTTACTGAAGGTAAATTCAAAGACTGGGGTTATGCTTTAGCGGAAAAAGAATATGGCGACAAAGTATTTACCTGGGCTGAATACGATCGTATCAAAGCCGACAAAGGGGAAGATGTAGCCAATAAAGCACAGGCAGCAGCTATTGAAGCAGGCAAAATCATCGTAAAAGATGTCATCGCCGACGCTTTCCTCCAGCAGATCCTGCTTCGCCCGGCCGAATACGATGTCATTGCAACTCTTAATCTTAATGGCGACTACGTTTCTGACGCACTCGCAGCACAAGTTGGCGGTATTGGTATTGCTCCCGGAGCAAATATCAACTATATCACCGGTCATGCTATTTTTGAGGCCACCCATGGTACTGCGCCTAAATATGCAGGCAAAGACATGGTAAATCCTTCTTCCGTTATCCTTTCCGGCGTAATGATGCTGGAATACATGGGTTGGGACAAGGCAGCAAAACTCATTGTCAAAGGCCTCGAGCGCTCTATCCGTAAAAAACGGGTTACTTATGATTTCGAACGCCTTATGAAAGGTGCTACGAAACTCAAATGTTCTGAATTCGGTACGGAGATCATCTCTAATTTTTAATTAGTGATTTGGTGGTGAGTGGTAAGCTTTGTTTCATGATTTTAGCGAAAACCATTTTTATCCATTTAGTAACCTGAATAAAATGGCCCTGTTGCATTTCGCAACAGGGCCATTCTTATAATACATGTAAAATATTAGCGGTCGGCGCTTTAATCTAAACCGAAGCTCACCACTAAATCTTGTTAAACCGCTTGGTCAAAGTGCCTTTTTCCGTAGCAATACGAGCAATATAAATTCCGGGAGCCAACTTGGGCAATTTGTAACTAAGTACTTCCTGGTGCAAATGGTCGTAATCCTGCGTGAGAATAATACGACCCGAAATATCCGCAATCGTTACTGTTGCGGGGCCTTCCTGTTCCATTTTGATACCCAGATTTACCTGGTCGATGACTGGATTAGGGAACACCAACATTGCCGTTTCTGGCAAAGCTACTTCATCGGAGGTAGTCAAAAGCGAAAGATTAAGGCGTACAACTGCGTTCACATCTTCACCAAAAGAATAGAAACTGCCGCCACCATATTGCAAGGTGGAGGTAAAAAAGTACTTGTTATCATTATTATAAGCCTGAAATACCTGTTTGTTACTGCCCGCGTAGCTGATGGCCGCTAAATAACGGGCACCCGTTTCAATAGCAATTCCTGGTTCTCCGGAAGATAAGTCAAAAAGTTCTACCGTGCGAATGCCTCCGTCGTCCGCTACTGTATCGACTGCGACATAATCACCTATGCCCAGCCAGGCAAATGACGCAAAGAAGTCAGCATCATTCAGGTTGTCCAGGTTGTCATCAATATCATCATTCACCCGCATCAGATAAGCACCTGCACTTACCGCATTGATGGCAATTTCATCTGCATTGGTGGTATGTGCGAAATCAATCGAAACAGCCTTATATTTTTCGAGGCTCTTCTTACTCATGCGATAGTAGTTGGCTACATACCAGGGATCCGTTAATGTATTGGGGCGGTAATATTGCTCCGGGCCATCTTCTTTCGCAAAATAACTGGATGTGGCTACAAAATTTGAAACATGACTGTTATCAGCGATTCGTCCGTCAGTTGAGTCAGCGGAGACTTGATAATGAAGAGAATAAATACCTTCCGCCACTTCTGGTGCATAAAGGGAAGGAATAACCATTAAAGAATCTTTATAGCCTACCGGGAGGGTACCAATAATCGTGCTGTCTGCAAATAAAATACTGTTATTACTGTCTGTAATCCAGGCTTTTAGTTGAACATTATGCTGGCCCAATAGGCCATTATTGCTCACGTAGGCATAAAACGCACAGGTATCTGTTTGGATTTCAGAGGCTGGTGAGGCGTAGCTGGAGAGTGGAAAAAATACATCCCCCAATGCCAGGTCATGCCGTGGCGTTGGATTTTCGCCATATACCTCCACATCATCAATGTTCCAAAGGTATTCATAGTTGCCTGTCCATTGCCATTGAATATAAACCGTTGATTGTGTCGCAGCAGTGGCGGAGATATCAATAATTGGAATCGCTGGATTGGCCGACCAGCGAATAGTGGTGGTCAATCCACTAAAAACCTGATAAGAAGTCCAGTTTACCAGATCGGTACTCACCCGAAGTATTGCCTTATCATCTGCATCATAGGTATAGGTGCCCAATTGGGTTTGGAACCGGAGGAACACCTGATTTTTATCAGCACAATTGATAGCAGAAGTGGTAAGTTCGCTGATATGATCAGCAGCTAACTCGCCAGCCTCATCCGAATCGAGCGTTGCAAAACCATTCTCAGCCGTAGTAGCCTGAAATGGAATTTGGCTATTAGAACCATCACTCCAGATAAGCGGACAACCCGGCTCGCCTCCATTACTCGCAGGATCACTGCACCAGGTCCATAAAACATTTTGGTTGGATGCATCAGCATTCGTCCAGGCAGAAGGGATGCCATTGGCAAAATTTTCGGTCCAGAAAGGCGTTTGGGCACCAAGTGAAAAAGTAAACAAAAGCAAAAAAGGGTAAATAAAAATTTTCATAATTTGTAAATAATTTGTGAATATCTGCCGCTAAGGTAAGAATGCAACCACTCAATATTGAGATGAATAATGTAAAAAAACGTCATCCTGGCGAATAGCAATACGTTAGTTTAATAAGAAACTGCAATAAAGAATACAAGTAACCACAAACTACTAATATTTTGTGGCCGAAAAATGAAGAATATGAAATTTTACCTTACACTCGGTACCATCCTTTTTGCCTCCATTGCGCTTTTCGCTCAGCCAGCCAATGACGATTGCTCCGGCATTATTGATCTGGGAAAAGCACCTTATTGCTCCACTCCGGCGCAGTATACCAATATCAACGCTACAGCGAGTGATATAGATCCCGTCTTTAACATTCCGGCCTGTTTTAACAGCGGAGGAGTGGATCGGGATGTATGGTTTCAATTTACAGTACCCAACGATGGAAGTATTGTAGATTTCACAGTGACCATTTTTGGTGACGATGGCACCAACGGGACACTTCAAAACCCTCAGGTTGCCGTTTACCGCGGCGACTGTTCCTATGGTAATTTAGCGGAACTTGGCTGCGCTTCAGCACCCAATGGCACGAATACAGTATCCCTCGACTTGATCGGCCTTACGCCGGGGTTGCCTTATTTTATCAGGGTAAATGATTATTCCCCCACAGCAGCCCCCAATTCAGGCACCTTCAAACTTTGTGCCGCAGCATACGTGGCTGAATTTATTATGGGTGAAGCCACAACCAGTTCGAGTTGTGCTGGTACTTTGTATGATTCTGGTGGCGAAACCGGTGATTACCAGTCTGGAGAAAACTATACGTTTTCCATTTGCCCACAGGAATTTCATTCTTGTATCATTTTAAATGTGGAATATGAGACGGAAGAAGATTACGACTTTTTATCGTTTTATCAGGGTGCCGATATCAATGGCATACAGGTAACACAGGTAAGTGGATTTGGAAATAATTTTGAAGTTCAGATAACGGGATCTTGTGCCACGGTACAGTTTACATCTGATGTAACAGCAGTGGATGCTGGTTTTAAAATTACTTGGGAATGCAGTCCTTCGCCGTGTACCGTGCCCCCCTTGGTCACTTGTACAGATCCAGTGACCATCCCTGCACTTCCTTTTACCCAAAATAATTTAAGCAACTGTTTTTCAGGCAATTCCATAGATGCTGATCCTTGCGGAAGTGGGTTCATTGCAGGCAATGATTATGTGTTTACCTATGAATCGCCAGGAGATGAATGTATTGCTGTCCATGCAACCGGCACCAATTCCAATGCCGGACTTGGCGTATACAATAACTGCCCGACTGCTCCTAATGCGGCGTGTATTTCTGTAGCAGGAGGAAATTTTGGCATCGAATCGCCCTCCATACCGGCTGCTTTTTTAGAAAATCCAGGAACGTACTATATCGTTTTTGCCACTGACGGGTCCTGTTCCAATTTTAATTTCAGTGTGGACACCGTAACTTGTCCGGTGCTGTTACCGCCTGCATCTACTTGTGATCAGGCTTTGAACATCGGCGGTTGCAGCAATACTTTACCAGAGATCATTGCGCTCAATCCCGGCTCCGGCGATCCTAACTTTATCGTTGATGGTGTTAATCAGGGTTGCTTTGTGGATCCACAACAAAACTATTCCTTTTTCTATTTCATCGCTGGTGCTGATGGCAAGTTTGGATTTACGGTAGAGGCTGCAGATCCTGCTGAGGCATCAGATATTGATATTAACGTTTGGGGCCCCATTGCGAATGTGGAAGACATTTGCAATTTCACCTCCAATACCCAACCGATTCGTTCGACCTGGTCGGGCGGATCTGACCCTACAGGATTACAGGACATTCATCCTGTATTAAACACTCCTGTACTGGATGAATTTGATTGCGGTTCTTCCAATACACCAAGCGCTGTTGGTGATGATTTTGTGAGAAGAATTGACGTGTTACAGGGAGAAATTTATGTCATCTTACTAGATGATTTCGGTCAGGCTATTGAAAATGGTGGAATTTCTATTGATTTTGGCGGCACCACGAATCAGGTACTTTCCCCACAGGATATGGCTATTACCGCTGGTCCCGACACGGTTGTTTGTTTTGGGCAATCAGCCCAAATGCTGGCAACAGGTGGAGCGGCCTACTCCTGGTCGCCAAATGCCACCCTGAGCTGTTCTAATTGCCCTAATCCAGTGGCAACACCTACTCAAAGCACTTCGTATACTGTTCAAATTGCCACTACTTGTGGCATTATCCCCAAAATCGTTGACGTTGAAATTTTCGATGTTGATCTCGGTCCCGATCCAACTGTTTGCAGCGGTGCAGAATTCCAACTCAATCCCAATGCTTTTCCGGATGCCACTTACAGTTGGATAGGATTTGGATTGAGTTGCAGTGATTGCCCCTCTCCAACGGTTTCAGGACTGCCTCCCGGACTTTACACCTATCTTTGTTACCTTAGCACACCATTCTGCGAAACTTCAGACACATTGGTCATCAATGTATTACCTGGCCAACAGCCACAATATACCATTGCGCAGGATCAAACCATTTGTGCAGGAGCACCTGTACAACTGGGAGGAGTAGCCCAGCCTGGCTCTTCATTCTCCTGGACGGCTGATCCGTCTGGATTCACCTCATCTATTTCGAACCCGGTAGTAACCCCTAGTACCACCACGAGATATTATCTGGTGGTATCCGATCCTGCGTCATGTCCCGTTCCATCAATTGACAGTGTTTTGATCACAGTCAATCAAGTTCCACAAATCAATGCATCTAATGATACAATTATCTGTCAGGGACAGTCTGTGCAGTTAGCCAATACCCCTTTACAAACTGATGTTACCTATCTCTGGCAGCCAAGTTTTGGCACAATGAATCAACCTAACATTGCCAATCCGGTTGAGAGTCCTCAGGCGACAACTATTTACACAGTAAATGCTACACTTGGAGAATGCACAGTGACACAGGAAGTTTCAGTGGGCGTCATTCCTGTTTTCTTACAACTTAATGTTCCCGATAGTGTTCGCATTTGTACCGGAAGTTCCGTTACGATCCAAGCCAACGTTTCACCAGCAGGTACTCCGGTTACATGGACACCCGTGAGCGGCCTTCAAATTGCCCCCAGTAACCTGACTGCAATTGCATCGCCATTGGAATCCATTTTATATACCGTGCAGGCCACTGTTCCGGGATGCACCAGGACATCACTAGTTTTTGTTGCAGTTGATAGTCTGCCTGCCGATCTTGATATTTATCCGGCTGATACCACCATTTGTCAGGGTGCACAAGTTTTGTTAAAAACAAAAGTGTATGAGCCTGCGGATTTTGAATATATGAGTTTTTCATGGACCCCGCCCACAGGTCAGCTAACTCCGGATAGCTTGCTGAATATGGTGGCACAACCGCAACAAACGACTATTTATAAGCGCACCACACAGAATGGAGCCTGTTTAGACACTGCTTTTGCGATCGTACAGGTCATCATTCCCCCAATGATGCAAATAATCCCATCCGACACGTCAGTTTGCATTGGCCAACCCGTGCAACTTACGGTATTGGTGCCACCTGGAGTGGAAGACTTGAATTGGACACCGGCACAAGGATTAAGTTGCGACGATTGTAACAATCCGGTAGCGACAGTGACCAGTACTACCAATTTTACAGTAACCGGTGATTTTATGGGATGTCCTACATCCGCATCAGCCAAAGTAAATATTGTGGATAGTCCGGTTGTTTTATTTCCAGCAGATGTCAATCTTTGTTTCGGAGAGAGCATCACTATCAATCTTATTGCCGATCAGGCAGCGGTCTACAGCTGGACATCGACTGATCCCACATTCAACCAGTTCAATATCGCCCAACCTAATGTGACACCCACACAAACAACTACTTATAATGTTACAATAAGTAATGGTTGTCTAACGGAGGCGACTATTACAGTATCTGTAAGTGATGCAACATTGGCGGTAAGTGCCGACACGGCTGTGTGCCGGTTTGAACCTGTCTTGCTGTCTGCCTCCGGTACCCTTCCTGGATCATTTCTTTGGAGTAATGGTTTTACCGCACAAGCATTTACAATACCGGTTGATGCCACCAATACATACAGTGTTATTTATACCTATGGAGATGGATGTACTAAAACTGCTAATATCACCACCACAGTGAATGGAGAAAGCGTTCCGCTTGATTTGCCTGATCCAGTTCAATTATGTCCAGGTCAGAGTATCACCTTAAATGAGGCAACTGTTCCGGCAGGCGCAACTTATGCCTGGTCAGCAAATCCACCTGATCCTACATTAGGCAGCACCGCAGGCAATCCAACAGTTTCCCCTGCTTCAACGACCAATTACACTGTAACTGCTACCTTAGGCCAATGTGTTGCCACCAGAACAGTAATCATTGGAATTGCCGAAGCTACATTAACCTTGCCTGCGGATCTCACCATTTGCATAGATGAATCAGCCACATTAACAGCGACAAATTCTGGCGGTACGCTCACTTGGTCAACAGGAGCCAACACGCCATCCATCATTGTTAGTCCTGCTGCGACCACTATTTACAGTGCATCATTGGAGTACGGCAATGGTTGTGTTATTACCGACGATGTAACCGTATCTGTAACACCATCCTTTAATTTGGGAATTATTGCCGCTCCGAATGATCCGACAATTGGTTTGGGCGCATCACTCGAGCTCACAGCCAGTGTTACCCCAACCACCAACCTGAATCAATATACTTTCCAATGGCTTGAAAACGGTATCACTAACATTGGTACCACACCAATCATCAATCGGATTATTTCCACCAATGACGACAGCATAAGGTTTATAGTTATTGCAACTTCGCCACAGGGATGCGTTAAACAAGCATCAATTGGCTTCTTAGTGGTGCAACCAATTGTTGAGATACCCAACGCATTCAGTCCAAACGGCGATGATACCAACGATATCTTCAAATTGGTAGTAATTGAAGGAGCCGTCACGGTAGAGACACTGGAAATATATAATCGCTGGGGACAGAAAGTGTATGCAGGAAAAGGCAATCAAGCAGGATGGGACGGTATGGTCGATGGTAAGGCAGCACCCGTAGATGTTTACGTTTACAAGATCAGCTGGCGAAAAGGCGATGGTTCCCTGCAGGAACCGCGTGTGGGAGAAGTAACATTATTACGTTAATTGTCCTTATCTTTGCAGCCAGATGGTAAAAATCGGGAACATAGAACTGGGAGAATTCCCGCTTTTGCTCGCTCCAATGGAGGATGTGAGTGACCCTCCTTTTCGCAAGTTGTGCAAGGCGTACGGAGCAGATTTAGTTTATACGGAGTTCATTAGCGCAGACGGGCTGATCCATGAAGCCAAAAAGTCGTTTCAAAAATTAGATATTTTTGATTACGAACGTCCAGTTGGTATTCAGTATTTTGGTGGTCAACTGGATAGTATGATAGAGGCAGCTGAAATTATCGAAGCCAAAAATCCTGATCTGATTGACATCAATTACGGTTGCCCTGTAGCGAAAGTCGCCTGTCGAATGGCGGGTGCTGGCTTGTTGCGTGATATTCCACACATGGTACGACTTACGGAAGCCGTCGTAAAAAGCACGAATAAACCGGTAACCGTAAAAACCAGGTTAGGCTGGGACGAAGGCACTATCAATATTGTGGAAGTCGCCGAACGCCTGCAGGATATTGGCGTCCAAGCCATTACCATACATGCCCGCACCAGAGTTCAGATGTATAAAGGCGAAGCCAATTGGGATTGGATCAACAGGGTTAAAGACAATCCTCGCCTGCATATTCCCATTTTTGGCAATGGAGACGTCGATTCACCACAAAAAGCACTTGAATATCGCCGGAAATATGCAGCAGATGGTATTATGATAGGAAGGGCAAGTATTGGCTATCCCTGGATTTTTCGGGAAATCAAACATTTCTGGGAAACGGGCGAAATCCTTCCGCCACCTGATATTCACGAACGGGTGGCATGCGCCAAACAGCACCTCGCCGACAGTATTGCCTGGAAGGGCATTAAACTTGGTGTGCTGGAAATGCGCAGGCATTATACCGCCTATCTGCGCGATCTGCCACATATTAAAGCTTACCGCGCGAAATTGGTTACGGTAATGGAACCAGAAGTATTGTTCGATGTGTTATCGGAAATTGAAACTGTTTATTCCGATGAACGTATCTACGATACCGCAGAAACAACAGTTGAAGCCTGACCCATTACAATGATTTTTAATATACAACCGCACGAAAGAAAAGTATTTGAGTTGATTGCCCAATGTGCCGGACAAATCAATGTACCTGCATTTGTGGTAGGTGGTTACGTGCGCGATCGCTTGCTCGGCCGTCCTTCTAAGGATATGGACATCGTTTGTGTGGGGGATGGTATCTTGCTGGCTGAAACGGTAGCCTCAAAATTGTATCCGCGCCCCAAAATTGTAGTTTATAAACGTTTTGGAACAGCGATGTTGCGGTATGAAGATATAGAGGTGGAATTTGTAGGTGCCCGGAGAGAAAGTTATGTGCCAGAAAGCCGGAAACCGGATATCGAATCAGGTTCGCTGGAGGACGACCAAAACCGCCGTGATTTTACGATCAATGCATTGGCTGTGAGCCTCAACCCCAATGATTTTGGATCTATTATTGATCCATTCAACGGACTGGAGCACCTGGAACAAAAAACAATCAAAACCCCCCTTGACCCTGGCCAAACCTTTTCTGATGACCCCTTAAGGATGATGCGTGCCATCAGGTTCTCTAATCAGTTGGGCTTCCGAATAGAAAAAACAACTTTAGATGGCATATCTGCGCACCGGGCGCGCATTCATATTGTTTCCCGGGAACGGATTACTACCGAGCTGGAGAAAATAATGCGTTGCCCCAAACCGTCTATTGGATTTAACCTGCTGTTTGATACTGGCCTGCTTCAACTTATCATGCCGGAAGTGGCTGCATTGCAAGGTGTGGAAGACAAGGACGGTCGCGGGCACAAGGACAATTTTTACCATACCTTGCAGGTATTAGACAACCTGTGTAAAAAAAGTGATCATATCTGGTTGCGATGGTCTGCCTTACTTCACGATATCGCCAAACCTGCAACGAAGAAATATCATAAAGAACTTGGATGGACTTTTCATGGACACGAATGGGTGGGAGGTAATATGGTGCCGCGTATTTTTAAAGCTTTGCGGCTGCCATTAGGCATTGAAATGGAATACGTGCAGAAAATGGTTCGTATGCACCTGCGCCCAATTTCCCTGACGAAAGAACAGGTAACAGATAGCGCCATCCGTCGATTGCTTTTTGACGCTGGGCCCGATATTGAAGACCTTATGAAACTCTGTGAATCAGATATTACCACCAAAAATACCAGTAAAATGGCACGGTATCTGGAAGGTTATGAATACCTGAAAGAGCGGATTGCGTTGGTCAATGAAGCCGACCGACTTCGATTATGGCAACCCCCGGTGAGTGGTGAAGTCATCATGGAAATATTTGGTATACCACCATCCCGGGAAGTAGGGGTAATAAAAACGGCAGTGCGGGAGGCTATTTTAGATGGAATTATTCCCAATGATGCAGCAGCAGCCCACCAACAAATGCTGATTGAGGGGGCAAAAATTGGCTTAAAACCTGTATCCCAATAAAAAAAGCGCCACCCTTAAGGATGGCGCTTTTTTTTATTGGAAACAATAAAATTAATCATCGTCGCCTACTGGCGGATTTCGGTAACTGGTATCATCCGTGGATTCCTGTTCTCCTCCTTCCCATTCTTCTCCACCTGGCGGACGAACACCTGAAATACGGACCTTATCGCCAACGAGCTTACCCGGAGGGCGGCTGGCCTCCTCAAAACCAAAAACATCAGTATTCGCTTCTCCTTCTGAAAATCCTCCTGTTTTGCTTTTGTTGGCAATGTTTTTCCCATCCACCGATTTGGTAGCATGTGGCACGGCCCGTAACCGCTCCTTGGGAATTAATTCGCCAGTTACGATACAAATACCATAAGTTTTATTTTGAACCCGAAGCAATGCCTTTTGTAAATCCTCAATGAATTTCCGCTGTCGTACAATCATACGCTGCATGAACTCAAGATCAGCATGGGCACCCGAGTCGTCATAAATATCCCCATTCTGCTGATTAAATCCTGTATCACTTAACTCGGCAAATTGGGTATTAGTAAAAGCCAGTTCTTCCTCCGCTTTTACAATTTTTTGTAGAATAAGTTCTTTAAACTGAAGCAACTCTTCGTCGCTGTATCTTACTTTCGGTTCGTTAACCATAATTATACTGATTAAATCAAGGGTGAAATCGGGCGTAAAGATAATAAAAATGCAAGGGGATTGACAAGTCTCAAAAAATATAATATTGAACTTAACACCAGATTTACTTAATACAACTGATTTTCAAGCAACTTTCGGTTGTTTTTGCTACAAAATATCGATTATCCAATCTAAATCCGACTATCCAAATAATTTCATTATTCCCATTAATCAACATTAACGTGCGTTCTTTTGCTGGTTTTGACACCTTCAGATCAGTGAGGAAATCCTGCACCTTTCGACTTTTTCCGTCCATGCCAAATGGGCAAAAGGTATCGCCAGCCTGCCAGGTGCGCAATTGCAAAGGATATATTAATTTATCGGCATCTACAATAACGGCATTCCTGCCATCAGGAAAGCCTTCATGCGTGGTGGTGGGAGTAAAAAATAACCGAAGGCCATTGGGCACTCTAACCATCAGATCATCGGGGGATATGGATAGTACCTGCAAAGGCACTGTATTCCCATCTCCAATCTCCAGTATAATTCTGCCCCGGTCCACTGTCAACCGGTTGCGGGAAACCGAAAAAATATCAAGTCCGGTTTTATCCAGATGGGTGGCCACCTGCCTGGCTTGTTCGGGAGTAAAACCATAAGGCTTCAACAATTCACGCAGGGCTGAGACCGGTGCCGGTAATTGTTGTAAAGCGGTAATATTCATTTGAAGCGTATTTTCCTGCAACGGTTGAAAACCAATGGATTGTTGCAGTAAATATAGGTAATTAGCCGATGTTTCAGAGAGATACGCTGCCGACCGTTCAAAAGTATGCAGAAAACCCGGTTGTACCTCTTCCAATAAGGGAATTACTTGTTGCCGGATAAAATTACGAGTATAGTCGGCTTTTGCATTACTGCTATCCTCCCGCCAGGTCAGTTTTTTTTCTTTGGCGTATTCCAGAATTTCGGTCTTGGTAAAGGATAACAAAGGGCGGAGCACTATTAACTGGCCATCGCCTCTAACCGTAACGGCCGGAATGCCCGAAAGTCCGGTGATACCCGTGCCGCGAACCCAATTGATAATGGCTGTTTCGGCATGGTCGTTCAGGTGATGTGCAGTTGCCACTTTGGAAATATTTAAAATACCGGACAGTTCTAAAAACCATTGATACCGGAGATCTCTTGCTGCTACCTGCACTGAAACCCCTTTCGATCCAGCATAGTCCAATGTATCAAACCGCTTACTGAAGAACGGTATCCCCCACTCCCCTGCCCGCTCTTTGACCAGCATCTCATCACCATCTGATTCCTCTCCCCGGAGTTGGAAATTACAATGCGCAACCGTACAGGAAATACCGAGTGAATAACACAGTTCCAGCAAGACCATGGAGTCCACGCCACCACTTACAGCCAGTAACAGCCCTTCATCGGTGCCCAGTACAATGCCTGTTTTTTCAGCATGCGATTGAAAGCGGGATTGAAAATCGTTCATTTTATTGAACAGATGATACCAGATGAACCACCCCATCAACAATCAACTGTACGCCAATGGCGACAACAATAAAGCCCATGATTCGGGCAATGGCGTTCAAACCGCCCGGCCCAAAGACTTTAAACAGAAATGGTGCAATGCGCAACATTCCCCAAACCAAAAAGGTCACGGCAAGAATTGCCGCCACGATCAGAAGTCTTTCATTGAGTCCAGGATGTTGATTGTATTGTGTAATCAGGTAAGAAATAGAACCTGGCCCTGATAACATCGGCATAGCCATTGGAGAAAAAGCGATGTCACTCCGTTCGCCGGCTTGTTGCTCGACCTTCTTGTCATAACCGCGTCTTTTGGCAAAACTTCCCGACATCAGTCCGAAACCACTGATTAACAAGGCCATACCGCCAGCTATCCGAAGAGAATGAATGGTCAGACCAAAAAAACTGAGGATATAATTGCCCGCGAGGAAGAAACTCACCAGAATCAATAAAAAATATAAACTGGTTTTCAGTGCAATTTTATTGCGCTCATCCAAAGGCCGGTCGCTGGTCAATGCCACGTAAACAGGGACAGCACCCGGTGGGTCAACTATAGAGAAAAGAGAAAAAAGTGTTGCTAAGAAGAAATCCATTATGTAGTTATCAGTTAATAGTTAGTAGTTATAAGTTTTAAAGTGACCTGGACCAGGTTGTACAGCAAGAAAGACAGGCCTTCGCAGGATTTAGCCTGATACGAGGTACAATCTACGACTGATAACTAATAAACTGGTAACTATACTCCTAATCAATGAGCCTCAAAAATTCCGCTCTGGTTCTGGCATCATCCTGAAAATCACCAGTAAAGGCCGAAGTGGTCGTTTTGCTGTTTTGTTTTTGAACCCCCCGCATCATCATACACATGTGGCTCGCTTCAATCACCACAGCCACACCGCGAGGATTCAGGGTTTTTTGTATTACATCGCGTATTTCAATGGTCAATCGTTCCTGTACCTGCAGCCTACGCGCAAACACATCAACAATACGGGGTAATTTACTGAGACCAACAATATACCCGTTTGGAATATACGCCACATGAGCCCTGCCAAAGAAAGGAAGCATGTGGTGCTCACAAAGAGAATAGACCTCAATGTCCTTTACTACTACCATTTCACTATAATCTTCTTTAAACATAGCAGAGCGCAAAATAGCCTCAGCATCTTGTTCGTACCCCTGCGTAAGAAACTGCATAGCTTTGGAAGCCCTTTCCGGCGTTTTCAACAACCCATCCCGGGAAATATCTTCTCCAACCGCAGCCAAAATATCATTGAACCGAATAGTTAAATGATCGGTAGTTTCCTGATCGTACTGATCTATCTTTTTATATGCCATAAGTTAAGGTACTGCTGTACCTGATTTTATTCTCCGTAATATTCTACGTAGATATTTTCTGTTTCCCAAAGTGTAATTCGGTGGAGCATCCCACCCATTTCCTTTACAGGCAGTTCGAGCCGTTGCCAAATTATTTTAACAACATTTTCGGAGGTCGGTTGCAATTTCTTTGGAAAAAAAGGAACATCGAGGTTGATATTGCGATGGTCAATATGATCAATTACTTCCTGTTTGATCACCACACTCAATTCCTTTGCATTTACCACAAAGCCCGTTACAGGATCAGGTTGTCCTTTTACCGTGACATGCAAAGTATAGTTGTGTCCGTGCCAATTGGGATTAGCGCACTTTCCGAATCGCTCCAGGTTTTCCGCTTCCGACCAGTCTTCCACCCATAATTTGTGGGCCGCATTAAAGCGTTCTACCCTAGTTATATGAACCATCATTTATCTTTTTTATGAAAGGGCGCAAAATTACGGCAAATTGGAGAATTATGGCAGATTTTTGTAGTAGATTGAGGTAAATAATTAAAATAATAGCAGTAATAAATAATGCCCATCAGTTATAAGAACTGACAGGCATTATTCATTTTTATTAACGCGGTTAAAGGCCACGCTCCCAATGTACGTTCTTACAGTCCACCAGCCTTCACAAAGGCATCAATTTTATTCGTTTTTTCTAATTTATGCTCAATAGCAACAGCGTCACTTCTGTTAGCAAATTTCTGCGCACAAACGGAATAGAAGTTAGAACCTGCAAAACGAATAATTTCAGCATCAACATAGCCTGCCTCTTTTAGCGTTTGCAAGCGGCTTTGTGCGCCACGTTCCACCATAAATGATCCTGCAATTACATAGAAGTGCGTATCACCATTATTCACGGTAATGCCAACAGGCTGTTTGACTGGTGCGGCATTGGCTTTACTACCACTTTCTGTTGATACGGGTTGAGGATCACTGCTTGGACCGGGGCCTGTTATTTTTCCATCCAAATAGACCAATGAACTGCCTTCTAAGCTAGTCAGCATCTTTACTTCTGTCCGGCGATTGCGCGCATGATCCGCTTCAGTACACTTCACGCCATCGGTACAGCTGTTCCGTGGGCGAGTTTCCCCATGCCCCATAGGCAGAAGCCGGTTTCGGCTTATTCCCTGGGTTACCATGTATTCAACTACCCCATTCGCCCTGCGTTGACTCAGTTGCTGGTTATAATTTGCCGAACCTCTAGAATCGGTATGACTTGCCAATTCCACGTTGATCCCCGGGTGTTGCTTCATTAGTGACACCACGATATCCAGGTCTTTGCGCGCATCGGGCCGAAGCGAAGCATCGTTATAGTTGTAATAAATATTCGGCAATTCAAGTACTGTGCCCGGCAATAAAGGCGCAACAGAAATATTCTGGGAAAGCGGCGTGGTACCAAGTGCTCCGGAATTCACTTCCGTTGAGCCGATAAGCCGGCCTCCCTGGTACAATTCCACATTGTATTTGGTATTTGGTTCCAGGTAATACTGAATCCTGCCATTTTCGTCAGTCAGAATCGTATCTCTTTTTCCGTTGGCGGTATTAATCACCACTGCAGTTGCACCGGAAAGGGGCGCATTGGTTACATAATTAAATACCGAAGCGTTCCAAAGTACCTTGTCTTTTACCCTATCTAACACGATATTAATGCGACCTTCCTCCTGAGTCACTTCAGCGTTTAACTGCTTCGTCTGATACCCATCAAACGATACCGTTATCGAGTATTTTCCGGGATGAAGCGTGGTAGCATACCGCCCTTTTTTATCAGAAATACCCGATAAACCAGCATGAGAAGGCACTGCTTTTAAAATATCTTGTCCGTCTTCGTTTTTCACTACCGTGATAAGATTACCAGCTTCGTCACGGCCGATTACATCTCCCATATTCATGTTCAGTATTCTAACTTCAGCACCGGAAATTGTTTTGCCGGTTGTCTGGTCTGTCACGGTTACTAAAAAATCAGAACTGCCCTGGTCTTTATCATCCGATTTAATTTGCCGAATAATATCATCCAGATTGCCATTACTGGTGGAGAAAGCGAAAATATCATCCTGTCCCTGCCCTTGTTTCCCATTACTGGAAAAATAACCATTGATCTTATTCAAATCTACAATCAGACCAAAATCATCTCCGGATGTATTAAACGGATCAGGTAGATTTACCGGCTTGCCCCAATCTGAACCTTCTGTTTTTATCTGAAAAATATCCAGACCGCCTTTTCCCGGATGCCCGGTTGATGCAAAATACAAGGTATTGTCAGCATGAATGAAAGGAAAAACTTCATTTCCGGGGGTATTCACTTTCGGGCCCAGGTTCACAGGATCACTCCAGGAATCGCCGAGTTTGTAGGAGACATAGATATCCATGCCTCCGAAACCACCCGGACGATTAGACGCAAAATATAATTTATCACCGTCAATATTCAAGGCTGGATGGCAGTCGTCAAATTCACCATTATTGATCTTTAAATCTGTTGGCATTCCCCAGGATTCTCCGATTTTAGGCGCAGCAAAAATCATCATTTTTTGCTTTCCATCCTGCGATAGTTTTTCCGTATTTCGGGAAAAATAAATCATATCACCTGTTGGACTAAAGCATACCGGGCCTTCATGGTATCCGGAAGTAACTTCTTTGGCAAAAAGTTCAGGTTTCCCCAGCCCCCCCTCTGCATCGCGGCGCGAACGAAGGATTGTCATTGTATTGGACTTCAGATTTTCATCTGTGAATTTCTCAAATCCAGCATTGTTAGTGGAAATAAAAACAATACCGTCCTCATAAAATGTTGGACTAAAATCAAGTCCGGGAGAATTAACGTTCCCTTCATTGGTCACCTGGACGGTGGTAGCAGGCTTTTGTGCATAGGCGCCTGTCAGCAGCAGGAGTAAACAAGCTGTTGTTGCGAAATATTTATGGGTTATCATAAAATAAAAATTAACTATTAAAGGAAAAAGCGAGGATTAGAAAGGTTCTTTTTACCTTTTTTACCTTTTTTATTCTGGGTTTTCAGATCAGCCAATACCATCAACTCAAATGAACCCACGGTATAATCTTTTATCCTTGAAAGCGTAAAATCATAAGCAGCCCCGACTCCAACCAGCGATGTTGCCTGCCAATAAACGAGCAAATCAGCAGACTCCAGGCCTCCGCCTCCGCCTACACGACCAGAAATACCGAAGGTGAATTTCTCTTTGATATCCAGATTCAGGTTAATATCCGCATTAATCGGCGCTCCATTCACATATTTTATCAACACTGCGGGAAGCAATTTGAGATCATCATTAACAGGCAAAACAGCCCCAGCCATTCCGTAAAAGTGCCGGTATTCTTTTGCTGTAACAAACTGCGGATTGGTATTTAATCCAATGGTGTTGGAGTAAATACGGGGAACAGCAAATCCGAAATAAAATTTCTGCGCAAATGTGCCATAAATACCCGCTCCTACGTTGCCATAAACATCATTGGTCCGTGTCACATCTAAAGAAGGATCGATAGTGGGTCCCCCAGGATCGCTGGTGGTAGCTTTCGTAAAGTCGAGGGCTAAGGACCGCAATGAGCCTTGCACCCCCACCCTTAAGGACGCATTTTCCCGCGCGATCAGGTCGTAAGAATAAGCTAACGAGCCCAAAAAATCGCGCTGCAGTCCAGCTTGCTGATGCGAAATAACCACACCGACACCTACACGTGGCGACAAAAACGGAGAGTTTAAACTTACTAATGCCGACTTAGGTGCGCCATCAAAGGTGGCCCATTGATTACGGTATATTCCAGTAAGGCTAGGCACACCACGTACACCCGCATAAGCAGGATTGATGAGCAGTTTATTATACATAAATTGGGTATATTGGTGATCTTGTTGCGCGCTTACCAATCCGGCCACCAATAAAAATAATGCTATAAATAAATTTTTCATGTTGTTGGATTTAGTGAATTACCGGTAAATGTGAACATACCCCTTAAGTGCAGCTGTATCGGAATCCTGCTGGAAAATGTAATAGTACACGCCATCAGGAAGATCCTTACCAGATTCGTTGTTTAAAGTACCGTTCCAGGCTTTATCAACGGTATTGGCATAACCTTTCGCTTCAAATACCTTATCACCCCACTGGCTGTAGATCACCAATGTATTATTGGGGTACAAGCCGGAATCCAAACAAGGGATTTCAAAGTAGTCATTCGACATGTCTCCGTTTGGCGTGAAAATATTCGGCACAAAATCGCAATCAATATCCCGTACAGTAATCGTCACAGTAGCCATATCACAAAGATCAGGGCAAGCAATAGAACAAATTTCATAAATGAAAGAATATGCCCCGGCCTTTTCCGATACATAAGAAAAAGTCCCGTCTGCGTTCAATGTGAGTCCGATTAATGGGCTTTTTTGCGCAATCGTGATATCGGTAGGCAACGGAAATTGATCATTTGCCAAAATACTGGTACCTTCCAATGTTTCACCAGCCGATATCGTATAAGACAAATCGTCGATGGCCGTAGGCTTGGTTGACATTACTACATTAACCGTACCTCCGTTGGCCATACATCCATTCAGAGAGACGGTAACACCATAACTACCCGTTTGGTCCTGACTTAAGCTACCAATTGTCACCGTTGTTGCGTTCGGATAAGATGCCTTAGGGCCTGTCCAGGAATACGTTGCACCCGGAATAGACGGCACAGAAAGCACTACCATTTCCCCTTCACAACCGGGATTAGGAGCGGCTGTCACTACTTCAATTTCAAATGGTGCAACTACCACTGTGTAGGAACAAGTTGATGTATTTCCGAATTCATCCGTAGCCTTATATGTTAACGTATAAGTCCCAATTGGATAAATACCATCAGGAGATGGCCCGCCAGTTTGTATCACTTCAGGTATTTGCGTACAATTGTCCGTTACAGTTGGAATATTCATTACTAAATCAGCGGATTGACAATTATCGGCGGTTGCAATGGATTCCACAATACCAGAAGGGTCAGAAATCACTACTCCGGCAGCGCTAAGAATAACTGGCTGCGGACAATTGAAAACTGGTGCTTCTGGATCTGTCACTGTAATAGAAAATGTAGCGCTTATACTTCCTGTTATATCTGTAGCGGTATACGTTACTATCGTTGTACCAATAGGAAAAACACTGCCGGAAACTGCCGATGAAGTAATCACTGGCGTTTCACAAAAGCCCTGTATATCAGGAGGCGTCCAGGTTGCTGCCTGAGCACAGCCGGTCAGGTTCTGATTGCCCGGAATATTGGCAAACGATTTTACATTCAAGGAATTTACGGTGATCGTCAGGGTGTCTTTGGTCACGTTGCCACTTGCATCTGTTACCAGAATCTCAATAATTGTGATGCCAATCGGAAATGTATCCTGCAAATTTCCTGCGTAGGTAATTAATGGATTTGGATCACAATTATCCATAGCAGTTGGTTGTGCAATATTCAGAATTGCACCGCAAGGATCTGCATCGGTAATCAGAGTATCGTTCGGAAAAGTAACGAATACCGGACTGACTTTATCAACAGCCGTAACAGAAAAAGAACAGGTTGCGGTATTACCTGCAAGATCGACCGCGGTATATACCACTGTGGTTATTCCTGAAGGGAATGTTGTTCCTGGATTAAAATTGGCCGAAAAAGAAGCAATTCCACAGTTATCATTCGCTTGTGGCAATGTCCACGTAATTGTGGTATCACACTGATCAACAGGTAAAATAATAATATAATTAACCGGACAGCCTGCGATTGTTGGCGGGGTGGTTTCTACCACTGTTACTGACAAACTGCAGGTAGCGGTGTTGCCGGATCCGTCGGTCACTGTATATATTACGGTTGTTTCGCCTACATCAAACAGGTCGCCGGACGCACCGCCAATAGAGGTGATGTCCAAATCGCCAGTTGCCGTACAATTATCAGAAGCAGATGGAGCATCCCATGTTGCAATCCCCTGGCAGTTTGCACCCGCAGTGACTTCAACAGGTTCAGCACAAATTACTGTCGGTGGCTGTGTCTCCGACACAGTAACATTAAAAGAACAAGCACCTACATTTCCGGAGTTGTCTGTGGCCAGGTAAATAAGGGTATTCAGCCCGACATACAACGTATCTACAAGATCAGGATCGATAAATGGTATCAGATTCTGATCGCAGTTATCCGTAACTACCGGTACAGGCAATACAGGATTCAGCGCATAACATGCCGAACCTGTTGCAGCAATAGTGATACCCTGCGGACATTGCAGTTGTGGAGAGCCGTCATCAACTACTACAACCTGAAAGTTGCAGGTAACAAGTCCACCACCATTTCCCAATTGGGTAGCCGTACAAACCACATTAGTTAATCCAACTGGCCGAATGGAGCCCGGCAGGAAATTGCAACTGTATATAAAATTAGCATTAGAAATACATGGGTTTATTGCAGTTATAATTGGATACGTTATTGGAGCAGAGCAATTATTGATGGCAGAAATAACAATCGGTGCAGTCGGACAATCGATGATCTGTAAAGCGGTATTTGCATTTACGGTTACGGTCATTGAACAAAAGCCAATATTTCCGGCATTGTCGGTGGCTGTGAATACCACCTGCGTAGAGCCGGCTGGAAAAACATTGCCAACAGGCGCATTATTAACCAATGAAGTGACCGTTCCGCAAGCATCAATTGCCGTTGCCGTTAAATTTACCAACGCAGTACAATTGGCGTTGCCGGCAACAGTTTGGTTATTTGGACAGGTAACCACCGGAGCCGATACATCCACGCTCGAAAAACCTCCATCAACAAAGTTGAATGGAACGGGTGTAAAAGCACCGTCAATGGCACCTTCAGGTTGTTCAAAGTTAAAACCCGTAGCAGCATTGGCATTCAATACTGTGAAATTTAATTGAAAAACAACACCTCCATCAGGAATATTCGGCCACTGTCCAGTCGGGCTTACCGCCAAAAAGTTAAGAAATCCTTGCAAAGAAGTTGTTCCAGAACTTGGAAAACTGCCACCACTCACGCCACTCATGCCTGGAAAGACATTGCTGAAGCCGTTGTAAGCAAGCACCGTTTCATCCCATGATACCCTGAAGTTCATTCCTCCGATATTATCAAAATTATATACGCGGAATGGGATGCCAATAGTAGTTGCGCCTGATCCACATTGATACTGAACGGAATCGATTTTTAATTCAAAAATTTCACCGAGATCAACGGTAACCAAAAAAGAACAGGTGGAGGTATTGCCTGCTGCATCTGTAGCCGTATAGGTAACAATACTGGTCCCCCCGGGATATGTGCCGTTGGCGGGGCCACTTCCATTACCTGCGCCCACAGTAGTTGGGGTATAGGTCAGCAAGACATTGCCGCTGCAATTGTCACTCAGGTTCAAAGGTGCAAGACCCGTAACTACAGCTGTTGTTTGTCCTAAAACAGCAGTAACAGCCTGATTTGCGGGACATTGAATAGTTGGGGCAACATTATCATCTACAGAAAATAAACCAGCGATATATTTTGTGTAAACAGGATCAAGATTAGGATCAATCGACAATAACCCTGCAGGGAAATCGGTGAAATTAATACCTGTTACTGCACCATTTGCACCATTTGCAGTAAAATACACCCTGAAAAGAACAGCGCCATTGGGCAAAGTACTTCCAGCCGTGAAATTGTCGGAATTCCATCCAAAGGATAAATTACCGGAACCTGCCGGCGTTCCATTTTGAACAAAACTCAAGTTGAAATTAGCAGCAGAAACATTGACGCTCTGGTTTAACAGCGCAACAGAATCAAATTGCAACACGGAGGTCAACCATGACAACGAAAACTGAGCACCAAAAATAGAATCAAAATTCAACACAGAAATATCCGTGTAAAAAACCTGTCCGCAATCTGCTGTTCCGGAAGAAGCCAGTAGGGTCAGTGTATCACCTGTTGCCGGGTCAAACTGAACATCAATAATAAAGGAACAAGTGGCTGTATTACCACCCACATCGGTAGTCGTATATACTACCTGTGTTTGGCCGACATTAAATAATGTGCCACTCGCATCCGGGTCATTGGGAAAACTGAGATTGGTGGCACCCGTTGCCGTCCAACCTGTGTGGTCAATACCGCAGTTATCGGCTACCGCAGGAGCAATATTGTTTACAGGAATTGGTCCTGAAGAAGTTACGATAACATTGGAAGGACAATTAATCGTGGGCAGCGTATTATCAGTCGTTTTCATACCTCCGATCGAAAGAACAAACGGAAGTGCATTGAAATTGGGATCAGAAACAGTTATCGCTGTTGGCGGAGGATTCGGCAAAGCCGTAGTATCGAAGGAAAGCGGAGAAAAAGAGCCGCCCAACCGTACGAATGCCACTTTGAACAACGTATTATTTCCTGAATTCGGAATGGTTAAACCACCTGGATCAAGCCAGGCAAAAGTTAATTGTCCATTACTCAGGTGCGTGGTAGTATCCATATTCACAAACCCATTGCCTAATGCGGTATTAAAGTCCTGAATAAAAATATACTTAATCTTTGTTTTGTCCCATTCGAGAGAAAACTGGAGTCCACCCAGATTATTAAAATTCAGCACCTTTACTGGTATTGTAAAGGTATCGGATGATGTACATGAAACGTTTACTGTATCGGTTTTCAATGTCACAATCTGCGCATTTTGCAGCTGGGGGCAAAGAAACAATCCGAACAGTATAAGGATTATATGAATATTTCTCATGGTTGTGAAAAGTATTTGCGAGAGAGAAATAGGTCGTTAGTCATTTAGTCATCAGCCATTTAGTCATTAACCGGAATACGATTAAATAACTAAATGGCTAAGCAACTGAATAACTAACGACTTAATGACTTATGAACTAATCAATCAGAATCATCTTCTTGCGATCGCTGAATGAAGCCGTGGAAAGTTCGTAATAATATACGCCTGCTCCACCAAGATCGCTACTGCGCACCTGTATGTTATTATACCCTTTTTCGTAATTACCGATAAAGGTTTTTACCAGGCGGCCATTAGATGCAAATACTTTCACTACACAACGCTCTGCAGCAGGCAAACGGAAACCTATTGTCGATGAAGACCGGAATGGGTTAGGCTGGTTCTGATACAAGACATATTCAGTATTCAAAGTAGTTTGCGTGCCGGAGACAGTACTGGTGAATTCCAGTGCAACATCATCCACCGCTCCATTTTCATTGATCGCCATTGGCGCAACAATATCACTGGAAACATGCAGTATTTGTGACAATAAGTTAATATTGTTTGTTGCTTTGAATACCAGCGTGAACATGGTCTCATCATCATTGATCGAGGCTTGATCGAGGCTTACCCATGCGGTGCTGAGTAATCCATCACTGAGCAGCGTTGTTCCAAAGTTGCCATCGGCATCAAGGCCAGGAACTGCTCCTGTCTCAATGTTTTGAAGTTCAAGTACATTCGGATCAAAAGACAGCGTCAACTGATAACCGTAACGGTTGGTAAAGTCTTTCGCTTTAAACGCAAGATTCACCGTTTCGCCTGCTTTAATCGTCCGGTCTTCCAAACGCAGTTTCAGTGTACCTCCATTGCGTTCTTCAATTTCACTCTGTTGCAAATTGAGCGGTGCATCACCATTCAAATCTCCCATACGAACACCTACAAAGTCATCGTCCAATTGATCCTGGAACAACGGCGTATGTAAAATGGTCTGTGGGAATGCCGGAATCGCCGGATAAACAGGATTCGGGAATGGTGTGGTAGTGTTGGCTGGGAATGAATAAGAGTTAGGAATGAATACCCAATCTTTTGCAGCCGCGCCTTCCAGGTGTTGAACCGTTCCAAGTAATAAGCGCTGAATCAACGCAAAGTCAATAATATTGATCTGACTATCGAAGTTCACATCTGCTGCTACACGCTGATAAGGTGAAGTCAACGGAGATGGTGAAGTTGCCGTTGCAAAAATATGCTTCAACAATAAACCCTGGTCGATGATATCAATTTTCGAGTTGCCTGCCTGTGATTTTGCAGCACCTGTTACGGTGTTGGTGTTGGCTAAAATATTATTGAATGGATACTCTCCAGTGACGGTAGTTGTAAACGACAATGGAGCAGCCGGACCAGTAAGGTTTACATTAACATTAGGGATACCAACCGCCGGGTTTTGCCATGGGTAGATATCACCAAGCACATCGTACTCATTCAAACCTTGGGTAATCTGTACAGAACCACTTACCTGATTAGCAGGGATAGTGATCGGACCGTTAATCGTGGTGCGCAATACCGTGAATTGAACAGGAGAACCTGTAATATTCACAGCGCTGGTAGTACCCAGTGGTGCACCACTCAATTGAATACACAAGTTGAACAGCAATGCGCCATTCGGCAAATCAACATTCGCTCCTTGAGAATTCAGGTAAAGCACACTTAAGGTATTACCGTTAATGCTCACTTGTAACCCTGAGCCCAAACCTGCATTAATATCGGTTACTGCCACTGGTGTTACAATAGAACCAACTGTAGCATTCGGGACATCCATCGTGTAGGTAAACCCAGAAATTTCCTGGAAATTATCCACATTTACCGGCACTTTAACAATTGCATTTTGCGCACCTGTAGCGGTACCCACAGTGAAGGACGCTACCGGTCCATCAGTTAGAACAATGGTTACCACCTGTTTGCAACCAGTGAACAAATCCGTCACTGTTACAGTATAGGAACCTGCAGCTACACCTGCAATAGCAGATGTTGTAGCAGCATTACTCCACAAATAGCCGAAACTATTGGAGCCGCCAGTTACTGTTACTGATGCAGAACCGTTAGCACCACCAAAATAGGTTGGAGCAACATTTGCTGTTGTCATAGTAAAGCCGGTATTCGCTCCCGCAGATACCTCAATTCCTACTGTGCAGGAATTGGAGTTGCCATGAATATCGGTAACTGTCAAAGTGACATTATTGATACCGAGGTCTTCGCAGTCAAACTGTGTTTTGCTTAATACCAGTGTAGCAATACCACAATTGTCGAAACTATTGAGGTTTACATCGGAGGCGGCAAGTGTTGCCAAGCCATTGTTACTCAATGCAATTTCAACACTATTGTTACAAATCACCACTGGAGCGCTATTGTCAACGACTTTCACCACCACAGAGTCTTCACCTACATTTGCACATGGGTCAGTAACTGTGAAAATTATTTTTGTATTGCCGACTGGATAGTTTCCACTGACGTTTAATTTAACAGGAACAATGGCCGGCACTAAAACAGGTTTAAAAATGATTGAATTTATCGTACTCTCATTCAGCGTTGCACAATCATTGAAATACTGCTCTGCATTCAAAGCAACTGGTGCTGTACAGTTGGTACTTGGCGGAAAATTAGCCGTCAGTACCAAAATAGTATCAGGCATACCCAGGAACTTAGGCCCGGTTTTGTCTTCCACCTTTACTACTTGTGTATGGATGGTGACATTGCCGCACTTATCCTTTGCTGTCCAGGTACGGGTTACTTTATAACTGTATTTACCACAAACGCCTACGGAGTCAGATTTAACCTGTAATAAGGAGATGACAATAGAATCAGCAGGTGTACAGTTATCTGTTGCTTTAAGAATCGGAGCCACTACTAATGGATCGTCGCAACTGATCGTATCATTCTGTGGCAACGTATTGAATACCGGAGGTTTGGTATCAATAACATTGATTACCTGCAAACAGGTTGCTGTATTGCCGGAAAGATCCAGTGCTTTGAAGGTACGGACTTTGTCACCGCATGCATATCCAGGAGTTACAGGCGCGTCGGAATAAGTGGTCGTCACATCTGCTGGGCAATTATCTGTTACAGATGGGTTTCCAAGTGTTGCCGGCAGGAATGCCGTAGCACTATTTGAACATTCCACCGTAACATTCGCCGGACAAGTAATGGTTGGAGCCACATTATCCTGGATAACCACATAGGTTTCGCAGAAGTTGAAATTACCAGAGGCATCTTTCACCCAAAGAATGATTGGATATTCCGTATCGTTATCGGCATCGCCACAATCAAATATCAATTGATTGGCTGGTGCGCCGATAGTGTCGCCGTTAATAACTTCCAGTTCCTGTACTTGAAGGGTGACAGAACCACAGTTATCGCTGCTTTGGTTATTAATTAAACCTGAAGTAACGATTGCCTGACCATTGGCATTAAGTGCCAATGAAATACCATTGATACAGGAAGCAATTGGTTTCGTAGCGTCTTTGACAACAATCGTGACTGAAGAAGTTGCAGT
Source organism: Saprospiraceae bacterium (assembly GCA_044350415.1). GTDB lineage: Bacteria > Bacteroidota > Bacteroidia > Chitinophagales > Saprospiraceae > M3007. Next base: position 28,712 of record JBILHQ010000005.1, on the reverse strand, counting down.
ATTGCCGCTTGGATCGGTCACTGTGAACGTCACCGTGTGGTTGCCCACTGGCAACACTTCTGTAGAGTCTGTCAAACTGAAATAAGCCGGATTGGCCACAACGGACAATTCTGCATCAGGCGCACAATCACTCACAAATGCTGCCACATTAAATTTGACGTTAGCAGAACAGTTGACCGTCACCGGGAGCGTACTGAACATCAGACTCGCTGCAGAAGGTGTTGTAAAATCAGGTTTCTTCACGTCGCGGACGGTGATCGTCTGAACGGCGGAAGTGGTATTTCCAAACACATCTTTAGCAGTCCAGGTACGGGTAACAACAAAATTGTACTTTGTAATACCTGTTGTTCCCTGCGTGGAGGTTTGAACAAAACTCACCGTTGCAAAACAGTTATCTGTTGCAGTCACTGTAGCAGCAACCGGCAACACATATCCAGTGGAACAAGTGTCTACTGTGATATTGGCGGGAACACTCATCGCCATAATAGTGGGAGCGATATTATCAAGCACTTTCACCTGTGCGGTACAAGTGGTGAACAACGAAGAATTATTCGTTGATGTAGCCGTCAGAGTAACCGTAGTAAATCCGGTGTTATTCGGACTGATGTCGGCACAAGTAAATGCTGTTTTGCTCAGTGACAGTGTAAATGGATTACAGTTGTCAGTATCAAAACTGCCGTTATTGATATCGGCAGTAGTCAGTGTTGCCGTTGTTGGGCTAAGCGTCAAGGTTGCATTCTTACATACTGCTGTTGGCGCAATGATATCCGGGCAAAGGGTCACTTTTTGCAATTGGGGCGTAACGTTACCGTTTCCGTCACTATATGACCAGGTAACAAAATACGTTTGGCAAGGCGAACCATTTGGAAGAGTCACTCGGTAGCTGGTGATATTGGCACCGTTAAAGGTCTCGGCTGTTGCAGAAACGCCACCAGGTGTACCATAAATCAATGATCCTGCAATACAGTTTGGAAATGCAGTTGGCGTTATCAAAATGATATAACCACAGTTAGAATTGGCATCAGCTAATGTGTTTTGCGTCGGAACCGGAGCAGTATTATCATCCAATGTTACAGTAATGTTGCGGGGCAATGATACGTTGGTACCATCGTTAGCAGTGATTGTCACAATAAACTGTGATCCATCGTATGGGTTTGCAACAGGCGAGTTGGGCGAAATAAATGTCAATGCAGAAATCTGCGTATTTGCCGCAGGTACCTGTGTTAAAGGCATTGCAATATTTTGGCCACAATTGTCGGTAGCATTCACTAATCCAGTGTAGTCACCGATTGTTTGTGTTGGACAAATAGAATTCAAAATAGCCGTTGCTGGGCCGCTCAGTGTTGGTGTTTGGGTATCATTTACTTTTACATTGAAGGAACAAGTCTGCATATTATTAGCAGCATCAGTTACTTTGTAAGTAAATGTAGTGGTACCAACCGGTAAACTCAGTGAAACCGGAACATTTTGCGTTAATGGATTTGTTTGGTCCCAAGGGAAGTTAGCAGAAAGTATCTGTGGCCCTACTGGGGTGGTAGCGGTAATACTTTCTGCAGCAAATGTAATGGTACTGCAGTCCGTAATGTCGCCAGTCCACGGGCGTACCCACTGGAAGGTGTAACCGCACAAACCAGGTGTATTATTGAATGTAAACAGTGGCTGAATCTGATTACAATATGAGGTGGTGGTAGTTGGTTGATAGTAGCTGCTGAATACAGGTACTACATTATCCACTACTGTAACCTTCATCGTTTTGGTCGTTGTATTACCGCACTGATCGGTCACTTTGAAGGTAATGGTATTCAAACCGATGGTAAACCCGGAAACAGAGGTAGCAATTAGTCCGTTGCCAACAGTATCAGGTTTTACACCTGCGTAATCAATCGTCCAAGTAGTGGTTACGCTGCCACAGTTGTCGGTAGTTGTAACTGGCTGATAACTGGCTGAAGGCGTGCAAGTAGTGCTGCTGGACAGGTTAATAGTAACATCCGATGGCAAAGTTACTGTTGGTTTGGTGGTATCTTGTACGGTAACTGCTTGTTGCGCCATTACCATAAGGCCCGCTGCATCAGTAGCCACCCATTTTCGGTTAATTGTATATCGGTTCGGGCATGAACCTGGTGTTGTGGTAAATGTCTCATTTACTGTACTAACTGTACAGTTATCGGCAAAAGTTGCGTCGCTTAATGTCGCTACATAAGCAGTGACATTGGGTGTAACCACATCGCAGTTTACCGTAATATTCCCTGGAGAAAACACCACTGAAGGAGGGGTAATATCCTGGACTGTAATGGTAGCCTGACAAGGCAAAGAAAGGTTGCTTGGCACATTGGCATCGGCAACTTTCAAAAATACCGTATTAGCTCCTGTATTACTACAACCAAATGTCAAAGATGGCGTGTACGTTCCATTGGAAGTGGCACTCATGGTAAACGTGAGTACACCAGGTGCACTACAGTTGTCAGAACTGCCACTATTGATTTCCGAAGCATTTACAGTGACAGAACCAGGATTGGTAACACTTAATGTTCTGGTAATATTTTGTGCGCTGCAAATCGGCTTCACATCATCTGTAACATCAATTACGGAAGTACAGGTTGCTGTATTTCCATCGAAGTCGGTAACAGTAAGTGTTACATTCAAGTCGTTACAAGTACTTGAAGTAATACCTGGTACTGCCCCGCCGGCGGTAAGCGCGATGCTCAGATTGGCTGGAGTGATCAGGGTACAGTTATCGGTACTGCCGTTGTCCACCTGGGCAGCCGAAACCGTTAATGGTGTGGCTGATAAGTTAACAGGTACTGTTGTTTTACACAACGCTGTTGGTTTAATTCCATCTTTTACGGTGATTGTAAAGGAACAGGTTCCAACGTTTCCAGTAGCATCGGTTTTGGTCAGTGTAATGGTATTTGGGCCCAGACTATAAGTCTGGCTTAAAGATGCAAGGTCAGAAACTACAGCCGTCGCATCGCAATTATCGTAGAAAGTTACCGAACCACACCATTGATTGGCAGGAGTGACAGCATCCTGAATGCACATGGCCGCAGGTGGTTTTCTGTAACTACAACCAGGTGTCTGGTTAGCATTTACGGTAATATTAGGGGGGCAAGTCTCTATTGTCATTGTCGCCGGATTATCCGGAGTTGGCGCATTGACGTCAGAAACTACAATATCTACATCACAAACACTGGACTGAATACCATCTGAAACGGTAAAGATTACTTTGGTACTTCCTTTGGAGAAAACGACGCCAGAAAGCACATTACCTGTACCTGATGAAGGAGAAGCTCCTGCGCCAGTAGTTGTCCAAGAAACATCCATTGAAGTTAACGGACAGTTGTCTGCATACTGCGAAAGTGTAACAGTTGGCTTCGCAGCACAAGGATTCAAAGAAGTACTTGTACCTGCATTAACAAAAATATCCGCAGGACAGGTTGCTGTTGGAGCTGTATTGTCTAAAATAGTGGCTGTGCAATTTTTTGAACTGCTGTTACCCGTGGCATCTGTTATGGTAAGCTTGAATAAATTTGGGCCCAATTCACCACAGTCAAAATACAAACTGTCGGTACTGATACTGGTACCACTGCTAACTACTGATACAGACAATGAAACACCCAATGGGCAGTTGTCTGTAGAACCGTTATTTGCACTGGCTGCTGTAACATAGGCCTTGCCCTGCGCATTTAAGGCAATGGACAAATCTTTACATTTCGCAATCGGTTTTACAGTGTCCTGCACGATAAAAGTATAGTGTACAGAATCGAAGTTCATCGTATTATCAATCCAGTAATAGGCAACACGGGTAATACCCGCTGGAAACTGAACTGTTACGGAACCGCCACCTGTGGCTGTGTTAAAAGCAGGTACAGCCGGAGGTGCCATTACGCCAAGGTCAGGACCAGAAACAACTACTTCCTGCATGGTCACAGCACCGCAGTCTCCGATTAAATCAGCGACACTTGGGCGCGTGAAAGTGATCACTTTTGAACAATCCGTCGCACTGATAGGCGCATAAACATACTGACTGGTTGCAGAAACAACCGGCGCTTCATTATCAATTACCGTTACCGTAAAGGAGGTGGTTGCCTGAAGCGCAGCACCATCGGTTGCCCGGTAATGAACAGTATTCACCCCTATATTAAGATCAAGAACCAATGATGTGAGTTCAGTGTAAGGAGTCCAACCTATTGTGGTCGCTCCTGAAACACTATAGTCATAAGTGGCAATTGTTGAACAATTATCATTCACATCTGGTGTGCTGTGGGTATAATTGTCATAAAAACATAAACTCGGAATAGCATTGGCATCCGTACCAATAGTAATATTGGCAGGCACTGTCATTGCGTCAAATATGGGCGGTTGTTGATCCGCAATTTGGATATGGAACGTACACCGTTGGGTGTTGCCAGCAGCATCCCGCGCCTGGAAACGCACACGGATTACACCTGGTCCTGCAGAAAAAGTCGTATCTGCTGGATTATTAACCAATGATACTGTGGAGGAAAAAGTAGAAAATGCTGGTTGCGGTGTTGGAGGGGAATTGAAAAGATAGGAAAAAGTTAAGGGATTCGATGGGCAGTTATCTGTGAAATAGGTCGCAGGATTAAAACTGATCGGTAAACCACTCCCTGTATAAAACGAACACAAGCCCGCATCTGCCGGAATAACCAGTGGGGAAGCCACCAGATAAGTCGGGCAAGTTGTCACTGGTGCTTCATCATCTGTTACTGTCACCGTATAATCATCAACTCCCTTATTGCCAGAGTCATCGTAAATCACTACATGAACTGTTGTCAAGCCTGTTGGGAAATCAATACCTGCCAGGGTAGAAAAATAAGCCCCTGCAGGATAATTTGCACCTATATAATAACGCACTTCAGAAATATTACAATTGTCTGTTATGTCAAAAAATGGATTGATGTCCAAAGATCCGTTGGCAGTGTAAACACAATCGCCGGTTATACCATCACCACTGGTAGTAAAGGCAACATCCGGCAAAGGGGCAACAAAAGCAGGATTCACCATGTCTAAAATAGTAATCCGTATTTCCCGGGAATTACCCAAAACATTACTTGGGCCTCCCGCTCCATTTACACGCAGGTAAAGGACATTAGGATTGAAAAGAATGTCGCTACAGAAAAAAGAAGCTGGAAAGGGCAATAAGGCACCAAAATTGGAATTAGCTGATACCTCATAAGAGCATGCTGCCATCTTAGTAAAGCCCAATGTCAGTAAAACATTCTCGTCTAGTACAGCCGCTCCCCCGTTAGTGAGGTTAAGCGTAACATCAACAGGAGCAGTCACTGGCTGCGGTTCCGACTGGAAATCGCCGCATTGCGCCTGCAGATTTGCTCCGACTAACGACAGGCAAAGCAGCAGTGCTCCCTGCGCCAGCCGGCGAGAGTAACTAAATACGTTCATGGATAAAAAATTTGATGATAAATAAAAAAAGGTGAGACGAAAGAAGGGGGATAATTCCTTCAAACGCTTCGGTGTGGTTTGGTGTAATGAATAAAAATGTTCCAAATATTCGATGTTGCAAAACGTGAAAATATTTTTCCTCAATATCGTAATGCCAACCATATATAAGTTCACATCACAATCTTTTCAACTTAACAGAGAGAGAAACCGCTTTGAAACGCCCAAAACCAACCGCAACAGGAGGCCTGATGTTTATTTTAAACGTAGGTAAAAAATAATCAGGGGATTAAAAAAACTCAATATTGGATTAAACTTTAAAGATGCAAGAATACGACGATTATTCTGAATTGAAGCCAATTTTTTGTTTTTTCAAGACAAAAAACCAGTTCTTTGACCAAATAACCGGTTCTGATAGGTTCCTGCAAATTCAAATTCAAAAAGTATTTTCTTAGAATTACAAAAATCATACCAAATTTTGGGTACATGACAATTTGTTGATTTTCATTAAAAATGAGGGATAAACTACATTTTTTTGAATCCTGGATATCAACTTTTATTGTTGCCATAATATTTCCTGATGATGGATCGTCAAAAGAACCCTTTATCATTCCCGGAATATTGTCAATAAACCATAAAACCCAATTGTTTTTTAAGACGAAGCATAAGCCATAAGTAACATTTATAGCAGTTGATTAGTTATTATTGTGCAATGCACAATAATAACTAATCAACTGAACATTCACAACTCGCCAAAAACCTGTTCCAACGTAAGTTCTGTTACCTTACCGATCGTTTTCAGAAATTTAAAATCAATGCGTTCCCGTTCACCCAAGACCAGCCAGGTATACTGCCGTCCTTTGATAAATGCCTTTTGATAATTAATTAAATCATCATTGCCGGCAGCCTGCAAGTGTCCGTACACTTTTTCACGAAGATCCGTCTCATAACCTTTGTCGCGGTTGCCGCGCCAGGTCCAGTACAGTTCGGCGGGTGTGATCCTTTCTGCAGCAATTTGTTTTAATACACTCGTGCGGGCCTGGTCCATTTGATTACCCGAAGCAGGCATATCCTCCAGAATGGACCGAAATGCATTGACCGCCTCATGTAATTTATCGGGTTGTGTTCCCACATAAGCCTGCAGAAAATGCGAGCGGTCCTTTTTGGCAGGTACAGAGGCATACGCATAGGCCGAATAAGCCAAGGCACGCGCCTCCCGAATATCTTGGTACACGATAGACGACAGTCCATATCCAAAGTATTGATTGTACCACTGGGAAAATAAATACTCCTCCAGATTAAACTTTGCCGTGCCTTTGGAAAACATCATGAGTTCCGTCTGCACCATTGGGAAATTCACAAAGTATACCTTATTGTTAGTGGTAGTCAATTCTTTGAATTTCCTGCCCGGCAAAACTTTCTGCGATATTGCCGGCGTATAGTGTTTTTCTTTGAGCACCTTTTTTACTTTACTCAACGCATTTGGGCCGGTATAATATACTTCGTGCTGAAAGCCGCGAAGATCACGCAGCAAATCAGTCAGGCTTTTCGGATCAGTTGCCAATAATTCTTCTTTTGAGAACCGATAATTGAAAGGCGAATCCGAACCATACCTGGCGTAATTAAGCATCCCTTTGGTCAGGATGATGCGTTTGTCTTTTTTATAATTTTCGCGCCGAACCAGAATATCCGATACCAAATTTTGCATGGCAGGCACATTGGGCTGCGCATCGGCGATCAAGTGTTCCATTAATTCCACCGCCGCTTCAAATGACTCCGGAAGACCAGAAAGTGACAAGTAGAAATGTTCTTCCCGACAGGAGGCGAAACAATGCACCCCGAGTCTGAAAAACTGTTGTTGCAAATGGGTCGCAGAATACTGGGAGGTACCCAAAAAAGGCAAATAACTTTCGAGTAACCCTAATCTTCTGTCAGCAGTTTTGCCCATATCAAAACAATAATCTAATCGAAAAATCGGTCGTTTGGGCTCAGGCACTGCACGCAATTTCACGGTAGGTGAAATGCGTGTTTTTTTTATAACCTTTTTAAAGTCAATGAATTGTGGTTCAATATCTGGTGTGCTTCCCGAAAGAAAATCCGTGGCAAACACTGAACTATCCACCCGGTTCAGTTCTACTGCAGTAATGGGCGGTTTGTCCACTTTAATGACTGCGTCGTCAGCACCAGTATGCTTATACAACACAGCCCGGTTATCATCGCGCAGCAGGCGTTTGGCAAAAGCAATGATATCCTGGGAAGTAATATTTTCCCATTCTTTCCAGCGTTTTGTCATATCGCTCCAGTCGAGCCCCAGCACAAAAGCACCCGTGATGGCCGACGCACGGCCTTCATTTTTTTCAAAACCTTTCGCCTCCGTCAATTTAAGATTTTTGACCACTGCCTCAGGAAGCCAGTCTGGAAAATCACCAGCTCTCAACCGGGCAACTTCCTGCATCAATAACGCTTCGACATCTTCGTGGGATTGTCCATCACGGGGCTTTCCATAGCAGTAGAATCCGCCATAATCTTCATACATCCGCGGATAGGCATGGGCTTCGAGCAATTGTTGGTTTTGGACCAGGTGTTCATCCATTAATCCTGCATGGCCATTGTGCAGCACAGCGGCAACGACTGGCAGCAACATGGCATCGGCCGATTGCGCCCCATCAATCCGCCAGCCAATTTCGACCCACGGCGCTTCGTTGCCGTAAACATCCTGTTGTATGCGGCCTTGTATTTCCGGTTGTGGTTCAAAATGGAATGCTGGTTTTTTCTTTTTAGCAAAACCACCAAAATTTTTCTCCGCCAATTGTACGGCCTCTTCGGGATCAAAGTCGCCACAGAGAACAATGCCGATGTTATTGGGAATATAGTACTGGTCAAAAAAGCGGTAAATATTCGTTTGGGAAGGATTCTTCAGATCCTCTCCCCTACCGAGGGTCGTTTGTGTGCCATAAGGATGCGAAGGCGTCAACATCGCTTGCATTGCTTTCAGGGTTTTGCGAAAATCTTTGTCCTGACTGATATTGTATTCTTCAAATACGGTTTCCAGTTCGGTATGAAAAAGGCGCAAAACCGGCCGCCGGAACCGCTCGGCTTCCAGTTCAAACCACCGTTTAATTTCATTGGAAGGAATATCATTGACATAAACGGTTTGCTCCACCCAGGTATAGGCATTGGTATGAGTGGCTCCGAGTGCGCTCACCATCTTATCATATTCATTGGCCGCTGCTAATTTGGCCGCTTCAAAAGAAAGGCGGTCAATTTCTGCATACATTTCCCTTTTGATTTCAGGGTCCTTTTCTGCGCGGTGTTGTTCAAAAAGCAATTCAATCTTGTCTAAAATCACTTTTTCTTTGGACCAATCGAGACTCCCGAGCCGGTCGGTGCCCTTGAACATCATGTGTTCGAAATAATGTGCCAGACCAGTGGTATCGGCCGGATCGTGTTTTGAGCCTGCCCGGACAGCGATTTCTGTATAAATACGGGGCTCGTCTTTATTGACAGAAAGGAACAATTTCAGACCATTAGACAACGTGTATTCTTTTACCCCGATCGGGTCATTCCTGAAAGTTCGGAATTTTGCTTTTGCTATCGTGTGTGATTCGTGCATTGTGTTTAGTTAAATTTGTTTTTGGAAAGATCAGTACTTCAATTCTATCACTTCCGTTTGCCCTGTACCTTTCGTAATTGCGATAAAAAATCGTCCGTATTCATTGTCGGGAATGTTTTTAAAGCGCAGCGACTGGGTCAATTCATTCAGCAACATTGGCACCGTATTCTGGTGACCAACATGAAACACACGTTGGCCCCCTCCGGTTGACAAATTTTCAATTAACCAGTCATTTTGTGCTGCTACAGGGAAAGTTTCCATGATCGGATCGCCTGCCCAGCGCTTCACGGCAAGGGCAGTGTCCATGGTTCTTTTGGTATTAGTGGACGTTACTTTGTCGAGCACCGCATTGTCCATAATCCTTCCCAGTCGCTCAGCCCGGGCAGTTCCGAGGGCAGTTAACGGAGGGTTATCAGCGATAGCCTCGTCTTTTTCACAATGCCGCACAAAGTATAATATCAGGTAATCCTGATCGCCATAATGCGGAATAAGCATTGTGGTACTGTCGGCGAGGACTATTTTTCCATCGACGGTAATAGCAGTAAGTTGTTTTAAGTCCGACATAGGAGTTAATTGTTCCCGGGGTTCTTTTACAGGTGGAGTTGCACTATTTTTACAACACACCAAAATCCCAAATAAAATAATGACGATCAAATGTCTCATACGGGTGCAAATGTACGATAGTCCGGTATTGGAAGATATACACTTTTTGTCGAAGAGGACAAAATCGATAAGAAAATTATGGATAAGTAAAAAAATATGTCATTTAGAACGCCGTGAAGAACTTTAAAGCAAATACCTAAACCGCTTCAATATCTTGTAATGACAAACGAACAGCCTTAGCAGCCGAAATCGCGGCCATCGAGCCACCCAAAGATGAAGCGCAAAAACTATCTGCCGGGAAACGGGTTTTTAATTGGCTCAATGAGAACGCCGAAGGAATTGTGCTGGAGGTGGTTTCTGCGGCATATTATGATGTGGTGAAAAAGATGCTGGGGATTTGAGGGGCTGCATTTTGAGGAGCAGGGAATACTTAATCTTCACTCTGCTGATTTTTCATACTTTACAAAAACACCGTCGCTCCCTCAACTTTGGGACAACTCAAAGAATTGACACAGGTGAATGTTTGGTTGAATGCAAAATTTACCCTAACTTTGTAATTAAATAACGTGCCATGACGGATCAACAAGTTTTGCTTCAGTTGAAAAATCTTCCTGATAACCTCAAGCGAGAGGTGGTGGATTTTATCGGTTATCTTTTTTCGAAATATAATTTGGCTACCAAAAAGCGGGCTTTGCCTGCAAGCAACTCCAAACCAGCCTTTGGGTGCGGTGCGGTTAAAATGAAAATTGCTCCGGATTTCGATGCCCCTCTTGATGACTTTAAAGAATACATGGAATGAACTTGTTATTAGACACCCATACATTTCTTTGGCATTATTCAGGTGCGGCAGAACTAAGCCAAAATGCAAAAAGCATAATAAATAGTTCGGATATGATTTTTTTGTCAGTGCAGCAAGCCTTTGGGAGATTGCTATCAAAAACAGCCTTGGAAAACTTCATCTTGATGCCCCATTAGGGATTTTCTTTCAGGATGTAATTACCAAAGGGTTTAACTTGCGTCCGATTGATCTTTCGCATATTCTACAGTCATCTACCCTTCCGTTTCATCACCGTGACCCATTTGATCGTCTGCTGATTGGCTAATCCATTACTGAAAACATGCCAATTGTTACAAAAGATTCATTATTTCAACCTTATTGTAATACATCGGGATTGCAAACCATTTGGTAACGCCATTAAACGCAAACAGGGTTAAACACCTCATTTTTAGGTAAATTTTAACTACGCCCAACAACCTTATTGGGCACCTTGAGTGTTTATTGAGTTTTGCCGACAAAAAATCCTGAACAACCCACCCAAATTCTTGTTTCGGAGAGTAAGCACAAAGCGCATCCAGCACCATGAACTTTTCGATGAACGCCAACAGGCAAAAAGAAGATCAACAATTACTGTTTCACCCGTACAATATTTTTCTGACGATCCTGCTGTTCGGATTGTCCATGTTATTCATTGCGCTGACCGCTTCCTACGCCTATACGCGGGTGACCATGGGGATCAACCCCATCAATGTCCCTCCCCTCTTCTTTTTTAATACTTTGGTGCTCCTGGGCAGCAGTTACACCATGATGCAGGCCCAAAAAGCGTATATTAATGACGACACAGAAGAGTACCAGCAGCAATTGCGGTATACTATTCTATTATCTGTTATTTTTCTGGCATTGCAGGCCGTCACCTGGTATATTCTGTTCAATATGAATAAGATATCATTGGCTAGTTCTACAGCATCAGGGTATTTATATGTGGTGTCCATTGTGCATTTACTGCACGTGGTGGCTGGTCTGCCGTTCCTGTTTCAGTTTCTGCGGGCAGCCCAAAAAAATATGATTAGTCCGGTGACCGTGCTGGTTTATTTTTCAGATCCGGAAAAAAGGTTAAAACTCCGGCTGCTCACGTTGTACTGGCACTTTCTGGATATTCTGTGGATTTATTTAGTGGTATTTTTGTTGGTGATGTCCTTTTTTTAATGTAAAAACCGGGATGTCGTTTTTTTTTGCACGGAGAGACGCGGAGAAAAGGGCACGGAGAGACACGGAGGCGTAGAGTGGGTTTTACACGGAAATGCATGGAGGTGTAGAGTGGAGCATAGAGGATAATTTAACTAACAATGCGAATAATGGTTTCGTTTCTGTTTTTTTACGCTTTGACTACTATATGAATTTACAACCCACTCTACGCCTCCGTGTCTCTCCGTGCCCTTTTCTCCGTGTCTCTCCGTGCAAAACCCACTCTACGTCTCCGTGTCTCTCCGCGCCCTTTTCTCCCTGATTCTCCGTGAAAAAAAACACTTGAAGGTGGCTGAACAGTAATTATCTCAGATTTAACACTAAAGAATACCCCGTAATTCACAGGCAATTGTCGGAAGGCGTGTCTACCTTTGCGCCTTTTTAAGAACAGCCCATAACTTAAGGAAGTTGATGATCAAAACCGCCACAACAGCAAAAATCGCACTACCACCACGGGATACTGCTTTTTCCCAGGACCCCAAAACATTACTGACCGCGTTCCGGCTGATGGCTACCGCCAAAGCGATGACGGAGCATTATGAAGCCAATTTTAAGTTTGTCAGTAAGTATGTACATGCTACTTCCCGCGGACATGAAGCGATACAAATAGCGGTAGGATTACAATTGTTGCCCCAGGATTTTGCCTTTCCGTATTACCGCGACGATAGTATACTGCTGGGTATCGGCATGCGGCCTTATCACCTTATGTTGCAGTTGATGGCCAAGCGCGGCGATCCATTTTCCGGAGGCCGTTCTTATTATTGTCACCCCAGTCTGCGGGATGCCGATAAACCCAAAATTCCGCACCAGAGCAGTGCAACCGGCATGCAGGTGATTCCTGCTACAGGAGTTGCTCTGGGATTTTGGTACAAGGAGCAAATGGGAGATGCCTTTAACCCTGACGGCTCCACTCCCCCATTGGTGGTCTGTTCGTTGGGTGATGCAGCCGTCACCGAAGGTGAAATAGCCGAGGCATTCCAGATGGCAGTCCTGAAACAACTGCCCATATTGTATCTTGTACAAGATAATGGCTGGGATATTTCAGCCAATGCCAAAGAGACCCGGGTAGGCGATGCCGCTACCTATGCCAAAGGTTTTCCCGGATTAGAAACGATCAGTATTGACGGCAGCGATTTTGAAGCATCCTGGGCTGCCGTTCAGCAAGCATTTTCCATCATCAGGAAGGAGCGCAGACCTGTACTCCTGCACGCACGAGTACCGCTGCTCAATCACCATACTTCCGGCGTTAGAAAAGAATGGTACCGCGACGATCTGGAAGAGCACCAATCCCGCGACCCTTACCCCAAACTCCGAAATTTATTAATAGACAATGGCATAAGTGAAACAGAATTGCTTCAAATTGAAAATGAAGCACTTGTAACAGTCATTGCTGATTTTGAAGCGGCCAGAAATGCTGAAGATCCGCGCCCGGAAGACCTGTATACCCATGAATTTGCGCCCACCCCGGTGACCGAAGAAAAAGGCGTGCGGTCGCCAGCCAACAGAGAGGCGAAGGTAATGGTTGATTGTGCGTTGTTTGCCCTGGAAGAAACCCTGCGCACCACACCGGAAGCCCTTGTATATGGCCAGGATGTGGGCCGCCGGTTGGGCGGTGTATTCCGCGAAGCAGCGACGTTGGCGGAAAAATTTGGCGACCATCGGGTATTTAATACCCCTATTCAGGAGGCGTTTATTGTGGGCAGTACGGTGGGCATGAGCGCTGCAGGACTCAAACCAATTGTAGAAGTGCAATTTGCCGACTATATCTGGCCGGGACTCAATCAGTTATTTACAGAAGTATCCCGGAGTTGTTATTTGACCAACGGCAAATGGCCGGTGTCCTGCGTTTTGCGGGTACCCATTGGTGCTTATGGCAGCGGTGGACCATACCATAGCAGCAGTGTGGAAAGCGTTTTGACGAATATTGGCGGGATCAAAATTGCTTATCCGAGCAACGGTGCCGACCTGAAAGGCCTGATGAAATCGGCCATTGCAGATCCAAATCCCGTTGTTATGCTGGAACATAAAGGCTTGTATTGGTCGAAAGTTCCCGGCACAGATGCCGCCAGAACCATTGAACCAGACGAAGATTATATCATTCCGTTTGGCAAAGCGCGTTTAGAAATGGAAGCCACGCCTGAAATGATCGCCAATAGCGCGTCGGTGGCCGTCATTACTTACGGTATGGGGGTTCACTGGACACTGAATGCCGCACGTTCCTTTCCAGGGCAGGTAACTATTCTCGATCTTCGTACATTGGCCCCTTTGGACGAACCGGCTATTTTTGAGCAGGCCCGACAACATGGCCGGGTATTAGTTGTTACAGAAGAACCTGTGAATAATACCTTCGCACAAAGTATTGCTGCGCGTATTTCCGAGCATTGTTTTGAATACTTAGATGCGCCGGTGCGGACAATTGGTGCCGTAAATATGCCAGCGGTGCCATTGAATGCTGTTCTGGAGGCCGAAATGATTCCGTCGATGGAAAAGGTAGCGGTGGCTATAGGAAAATTGTTAACGTATTAGGATGGTACCAATATAGCAACTTTACAAAGGGAAATACCAGCACTGGAAAATTGTTAACGTATTAGGATGGTACCAGGATAAAACAACCGTTTTTTAAATAAAAAAGACATTGAAAATCATCATCATTTCTCCTGCGCATCCGCTTCGCGGCGGTATTGCGGCACTTTCTGAAAGAATGGCCATTGCGCTCCAGTCAGCAGGACACGAGGTAGTGATTTATAGCTTTTCCCTGCAATACCCTTCGTTTCTTTTCCCTGGGAAATCGCAAATTACAGATGAGCCGGCACCCGAAAACTTAGTCATTAAAACACGAATTAACGCTATTAATCCGATCAATTGGTGGATCGTGGGACGTGCCATCGCGCAGGAAAAGCCAGACCGGATACTCGTTCGTTACTGGCTGCCATTTATGAGTATGAGTCTTGGAAGTATATTAAGAGTAATACGTTGGTTTTCAAAGCGTAAATTGCCAATAACGGCCATTGTTGATAATATTATTCCGCACGAAAAAAGACCGGGCGACCGTATTCTTTCGACCTATTTTGTGGGGCCGTGTACCGATTTTTTGGTGATGTCCAAGTCCGTTGGCGAGGACATCCGAACCTTTACCAATAAACCAGTGCGATTTGCTCCCCACCCGATATATGATATTTACGGTGAAAAAGTGGAAAAGCCGTTGGCACGACAGCTATTGGGGTTACCGGAGTATGGCCGAATGGCCTTGTTTTTTGGGTTTATCCGCGCATACAAAGGGCTTGATATTTTATTGGAAGCCATTGCCCAAACACCTGATGTTCATCTGATTATTGCCGGAGAATGTTATGAGTACTGGGAAAGGTATGCTGCATTGATCAGAGCAAAAGGCATTACAAACCGGGTGCATTTGTTTACAGATTTCATTCCGGCCGACAAAGTCAATTTGTATTTTTCGGCAGCGGATATCGTTGTGCAACCCTACCGTACTGCCACCCAAAGTGGTATTTCTCAAATTGCTTATCATTTCGATAAACCTATGATTGTAAGCAATGTAGGCGGCTTGCCGGAAATAGTTGCCCACGGAATTTCCGGATATGTAGTCCATCCGGAGCCCACAGCAATTGCGCATGCAATGCTGGCGTTTTTCGACAACAACCAAGCGAAACGCATGATCGAAGGGGTACGCAAAGAAAAAGAACGTTTCTCCTGGCCGTATTTTATCGAAACAGTATTGGCCGTAAATTAATCCGATAAATTTCCCGTTTTTTACATTGGCAAAAGTACGACTTAACTACTTTTGCAGCCAGTCCCATTTTTTGCGGATTTATCTTATTAATGGAAGAGCACAACTCAACTCACCAGAAGTTAACACTTACTGGTCTTTTGATTACCCTTGGTATTATTTACGGGGACATCGGAACATCCCCTTTATACGTGATGAAATCGGTTATTGGCGAATCAGTCGTCAATAAGGAGATCATCTATGGTGCCGTTTCTTTGGTCGTATGGATATTGTCAATTCAAACGACATTTAAGTATATTTCATTGGTACTAAAGGCCGATAATAACGGCGAAGGCGGTATATTTTCGCTGTATACGTTGGTGCGGCGACGGGAGAAATGGCTGCTGTATCCTGCCATGATCGGCGGGTGTGCGGTACTTTCGGAAGGGATGATTACGCCCCCGATTTCAGTATCATCGGCCGTGGAGGGACTAGAAAGTCTGCCCATGCTTCATGGTCAACATATCCCTGTGGTAGCCATTACGATAGGCATTATTTCAGGCCTTTTTTTAATTCAGCAATTTGGCACTTCTGCGGTAGGAAAGTTTTTTGGACCATTGATGTTCTTATGGTTCTCTATGTTGATGGTATTGGGAATCTATGCAGTAGGTTATCATCCGGAAATTCTGGCGGCACTGAATCCCTGGTATGGAATTCAATTACTCATTCATTACCCGCATGCATTGGTTTTGATGGGTGCTGTTTTTCTATGTACGACCGGAGCAGAGGCATTGTACGCTGATCTGGGGCATTGTGGCATAAAAAACATAAGAATCAGTTGGGTTTTTGTAAAAACCTGCTTGATTATCAATTATATGGGTCAAGCTGCATGGGCATTACAATTTGAAGGAAGTCCGTTGCCGCACACACAACCCAACCCATTTTATGGGATGATGCCGCTATGGTTTTTACCTGTTGGCATTGTCGTAGCCACAATGGCGGCCATTATCGCCAGTCAGGCCATGATATCCGGATCATTTACATTGGTCAGTGAAGCTATTCGCCTTGGCCTTTTACCCAAATTAACCGTTATTTTCCCTAGTCATTTTAAAGGACAATTGTATATCCCGGCAGTCAACTGGGCTTTACTAGCGGGTTGTATCGGGGTAACCCTGTATTTCCAGAAGAGTTCCAATATGGAAGCGGCTTATGGGCTTTCGGTAACGATCACCATGATGATGTCGACCATACTGTTGTCGAATTATTTTGTATTACAAAGAATCAGACCGGTGTTAGTATGGGCATTTCTGATTTTTTACCTGATTTTTGAAGGTGGATTTTTTGCGGCAAACCTTCTGAAATTCAAAGATGGCGGTTTCATTACCGTCATCATGGCATCTTTCATATTTGCGTTGATGTTTATCTGGCGCTTAGCCAAAATTATTAGGGATCGTTTCCAGCAAAATCTGCGGATACATGATTATGTTGACCAGTTGATTATGCTCAGCAATGACAATTCGATTCCCAAATTTGCCACCAACTTAGTTTTTCTCAGCAGCGCCAAATCCTATAAAAAGGTAGAAGAAAAAATCCTGTATTCCATTCTGCAAACACAGCCTAAGCGAGCAGACATTTATTGGTTTGTCCATATTGAAGTGACCGATCATCCTTATACCATGGAGTACAAGGTCAATACGCTGGCACCAGATGATATCTATAAGGTTTCATTCCGATTAGGATTCCGGGTTGAACAGCGCATGAATGTATTCCTGAAAAAAGTAGTGGAAGAACTCATGGAGTCAGGAGAATTAAACATTTCTCCTAAATACCACCTCAGCAGGAACGAATTACCTACCGGTGATTTCAAATTTGTGATCATCCAGGAATTCCTCTCCCACGAGAATGATTTACCCGTCTTTGATCAGATTGTCATGTCGCTTTATTTATTCATCAAAAAATTCACTGCATCACCCCAGAATTGGTTTGGCCTTGACAGCGATTCGGTGGCACTTGAAAAGGTACCGTTGGTACTTAAGCGCATTGAGGATGTCAAACTGAAGCGATTGTCCTGATAATCTTTGACTCATCACTGATAAAGTAGGCTGTATCCAGCCCCTGCAGCGGTTTGGCATTCGGCAGGTCGATTACTGTTTTTGCGGAAAGGTGAAAATCCTGGGCATTGGTGGCTGATTTGAGGGCAACAATATTATTTTCGGAAATACCGCCACCCGGCATGATGGTAATCCGATTATTTGCCAATTTTACCCATGCTGCAATCTGCGCCCTGCCTTCCCAGGCCGAAATGGCTTGTCCGGAGGTAAGTATGCGGGAAAATCCCATTTGAATCAGTGTCTCCATTGCGCTGTTCGGGTCGTTGACAAAATCGAATGCCCGGTGAAAAATGATTTCCATGTGCCCCGCCGCTTCTTTCATCGCTTCGAGGGCAGCAGTATCCAGATCGAAAGTATCTGTTAAGGCTCCAATAACTACTCCAGCCGCCCCGGATTCTCTGCAAAAAGCAATGTCGTCACACATGACCGACAATTCTTCCAACTGGAAACAAAAATGGCCCGGCCGCGGACGGATTAATACACAGACCGGAATATGCAGCAATGCAACAGCTGCTCTAACCAGGCCGGCAGAGGGCGTAACGCCGCCAACTTCCAGCGCACTACAGAGTTCTATCCGGCTTGCTCCCGCCTTTTGGGCCACCAATGCTGATTCTACATTAGCAGCACAAACCTCAATAATAGTCATATTTCAATTCTATTTAAAAAAAACGATGATGCAAAAGTATTTGTTTCAAAATTTACACGACCTTCGGGGCATCGCGGCTAATTCACCCATCGGAAAGTATTCCATTGTCAAAATGGCACCGGTAAATTTCTCCCCGCAAATTTGAACAATTCTGACCATATCAACATGAATAAAACATACTGTTCTCCACTGGCTGCAGGTATTTTATTTTTTTTAGGCTGCACCAGTTCAATTCTTGCTCAAGACCTCCATTATTCACAAATTTATATGAATCCGCAGCACCAAAACCCTGCTTTGGCGGGTATTTTTGAAGGTAACAGCCGCTTTTCTGCCCAATACCGCAGTCAATGGGAAACTGTTCCTGTGCAATACCGTACACTTGCTGCAGGTTTCGATACTAAATTATATTCTCAGGAACACAATATGCTCGCTGCAGGATTGCTGCTACAACGCGATCAGGCAGGTGATGGCGGCCTGACCTGGACCCAAATCGGGCTAAACATCAATGCGGCCCATGCCATCAGCCCAAAACAAATCATTTCTCTTGGGCTGGGTTTGGCTTTCGTACAACGCAACGTGAACTTCACCAAACTCAAATTCAACAACCAGTGGGATGGTGATATTTATAATCCATCCTTACCTTCTAAAGAGACGCTCAACAGTACCAGCGGCCTGAAAACATCCCTTTTAGCCGGTTTAAACTGGCATTTCCAACAAGGCCATTCCAGCAGAACTGTTGCAGACATTGGTATTAGTTCGGCACATGTCAATCGACCCAATATCAGTTTTCAAAAAGATGGGGTGCATCAACTGCCTGTACGGTATTCAACGTACGGCCAAGCCTATTTTCAATCAGGAACAATGATTGATTATATGGCATTTACTCATTTCCAATACATGCAAAAGGCAATGACAACACTAATTGGAGCAGGTATGCGTTATTGGTTATCTGAAGAATCGGCGATTCAATTGGCTTGTGCCACGCGATTAGGCGATGCTATTATTCCATCATTAACCATTCAACGAAAACAGTGGACCGTGGGAATGAGTTATGACGTGAATATTTCAGGATTCAAAGTCGCTACCGGAAGAAAAGGTGGATTTGAAATCGCCGCCACTTATACTGCTGCTCCGGTGAAACCAATTAAAGAAATGAAAGTTTGTCCTGTTTTTTGAGCAAATACAGGTATTATTTCTTTAAAAATTCCGAATTTGCTCTTTGCTGAAAATCATAACTTTACAATTTCAATTAATGCGATTAATCTATCGGACGCCTCAATTCTTGATCATTATTTTGTTATTATTGGGAACGTGTACACTCCACGCCCAAAGTAAACGGGCATATATTAAAGCAGGTGATAAGGCATTTGAAAAAAAAGACTATAGCGCTGCATTCATTTATTATGGAGAGGCCGTCACCAAAGCAGCCACGGATATTAGCGTACAAATGAAATATGCCGAAAGCGCCATGAAATTAATGGCTTTCAACACGGCTGAAAAAACGTACCAATCTATTTTAGAAAATAAGACCGGAGAAAAAAAATACCCGCTTGCCCTTTACCGAATGGGCGAAATCAATAAAACCAACGGCAAATACCAGGATGCACAGGATTATTTTTCCCGGTTCAGGAATACACTCACAGATCAAGATACGGTTTGGGCGGCCAAAACGGCCAGTCAGGAAGTTGCTTGTCAGTGGGCAATGAATTACCGAAATACCAATACCCCAACGGAAATCATCCACTTCGACCGCAAAATAAACAGCCCTTACAGCGATTTTGCTCCGACATTAAAAGGCGATTCACTCTTCTTTTCTTCACTTCGCTTTGAAAAAAAAGCAGGCAAACAATACACAAAGGAGCGAACTACCCGACTAATGATGTCGGTGGGTGGCAAATCTGCCAGAGAACCGCTACGGGGCATTCCAGCCAGTGATTCTACCCACGTAGCCCATGCTGCATTTACACCCAATGGCAAGTTCCTTATTTTTAATTTTTGTAAAAATATCAATGCGTTCGATATTCGTTGCGAACTATGGATGATCACCCAGGACAGAAAAGGACATTGGACAAAACCGCAAAAACTCCCTCAACCTATCAATTTGTCCGGTTTTACCAGTACACAACCTTCTATTGCCTATGATGGCGGTACCGGGCAACTGCGACTATGGTTTGCCAGTGACCGCCCGGGCGGCAAAGGCGGACTCGATATCTGGTCGGTACCACTTGATACGGCATGGTTCTGTCCCTGCAACCTGCCGTTGGAGGCGCGCCGACCGCAACGGCTTCCGGAATTTGACCAACCCTCTCCCTTAGTGGCGGTCAATACACCTGAAAATGATGCCACCCCTTTTTACCATACGCCCTCCGGAACCCTGTACTTCAGTTCCGAAGGATGGCCTGGATTTGGCGGTTATGATGTTTTTAAAAGCAGAGATAACAAAAGAAAATTCACCGAACCGGAAAATGCAGGGCAGCCCATTAACAGTAGTTACAATGATGTATACTACACCCAGACTCCTGACGGGAAAAATGGCTATATCAGCAGCAACCGCCCGGGGGCTTTTTACCTCGACGAACGTAATAAAGCATGTTGCAACGATATTTTTGCCATCAAAATACCCGAAGAAAATCCACCGGCCAATATCCCTCAATTAGTCACTAAAGCGCCGGAATTACCCGCCCCTATTCCAGCTATTAAGGTCGATACACCGCAACAATTTATTGATTTTGTGGGACTTCCATTGTTTTTCGACAATGATGAGCCCGACAAAAAAACCCGCAAAACTTTTACTTCCAAAACCTATGAGGAGACCGTGCTGGCTTATCTTGACCGCCAGGATGAATACCGCCGTCGCAGAACAGAAGGATTAATAACCGCAGCAGCAGACAAAGAAGAAGCTGCCGTTGACGCGTTTTTTGATAATGAGGTTCGACAAGGTTATGATCGCCTGGGACAGTTGTGCGAACTACTGCTTACGCGGCTGACGCAAGGACAAACAGTCGAAATTTTCATTAAAGGTTTTACAAGTCCACGCGCACAGAGTGATTACAATATCAACCTGGGCAAACGTCGTATCAGCAGCGTACGCAATCATATCGCCCATTGGTCGGATGGCGCGCTCGAGCAATTCATCTACAATGGCCAACTCCGGATCACAGAAACCAGTTTTGGGGAAACGACCGCCCGCCTGGGCCTGAGCGACGACCTGAAAGACGAACGCAATTCCATTTATGCGCCCGATGCATCCCGGGAACGTCGGGTAGAGATTGTGGATATCACGGCCAAATAGGATCCCACTTTACCAGCTTTTACCCTTTTTCACATTTTTTAATACTTAAAATTATCCCGCCAAAACAAGTTTTCTCATATTTGCGCACCTGTAAAAAGAGGAAAATCAATATTTTGTGCTCATATTCAGGAACGGAACTTTATTATTACTAATTTCATGCAGCCTGCGTAAAGTTGCTGACCTGTTGGCCGAATCATCCCTGAAAAAACGGGAAGCAGACTTTGCCAGCGCAATTCAACATTCTTCCCAAAATCTGCTCTTTATCATCAATTAAATGCTTGATTTTTCAAAAATTGAGGCTGGTAAGATCGACTTTCATCCTGAAGCCTTTGACCTTTCACAATTGCTGTTCCGAATGCAAAGTATGATGGGACGTTAAGCTACTTAGAGCCATGCTGCTGAAATGGAGATAACGACTACCTTTGCAGCCGTTTTTAAAGGGTTGACGAAAAATGTATTTTTTCAACCCGGTCTTTGCAAAAAAAGTATCATGGCAACAACAAAAGTGGGCTTACTTGGATACGGCAAAATGGGCCGAATGATTGCATCGCTTGCACCTTCACAACAGGTGGAGATTATCTGGAAAGTGGACCGGGACGATCGGCACCGGCTCTCTCCCACCCTCTTGCAGGAAGCCGATGTAATCATCGAATTCAGCAGTCCATCCGCCGGATTCCCCAACGTGAAAATGTGTCTGGAAGCCGGGGTTCCGGTGATCAGCGGCACTACCGGGTGGCAAGAACATTTACCCGAAGCAAAAGCGATCTGCCAAATGGAAAATGGCGCTTTCCTTTGGGCCTCCAATTTCAGTGTAGGCGTTAATCTGTTTTTTGCCCTGAATGCGCGGCTCGCTCAAATGATGGCGCATTGGCCACAATACCAACCTGTTATCACAGAAATACACCACACCCATAAATTAGACGCACCCAGCGGTACTGCGGTGACAATGGCAGAAGGCATTCTGGAAAATAATGCACTATACGAAAAATGGCACCTTGGGGAAGCCTGTAGTGCGCAGGAAATCCCAATAGCATCTATTCGGGAAGGGGAAGTTCCGGGAACACATATTATCCAATGGGCATCCCCGGTAGATGAAATTATCCTTGAACACAAAGCCCATTCCCGGGAAGGTTTTGCAATGGGAGCCCTTATTGCTGCCAAATGGATCGTCGGGAAAAAAGGCGTTTTTAATATGGGGGATGTGATGGGGATATAAGAAAAACAAACAAGGCAACAGAAAAAAATAAATCATGCTTGACAATAATATTATTACCATTACCGTCATTGACCGGGAAGATCAAAAGCACGCCCTGGAAGCGCCAACCGATATGGGGCTGAACCTGATGGAACTGTGTAAGTCATACGAACTACCTGTTTTGGGTACCTGTGGTGGCATGGCGCTTTGCGCTTCCTGCCACGTTTATGTCCTTTCCGACCATGCACTGCACGAACCAACAGATGATGAATTGAATATGCTGGATTCCGCTTTTTTTGTCAAATCCAACTCCCGACTGGGTTGTCAAATCAAAATAGCGAATGATCTTGATGGCCTTACCGTAAAATTAGCGCCTCAAAGCGATTAATATTTCATTTTTTCAATTCCTTATTTCACCTTTGTTCATCAATTTTGGGGCAACTATGATCGATTTATCAAAAATACCAACAACCGCTCCGAAAGGTGCAGAAAAAAAAGACTTCAGTAGCAAAACGGAGAAGCTTGTGGAACGCCTCGGCGAATTACAACACCTGATGTATGCCGAAGGCAAACACAGTTTGCTGGTAATTATGCAGGGTATGGATGCCAGTGGAAAAGACGGTGCCGTACGGGGCGTATTTTCTCAGTGTACGATCGCAGGCCTCGATTTGGCATCGTTTAAAAAGCCCAATGAAACTGAATTTGCCCATGACTTTCTTTGGCGCGTACATCAGGTGGTCCCGGAAAAAGGCATGCTTACCATATTCAACCGCAGCCATTACGAAGATATCCTCATCCAGCGTGTTCACAACTGGATCGATGACGAACGGGTAAAAGTTCGCATGAATGCCATTAACGCCTTCGAAGAGCTCCTTCAAAAAGACAACCATACCCAGGTCATCAAATTCTACATGCATATTTCCAAAGAGGAGCAGGAAATCCAACTGCAACAACGCCTGGATGATCCCGCAAAATTCTGGAAACACAATGATAGCGATTGGGAAGAACGAAAATTCTGGGACGACTATATGCGCTGTTATGAATACGCCATCAACAACAGTACAATCCCCTGGTATATTTGTCCCGTAGACAACCGCTGGTACCGCGACTATTTTATGGCTAAAACGATTGTAGATATTTTGGAGAAAATGGATATGAAATTGCCAAAGAAAAAGTGAGGAATTATGAATTATGAGTTTTTTATCTGGTATAAAATGTGTTCCTGTTCAGGTATATAGCACCGCCGGGTGTTTGCTAAAATGGGTTATTTGGCCTATTTCGGCACACCAGGCCATATTGCACATATCAAAGGAACTATCAGACCTGACCGCCGAAACTTACCGGCATTTTTTTCAGGCCGACAGATTTTGAAACGGCCGATGCTGTTCGGTATCTGGAGAAGAATCACCCGGGCCATCAGGCTTGATGACGATATTATTGCACGGGGATTCCTCCCTGCGCAAAAAGTACCCGCTCTGGTACTTAACTTTGCCCCATGAATATTTCCAACCTGCGTCAATCGCTGCAAAAAAAAGGGGTAACTTTAGTAGCTGTTTCCAAAATGCAAACACCCGAACGTATTATGCAGGTGTACGAAACCGGGCAACATGTATTTGGGGAAAACAGGGTCCAGGAACTGACCGCCAAATACGAAGCATTGCCCAAAGACATCCAATGGCATCATATCGGGCACCTGCAAAGCAATAAAGTGAAATACATTGCGCCTTTTATCCAAATGATTCACGCGGTGGATGACTGGGAACTATTACAGGAAATTGAAAAGCAGGGTGCCAAAAACAACCGGGTGATCGATTGTCTGCTCCAATTTCATATTGCAGCAGAAGAGACAAAGCATGGCATGACTTTAGCGGATGCCATAACCTGGTTGTCGTTGGGAGAATGGCGGCAATGGTCCCATGTACGTATTTGTGGTGTAATGGGAATGGCAACGTTTACAGCGGATGAAACGTTGATTCGACAGGAATTTACCGCACTGCAACATATATTTAATGAACTCCGGCAACGCTTTTTCTCTGATCAACCATCTTTTAAAGAATTATCAATGGGAATGTCGGGCGATTGGGAAATTGCCGTAGAGAATGGAAGTACAATGGTCAGGATAGGCAGTTTGATTTTCTCCTGACCCATTTTTTCAGTGCCCGAACAACAAACGAATATTACTACCATACTTATATCATTTATTTAACGCTATGAACACATTAAAAAACGTCTTTTTGCCAGCCGCTCTGGCTGCTTTATTCATTGCAGGATGTGATAAGCCTGAAACAATTCCATCATACCTAAAAATCGAACCTTTTGTCGTGAATGCCCAGGGTGGAGCAGCCTGGCAAAAAATAACGGAAGGTTGGGTCTATGTAGACGGCAATCTCCTGGGAGGATTTACCTTGCCCGCCACTATTCCGGTTCTGGAAGATGGCGAAAAAAAGGTGGAGGTATTTCCCGGCGTAAAGTTCAACGGGCAGGATGATTCTCCCGGAGCATATCTTTTTATGCAAAGGCATACGCAAATGGTTAATTTTACTCCAACGAAAACGGCGGTGGTATCGCCATCCACTGCCTACGACCCCAACAGTTACTTTGTGTGGGCCGAACAAGAAACCACCTTCGACGGTACGTCCTCCATCCAGTTAGAAAACCGCGATGGCGACGAGGGCAGTACATTTTTAGTGAATACCGATGGCGGCTTTGAAGGGAAAGGCATTGTGATGAAAGTTGACACTGCACATACTTTGATTGAAATTGCCACTGAAGGTGCGCAACTGGACAACAGCGGCGGAAAAAACATCTGGCTGGAACTGCATTACCGCACGGACATTCCATTCTCCTTTCAATTAATAGGCGACAATAACGATACTTTTGAAGAGGCTGTTGCCATCTATCTTTTTAATCCAACCGAAAATAATGGCTGGAATAAAATCTACTTCGACCTGCGCGATTATGTGGTTAACCTGAAGAAAATCAATTACAAACTGTATTTCAGGGTTCCATTGCCACGAGATGTGAATGGACAATACACGACGACTTCGGGGACTGTGAATATTGACAATATCCGACTTCTTAGCTTCTAGGAAACAGGATCTGGGAGATAATTACTATGATATTCAACATATTGAATCCCTCGTGATGTCGTATTTACACGGAGAAAAGGGCACGGAGACACAGAGGCCAAGAGGGGGGCTTAATATGGGAAGTGTGAGTGTTCAGTAAACGTTGAGGTCGTAAAAATCTACTCTACGTCTCCGTGTCGCTCCGTGCCTTTTTCTCCGTGGTTCTCCGTGAAAAAAATCCCAGACATGCTCTGTATGAAAACAATACCCGAGTTAATGTTAGGCTACTGTTTTTCTGCCAGCTCAAGCAGCCGTTTCATAATATCCTCCGGGTGACTGGTATAGGGCTTTTCGGCAATGGTACCATTACGGGCGATAATGAAATATTGTGGTACTGCCTGCACCCCGAAATGGAGGGCGGTATGCTGATCGGGATAGTTTTTGGCCAGTATATTTAAACCGGCCATGCGGGTTTCGGCAAGCACATTAGACCAGTCGGATGAGTCATCATCAATAGAAATATTAATAATTTTCACACCGGCGGCTTCCAGTTCGGGAGAAAAGGCATTAAAAAAGTCCATTTTTTTGAGACAGGTGCCACACCAGGTAGCCCAAAAACTAATGTATATAACATTGTTTTTTAATGTTTTAGTAGAAAAGTTGGTGGCGGTGTAAAAGTCTGTACCTTCCAAAAAGGGTACCATCGCTCCGGGTGCTAACCGGGAGGTACGTTCATAAATAGTCGTAATTTTGGGTTCGTATTCCGGGAATTTATCATTTTTCAAAAAATCCAGATAAGCGGGAAGTATCTCCTGAATCCGGTCGGAGGAAAAGGCCATCCGGATAATTTCTGAGCGAAAAAAGGCAAGTGCTTTACCATCGAGCAGCCCACCGACGGCATCATATTGTCCGGCATAAAAACGATCCACTTCTCCTTTTCGGGTTTGTTGCCGGGCCATTAAAGCCAGTAGGAATTGCCGGTAAGCGTCACTGCTGATCGCGGAACAAAGCGTAGGCGCTTCATATAAAAAAGTAAAAAACGAGTCCTGCACCTGGTAGCGGTTATGGTAAACCTGTCCGTACATCAGCATTTGATAAGCCCAGGTATAAGTCATTTCAGCTTCCATCCATGCTTTAAAAGCAGGCGTTAATGACGCGCCTTGTTCTTCTGTATACCGATCATACAGGTCATAGGCAGATTTTTTACTATCGGCTGCCCATGCCCGAAAATCATCAATACCCAATTCGAGCATTTTTTCATTCACGGTTGACTCTACGGCAAACCACCATTGGCCAATTTTAAAACGCACATTATTGAATTCATTGAAATCGTTGGGGGTGAGTGCAAGGTATTCCTTGAGCAACCGGTTATTCACGCCACCCTTTCCGCCAAAAACAACCGTGAGCGGGAATTGGAACATATCAGATCTGATCATCAGGGAATCATCAGGTTCCAGAAAAACGGGTAGTTGATCGTCCCCATAAATCAGAAAACCCACTTGTGGCTCCTTCAGCGTGGCTTCAATAGTAAAAGTTTGTTGGTCATCTAACAATACTTTGTAGCTACTTCCCTGGTTATCAATAAAATGATGAGGAACATACAACTCAATCCGGTCGCCTGCAGCAGCATTTTTCATTCTCCCGGTAACAATCGTCTTAGCGTTCAGCACAGTGAAAAAAAATAAAAAGTACAATACCAAGCCTGTAGCGATGGTCAAATGGCTGAAAATCAATCCTCTGAATAATAAACGGTTCATGTCCAATAAGGTTAATACAGCAACTTGCTGTCGATCATCTCTTTAAATTCGCTCATGATCATTGCAGTGGCCCCCCAAACCATACTTCCATCCACATCGAAATAGGGAACATCCCGGATGACCATACCATTAGCAACGCTAAGGTCTGTTATTTTTTGATTTTGCTCGTCGAAAAAGAGCCTTAACGGGGGCGTTAAAATATAATCAACTTCACCGGACTGTGGACTAAAGACTGGTTTACCCGTAATACACCCTACGAAAGGATGCACAATAAAGTTGCTTACCGGAATATACAGGTCCGTGAGTCGTCCCAGCAATTGAACCTGCACCGGAGAGACGCCGACTTCTTCATGTGCTTCCCGAAGCGCAACCGCCTCGAGGGTCCCATCAGCGGGTTCCCAACTTCCTCCCGGGAAGCTCACTTGTCCGCTATGGCGGTCTTTGGGATTGGAAGCGCGTTGTATCAGAACTGTTTTCCATTCATCTTCAGGATGATCCTTGTGCAGCATAATCAAAACAGACGCCACCCTTGCCCCTGGAGCAGAAAGTGGTGATTCCAGCCGGCGCAGACTGGCCATTTTCATTTGAGCGGCCCTGCCTGGCAGCGGCATCTTCATACGCGCTTTGATATGTTCCGTCAGTAAATCCACACCCAAAGTTCCGAAAGGATTTTTAAAATAATAACAAAATAGCAATTTGAATAAAATTAATTTTCAAATTGATATTATTTTTAAGTTTTTACTGTCAATTCAGCAACAATACAGACAATAATTAGCAAAATAGGTTCTTTTTTGAGAAAATAACAATGAAACAGTAAAAATTAAAATTTAAATTATCAAATTGTCAATATTTTAATCTAAAAATTACCATTTATCTATATTTTTAAAATAATCATTAATTTATTTGCATAAAAAAAGAACATACACCCATCTTTGCATCAACAACAGAGAGAAAAAGTTCTTTCGGAATACTATACTGTGAGGTGTTGAAACTGGCAGCCATGCCCTCCTGTCTCGGGGGTGGGGAGTTCGGAATAAATGAAGCATACACAAAGAGGGTTGACCACTCGCGCGCGCATCTGTGCTTTTCTAACCGCCTCGTGAAGGTTCGAATCCTTCCCTTACAGCACGTTTTTTTAATTAAGAGTTAGGCGTTTTTTAGCGTGGGCTGTAGATTATATAGCCACTGGACTTCCTCACTATAGTGGACACCGAGATAAGGTTAAGCAGCGAGTTTTGAATTTTTCTCATAGAAGGCTTCCC
>JBILHQ010000004.1:0-63135 GCA_044350415.1 Saprospiraceae bacterium | reverse complement strand
TTTTTCAGCCATGTATCTACAAAGTCTACAATATGCGATTCCTGCAGGAAATCAGTTTTAGTTAACTGTGGGGTGTAAAATATTGTGATGTTGTGCCTCTGGGCATGGAGTCCAGAAGTGAATATCATCAATTGAAACAGGCTGAAAAGAATTCGAGGCATTAGTTTCTGAAGCATAAACTCAAATTGATGGAGAATGAAGGGTTATAAAATGAACGGTTATAAAATGTAGGCTTTCTGAAAACAATCATCACCATTACCACAATTGAATATTGTAGAGGAAGTGAAACGGGATGTTGCTATAATTAATAACGGTCAGGAAAAGTTAATTCAACTAATTCCCTTACAATAAAAATAAAATCAGGGTTACTCTTGCGTCCACCGCCAAGCGCCCTTTTCCCTCATATCCCAAATCTCCAAGCCCAACGCTTCCCCCTCCTCCTTCCATCGTTGTGTTAATTTCCACGAATTCGTTGGATCAATAATCACTAACGAACAGGGATATTTTTCAAAACAATCGATCAGAGAAACTGCCGGGTTATGACTGAGCATTAGTGCGGTTACGGGCTGTATGGTATTCCTAGAATCTAAAGAAGCCTGGTTGTCGATGATCGCTATGTTTATCCGTGAAAAATTAATGACATGATCAATATACATAATACCTAAAACCGTAGTATCTTTTTCAAAAGAAATGCCATCTCCTTTGGTATGCTCCACTCCCATGGCCCAGCGGTGTGATTGGGCTGCAAAATTCTCCTGCCGGGGAGTTAGGTTTTCTGCAAAGGTGACCCGTTTGTGGCCATCAAAAATATCAATTAATCTTCCTTTTCCTGCGCTGTAAATACAAATTTCTTTTTGGTGGGTTTGGCCCATATTTCTGAAAGCACCAGCCATCAGCAGAAAGGTAATTCCACACAAAGCAAGGATTAATGCTTTTGTTTTTTTTAGCACAATAGCCACTCCGACAGCAGCAATGACCCCATACAGAATGATCGCTCCTCCAGTAGATATCCAAACGCCAGTAATAACACTTCCCGGTAAATGCTGAATACCGGCAATGATTTTATTCATCGCCCACAACATACCATTCAGCCCATACCCCAGCCAACCTGCCAGGAAAGGAAGTGTCATATCCAGCACAATTAATAATGCTCCTGCCCAAAGAAATACAGCGCCTCCCAACACCACCACCCATCCCGACAACCAAAAGTAACAAGGGAATTGATGGAAATAATACAACGACAAAGGCAGTGTCCCAATCTGTGCCGATATACCAACCAGCAATACTTTCCACCCTTCATCCATCCATTTATATTTCATCAATGGAGATATCTTGTAAAGTAGCGGATAAAAAAAAGCCATCCCAACCACGGCAGCGTATGATAACAGAAAGCCAGCATCAAATAAAAAATAAGGATTGTATACCAAAAGACCAAAGGCCGAAGCACTCAATACATTCCAGATATTAGCCTGTCGGAATACCATCTTTCCAACGAGGTGGGTGGAGAACATAACAGAGGCACGCAGTACAGAAGCTGTCGCCCCAGTGAGAAAAGTAAAGGCCCATATAGCCAATAATGCCAACGTGGTCTCCATCAATCTACCCTGTCGCCCGTGGAATGGAAGTCGTTGAAGCAGAAACAAAAGCCCAATGTATAACAAGCCGACATGCGTACCCGATACAGCCAGGGCGTGCATAGATCCAGTCTCGGCATAAGCAGTTTTGATCTCATCGGACAGGTCTTCTGTATAACCCACCAGGAGGGCAGAGGCAACTGCATACTCATCTTGTCCCGGAAAATACTGTTGTAGTAAAGCCAATAAACGAGTGCGGTAAGCGAATGCTTTTTCCCAAATGGGGTTGCCTTTGCCACTTGCTGTAATAGTTATGTTTTTCCTTTTAGTGTAGGCATTGTAATGGATATTGTGGTGGTGGAGATAGTTGCGATAGTCGAAGGCATCAGGATTAGCAGGCGGTTTTACAGGACTGATTCTTGCCTGCACCCTTACCCGGTCACCGTATTGTATAGCATTCCCAGTTGTATCTTCACTGATGAACAAGAGAATATTCCCGCTGCAACAGCGGGGTTTGTTTTGCCCTGAACGAATATTTTCGACGGCGATCTGGATCTTGTATTTCTCTCCGGGCACGGGCATTTCGGTAACGATGCCATCCAAAACAGAAAGGGAGTCAGGTAGGATGCTGGAAGAAAAGTGGTCTTTTTGGGATAGTTCGTTGTGTCTTCCTGTATACCAGTACCCCATAAAGACTAAGGTAATCTGTATAATACTGCCAAAAATCCAACGGTAAGGATAGGCGTACTTCCAGCCTGCAGAAAGGAGGGAAAGGAAGGCCAGGATAAGCAGTGATACTATTTCCTGATTTTCGTATGGATGAGGGAGACTGTCGCCCAGGATAATACCGATACTAAATGGGAGAATGATCCGGAGGAAGGGAGTGTTGCGGTAGTTCATCAATGAGTATATCTGAAGTGTAGCGTTGTAGTGTTTTTCACACGGAGTGACACGGAGAAAATAGCACGGAGGACGACGGAGGCGTAGCATATTTTCATACAGTATGACCCAGCGAAAAATTTATGGGGGGAGGCACAATATTAAAGGATAAACCTTTTGATGCCTCCGTCTTTTAATTTAAGTACATTAAAGTTGATGAGCAGTCCTACAGGATATTTACCAAGACGGAGGCAAGTAATTACTTGTGCCTGATGAACGGGAGTAAGATTTTCAACTACTTTCAATTCGATGACAATCGTTCCCCCAATCAGGATATCAATTCGGTAGCCGTGATCCAGGCGAACATCTTTGTAGATAAGTGGAACGGGAACTTCCTTTTTTGCAGGGAGGCCCGCTTGCTGAAGTTCATAAAAGAGACATTCTTTGTAGGCCGATTCAAGTAAACCCGGTCCAAGGATGGTGTGTGCTTCGATTGCCTTAGCAAGAACGATAGAAGTGGTTTCGTGTAAAAACATCATTAAAAACTTTACGGTGGAGAAAAAAATAGAAAATTGAATTGCAAAATTAAGGGGTTTCGGATGATTGTCAAGTACCTGATGGGGAGGAAAACGCAAAGTATTTGTTAATTGATTTTTGGGTGTTTGGCGTAGAGTGTTTTTGCACGGAGATACACGGAGCAAAGGGCACGGAGATACACGGAGGCGTAGTGTTATTTTGCACGAAGAGACACGGAGGCGTAGAGCACGGAGAGGTACGGAGGCGTAGAGTGGTAATTTTTTGACAGTAGGGTCATCCAATCCTTAGGGTCATCCAATCCTTTGAATAAATACTAAACACAAAATAGGGGGATGCACTCTACGGTACCCTAGAATCACTCTACGCCTCCGTGTCTCTCCGTACCTTTTTCTCTGTGTCTCTCCGTGTAAAAACATTCTACGTCTCCGTGTAAAAACATTGGACTCTTCTGTTTAATACCGCTCTACACTCTACCCCTACCCCATCAACCATTCTTTAAAATCTTCAAACTTAGTACTCATCAATATAGATACTTTTTCTTTGTTGGCCATCACTGCAAGCCTTTCAGGTACATCTATTTCATGTCCAATAATCCGTTCCATATCTTCCAGAAACTTGGCAGGATGTGCAGTTTCCAGTACAATTCCATAATCATACGGATGTTCGGATAGGTACTCTTTTGCTGCAAGATATCCCACTGCTCCGTGTGGATCCAATAGATATCCGTGCTTGTCAAGTATTTCCCGGATTGTATTTTCTGTCAAGGCATCGCTATATGCATACCCTGAAATATCTGTTTTCATGATGTTCCACGTGGAACTATACAGATCGAGCATGCGTGCAAAGTTAGATGGGTTACCTACGTCCATGGCATTAGAGAGTGTCCTGACAGATGGTCTTGGATGGTACTCTCCTGTATTCAGGTACTCAGGAACAATGTTATTATTATTGGTGGCTGCTACGAAGTGCTTCACAGGAAGGCCCATTTTTTTGGCCAATAAACCTGCTGTAAGATTTCCAAAATTACCAGACGGTATTACATACACCACGTTAGGATATTCTTTTACTACTTGTTTGTAGGACTCAAAATAGTAGAACGACTGCGGAATAAGGCGGGCAATATTAATGCTATTGGCTGAACTGAGGCGAAGTTTACCGTTAATTTCCCGATCTAAGAATGCTTTTTTTACCAGCGCCTGACAATCATCGAAGGTGCCAGCTACTTCCAGGGCTGTAATATTCTCGCCCAATGTGGTCAATTGCTTTTCCTGGAGTGGGCTTACTTTTCCTGAAGGGTATAAAATAATTACCCGTGTGCCTGGTGTTTTATAAAAACCAGCTGCTACAGCCCCTCCAGTATCTCCGGAAGTAGCCACCAAAATAGTAAGTTCCTGGTCTTCTTGTCGGTTGAAATGCGACATGATTTCAGCCATGAATCTTCCACCAAAATCTTTAAATGCCAGGGAAGGTCCATGAAAAAGTTCAAGCACTGCTGTATTGTCATCGACAGGAACAACTGGTGCAGGAAAGTTAATTGCCCGGTCAATGATACTTTTAAGGTCTCCGTGTTCAATATCGCCCCCAATAAGATTCCGGGCAACGCCAAAACTGATTTCCTGAAAGGTCATTTCTGTTAAACCGTCGAGGAATGTTGGAGGCAAAGACGGGATCTCCACGGGCATAAATAAGCCGTTGTCATCCGGGAGTCCTTTTAAAATAGCTTCTTTCAGGCCTACCCGAAGAGCAGGGTTGTTGGTGCTGTATAGTTGCATAGTGTTTGTTTTTGCGGCAAGAAGCCTAACTTGTTCTGCAAAGGTCGCAATGTTTCACGTGGAACATGAGCCGATTCTATGTTCTTGTAATAAGTATTTCCACACGCCTGTTCAGTTGGCGAAGTTCATCACTACTATTGTCGTTTAATGGTGATTTCGGACCAACTCCTTTTGTTTCAATTCTTCTTTCTTCGATACCTTGATCTATCAGAAAAGCCTTTACGGCATCGGCACGATCTAAGGACAATTGAATTAGATCTTCTGCTTTGCCAATATTGTCGGTATGTCCTTCTATGAGAATGTGAATGCTGGGATTTTGAGTGAGCAGGTCAGCCAGTTTTTTTAATTCTCCGAAGGAGTTGTCAAGGATAGTGGCCTTTGATTGCTGAAAGAAAATGGGCTGAAGGGCAATGTACATTCCTTTTTCCAATGGATCCACTTCCAGTTCGATGTTGTAGAAGTCTTTGAAATAGTAATAATCCTGTCTGAAAAAGACTTCTTGTGGCACGCCATTAAAGCCCGTTTTGATGCCTGTAAAATATACGGGTACTCCTTTTGGGATTTTAATAGTAAACGTGCCATCCGGCGCAGGGATTATCTGGCGTTCGGTGCCTTCAAAAAAATACGCAACTGCGCAGTCTGTAAGTTGGAAACGCGTTTTAGAATGTATAACTCTGCCCTTTACCACCATTTCTGTAGGCTGCGGTGGCGCGATACTTACCTTGAAAATGTCGCTATTCCCATCTCTTTTCGAAGTAAAATAAAGATAACCCGTGGTCATATTGAAATAGGGTTGCGATTCATCGGCTTTGGAATTAATAGGTTCAATGAATTGAATTGGGCTGGACCAGTCGAACCACGAGTCGCCTTCTCTTCGGGTCATATAAATATCCAACCCGCCGGAACTATCCCACCTGTCAGAAGCAAAATACAACGTGCGATTGTTCTCCGATAAATAAGGAGTCATTTCACGACGACCAGAGTTTATTACATTACCCAAGTGCTGCGGAGCGCTCCATATATGTTCGCCTTCTTGAAAACAAATGTATAAATCAAGGTCTTTTGAGTCAAAACGAGCAGCCGAAAGAATTATTACTTTTCCGTCAAAACTCATCGTCAGGTTAACATCCGACGTAATCGTGTAGTAGTCTTTGATCGTAACCGGTTGCGGAAAAGACCATGTACTGTCGGATTGACGTCGAATAACCGAAAAACCACGCTTCATGTCCCCGGCAGGTTTGAATTGATTGATAATGTAAAATGCATTCGGGTCAGGTGTAATAGCGACTAAACTATTGGTAAGCGCATTGTTTAAGGGGTAGTCCGGGTGCTCAATAGTAGTAATATCACCAGTGGTATCTAAATGCGCAATCCAGACATCCTGGTTAAATGCCGACCTCCAGGGTGCTCCTGCAACCGATTGCCCCAATTCAGTGTAAAGTCCATTGAGCATTCGCCAGTATTTTTCTTCCTCTAATTTTAAGGCATAATTGATCGTATCGAAGATCAGGGTGCGGTTGAATTCGGGATAACCCGTTCGGGTAAAATAGAGCGTACGGCCGTCGCGTGATGGAACAGGCGCAATTTCATCGTATTTTGAATTGATAGAATCCGGAAATTTTTCTACCACCCACTTTGACTGAGCGGGCAATTGGGAAAAAAACAGAAGAAGAGAGAAAACTGAGGAATAACGAAGACGTACTATTAAATGATAAATGTACTGCACAGATAAAAGGTGAATTTAATTGAAAATGCAAAAATCGGATGTTTTGGTCAAGCAAAATATAAAATGCAAATCATTTTTCGTTTATTTGTACTTGCTTATTGCATATTTGCCAGTATTCATTCAAAACGAAGAAAAATAAAACAAACCACTATGCCTGTATCTTTTTTATGTGTTTCCAGCTACTTCAAGGGGAACGATTTTTTAAGCGGAATGAAGGCCACGGGCGCTACTGTTTATCTGGTGACTTCTAAAAAACTGGAGCATAGCGACTGGGCCCGTGAATCGCTGGATGACATTTTTTATGTGGAGCAAGGCCCCAATAATGAATGGAATATGCCTGATGTCATCTCGGGATTAGCCTGGTTGATGCGCGCCAAAAAGATTGACAGGGTAGTTGCCCTGGATGATTTTGACGTAGAAAAAGCCGCCCATCTACGAGAACATTTTCGTATTCCTGGAATGGGAGAAACCACCTGCCGCCATTTTCGGGACAAACTGGCCATGCGCCTGAAAGCAGCTGAAGCTGGTATCAATGTCCCGGCATTTACCGACTTGTTTAATGATGACGATATACGTCGTTTTGTCGCAACAGTACCTGCTCCATGGATCGTAAAGCCGCGTGGGCAGGCTTCTGCAACAGGTATGAAGAAGATTTATAGCGAACAAGAACTGTGGGCGCATCTGGAAAAATTGGGTGGTGATCGACATTCCTATCTGGTGGAGCAATTTAAACCAGGCGATGTATACCATTCTGACGCACTGTCAATTGATGGTAAGGTGGTGTTTTGTCGTATTTCGCAGTACTTATCAACGCCATTTGAAGTGGCGCACGGCGGCGGTATTTTCCGTAGCGCAGTTATTCCTTTCGGCTCTGCCGATGATAAGGCAATGCAAGCAATGACAGCCGATGTAATGACGGCCTTTGGTATGCAATATAGCGCCAGTCATACCGAGTTCATCAAGAATAAAGAAGATGGGAAGTTCTATTTTTTGGAGACGGCATCCCGCGTTGGCGGAGCGCATTTGGCAGAAATGGTAGAATGTTCATCCGGCGTTAATCTTTGGGCAGAGTGGGCGAAGATTGAATATGCAGTAGCTACAGGTAGAAAATATGAATTACCCAAGCCAAGGAAAGATTATGCAGGCATTATTGTATCGCTGGCTCGCCAGCAATGGCCCGATACCACTCAGTTTAATGATCCGGAAATAAGTTGGCGTATGACTGGAAAAGAACATCACGTTGGTTTGATCGTGCAATCACCCCAACGGGAGCGGGTATTGGAATTAC
Organism: Saprospiraceae bacterium; assembly: GCA_044350415.1. GTDB lineage: Bacteria > Bacteroidota > Bacteroidia > Chitinophagales > Saprospiraceae > M3007. The sequence goes on along the minus strand of JBILHQ010000004.1, from coordinate 55,359 downwards.
TAGATGATTATGCCGCTCGCGTAGCAAAAGATTATCACGCCAGCGCTCCTGCTCCGGATAGCCCAACTAGTTAAGTGGTGAGTATTTTAGTGGTGAGTGTTTAGTGGTGAAGCGATTTATTCCATAATACACCACTCACCACTCACCACTCACCACTAAATTCCTATACAAACATATTTTACTTCCATGAAGTCTTCCAGTCCGTATTTGGAACCTTCCCGACCGATACCACTTTCCTTGACGCCGCCAAATGGTGCGACAGTGGTGGCAACCAACCCCGTATTTACACCAACCATGCCGTATTCCAGTGCTTCTGAAACCCGAAAAATGCGGCCAATATCGCGACCATAAAAGTACGCGGCAAGGCCGTATGGGGTGTCATTAGCCATTTTGATGACTTCCGCTTCTGTTTCAAACTTGATTACAGGGGCAACAGGACCAAAAATCTCTTCATGCATGATCGCCATATCGGTCTCCACATCAGCAATGATGGTTGCTTCAAAGAAAGTGCCTTCGAGCGCATGTCCGCCCGTGACCACGCGGGCACCTTTACTGGTGGCATCAGATACTAGCCGTTGTACTTTAGCAAGTGCTTTATTGTTGATAAGAGGACCGATACTAACGCCTTGCTCTAATCCCGGACCTACTTTTTGTTGTTGTACCGCTGCCGTAAATTTTTCTAAGAATGCGTTATAAATACCGGATTGTACGAATAGTCGGTTGGCACAAACACAGGTTTGACCTGCATTCCTGTACTTGGAGATAATGGCACCTTTTACAGCTTCATCCAAATCGGCGTCGTCAAACACGATAAATGGTGCATTTCCACCCAATTCAAGGCTTATTTTTTTAACACTATCTGCGGCCTGGCGCATCAGTAGTTTTCCTACCGCCGTGCTGCCAGTGAAGGATATTTTTCGAACCAATGGACTGGAAGTTAGTGTTTGGCCAATAGTGGCTGCATCAACGCCTGTGACGATATTAATAACACCTGCGGGGAAACCTGCGCGTTGCGCCAGTTCTGCCAATGCCAGTGCTGAAAGCGGTGTTTCTTCAGAGGGTTTGATCACTACCGTACATCCTGCGGCTAAGGCAGGTGCTACTTTGCGGGTAATCATTGCGTTAGGGAAGTTCCAGGGTGTGATAGCACCGACCACGCCAATGGGCTGCTTCATGACCAACAACCGCACTCCAGGCATATGGGGCGGAATAATATCGCCATACGCCCGTTTGCCTTCTTCTGCAAACCATTCAATGAAGGACGCACCGTAACGAACTTCCCCACGGGCTTCTGCCAATGGTTTTCCTTGTTCGAGGGTCATTAAAAGGCCTAAATCGTCGGCATGTTCCATGATCAGATCATGCCATTTACGCAAAATACCAGCACGAACAGTGGCTGTTTTGGCCGCCCATTCCGGAAATGCCGCATTAGCTGCATCAATGGCGCGGGATGTTTCATTCGCACCGAGATCGGAGACGCGGGCTAGTTCTTCGCCATTGGCCGGATTGGTTACTGCGAATGTTTTGCCGGAGTCGGCATTGGTCCAGGTCCCGTTGATATAGGCCTGGTGGTGTAATAACGTCGAATCTTTTAATGTCATGGTGTAATTTAATTAGCAAGACAAAGGTAAACGCTTTGTACTGCTGAGTGTTGACTATAATGATGTACTTGCTGGAATTTGTTAATGAGTAGGAATATTTCTTCCCTATTAGCTGAAATTTGTAAGTTTGTCACATGACTTTGTTCCGTATCGGCATTGCCGTTTTTATTATTTTATATCTCACAAATTGCAATCATTCCAAACGGGAAGTGGAAAAACCTGCGCCAATAACTGTTTCTGATTCATTTTGGGATGTTTCAGCTAATCAATTATTGAAAATTGGTTGGAAAATGTACTCCAACTATGAAACGGTCATTATAGCCGACTACCAAAGTCAACGCGATACGATTACTTATCCGGAATTTAGCTGGGATGAATTACCTGAAACTTGTATTGAGGATATAAATGGTTTAAAACAGCGAATTATCGAAGTAAACGATACTTTATACGCTTTTGACACGCCTTATTTAGAAGGCACCGGACGTTATTTGCTAGGGGTACAAATCAAAAATGGACGCCCAATGCTTCAGGATAGCAACTGGATTTTCAACCAGTTTCCTTATATTTGGGATAAAAAACGCAAAACAATAACCATCCATGTGGAAAGAATGGACTTTCGTACACAAATATGGGATATACATCACTTTCCTGCAAAACGAATTGATCATTACAAACAGCAATAATGGAAATAACCACTGTTTTTTACGCCAGAAACCGGGACGAATGGCGTCAATGGCTTATGGAATTTAGTGAAACAGCCAATGAAATCTGGCTGCAGACGCGCCACAAAAAGACGGGTGTGGATAGCGTACTTTACAACCATGCCGTAGAGGAGGCCTTGTGTTTTGGCTGGATTGACGGTATCGCCAAAAGTTATGGTGCTACCAGTTCTGTACAACGTTATACGCCGCGTCGGCCCAAAAGTTTTTTATCGGAACTCAATCGGCAAAGAATTTTTAAACTTATTCGGGAAGGGAAAATGACACCTAATGGATTGGCGCCCATCGCGCGTTTGTTAGGGGAAGAAAATGCACCGTTGGTAATTCCTGATGATGTGTTGCTGCAATTTTCAGAAAATGAAGTTGCGTGGCAAAATTTTCAGGAATTCCCCGTTAATTATCAAAAACTGCGCATTGGCTTTGTGCTGGAATGCCGTAAAAATAACCTTGCAGAATCCAATAAAAGGTTGGCCAACCTGATCAAAATGAGTGCTTTAGGGAAGATGTATGGTACAATGGTACTATAATTGAAATATTATCATTTCTTTTCCATCAATTTAGCAATTATTTCTTTTTGAAACCTATCATTTTCTTTGTATTGTTCAATCTTCCGCTCCACTATATCAATTCTTTTTTGCATTTCAGACATTTGGATTGATGAAACATTTTGGTTAACGATCGTTGAGTCTCCATTTATACTCTGGATAACATTTTGGAATGCGCCATGATCTTTGGCTAATTCGAATATAATGGGATATTCAATCTTGTAATATTGGGGCATTTGATTAAAGCGGGGAGTAATCAAATCTGTTTCACCATCTTCAATTTTGCGTAAAATCCGTTCATCAATATTGAGGTCGCTGGCTACTGTACCTAATGGAATATCCTTTATCAATCGTATAATTCGAAATGCTTTACCGTAAGGGTTCATGCTTATTATTTTCGGGGTGAGGTAGAAAGAAATGGGCAATTTGCCAAACCCTGAACAATTTAGCCCTTTTTTTGAACGAAATAACCTGTTTTTTGAATGAATTGGCCTTGGTTTAACCGATTTCCAGAGTGTAAATTTGTTATGTTTAATTATAATATATTTCTTAACTTAATAGTAAACATTTCCTTTGTGAAACTTACAACCAATAGTTTGCCCAAAAAAATTAATACCATTCATTATTTGTTGATTCTGGGACTAATTTTAGGTATTAATCTTCCGATTTATTCTCAAAGCGAGTGTGACGGAAGCCTTCCTGAAAATATTTCATTTGAAAATGTTCCCCCACTTTGCCAACAGTATAGTAATCTTGATTTCGACTATTGCCGCATCCAGCGAATAACCTATGAATCACCTGGTGTATGGTTTTCCATTGTAAGTCCACTTGAAAGGTTTAGCCAAGACTCGGTTAAAATATTCGATAAACCGTTCTATTTGTTCTTTGAGGTCTTGTTTTGATGTAAAATTGCCCCTTCTCAAAAGTTTTTTGCTTAAAATGGAGAACCATATTTCAATTTGGTTAAGCCAAGAGCAATGTTTTGGCGTGTAAATAAAATAAACCGGATGCTGTGGGTTGGCCAAATAAGCCGCTCTGGTGTCACTTGCATCGGCAGATCTGGCGCTCCTCTCTCCAATGCCTGCATGCCGGTTTTTTCGTCCGTACAGATCGTTTTCAGGCCCTCATTTGCCCATTTTTCCAGTGCTTGAAGGTAGGCCTCGCAAATTTTCTTACTCCCCTGCGCCAACTCTTCCGCTGTGCATTTGGGATTTAGCCAACCCGCTGTCTTGTGCGGCTTCACCTCGCTTTCTTTTTAAAAAATTTCCCAACTGGGAACGGCTGATCTGGCTCACAATGCCCCTTTTTTGAACCTCATCGACCAATTCAGTCAAGGTCCATTGGCTGATGGGGCGACCGCTAAGTTCAGGCAGCTCCAATGAAACACCCAAAATCTGGCAGTATTGTTCCGCCGTAATCTTGACCGGCCCACCTCGTCTCGGCGCATCACCAAGGCATTCTCTAATCTTTTGCTCTAAATCGTGCTCCATCCCTTCCCTTTTCTCTCTACCCTCAATTTTTAAAAATACTGCTTGATAACTTAACCAACGGTAGCGCCATTGTTGAGCCTTTTCCCAGCAGCAGCCAGTCTCGTTCTTTACCCGAAGACTTGATTGACCTTCCAACAACAAAAGTATTATCTTTGAACGCCCAACCTCGCGAATGCTCGATGTAGATTGGCGAGATATTTTTAACAGGAGCCGCTTTTGGATCGGGCTGGCGTGTATCTCTGGACTGCGCATGACTTTTTAGGCATTAAGATAAGTTATTGATTCGATTCGTAGGTTATTCACTGGAGGCGGCACTAGTGTATTAAACGATACCATGCCTGATAGTGACTCATTGGGCTTAGGACTGTTGCAAAATTATTGTGACTATGGTTCTGTTTTTGCGCAAGGCTGTTTGTCCGTTCCAAAACCAGGAAGTAATACACTGTATTATTTATTCAATTTCGACTTACAAATCAATTATTATGATTCTACCCATACCACCAGTTTCACCTGCCCCCGAAACCTGTATTATACCACTATAGATATGGCATTAAATGGCGGACTTGGCGGTATTGTTGAAAAGAACCAGTTGTTGCTGAATGACACGTTTCCAATAGGGACATTACAGGCCTGTATGCATGAAAACTGAGTGGACTGGTGGCTGTTAGTACCGAAAGCACTGAGTAATTGCTACCATACTTATTTGATCACGGAAAATGGAATTTCAAATTACTCAATACAGCATACCGGAACTCCCTGCTCGCTTAATACTACGGGATCACAAGCGGTCTTTGCGCCAAATAAGAAGAAATATATTCGTTATGAAGGCGAAAACGGGTTACATATCTACGATTTTGATGCAAATACCGGCACTATAAGTAATGAAATTCAAATACCACCACATGATACAAACTGGTTTAATGGAGCTGCCGTTTCTTCTAATTCGCGATATCTTTATGCGACTTATTATACTGAACTGTACCAGTTTGACTTATTGAGTAATGATATTGGCGCCTCAAAAACTTTAATATCTGCGTACACCCTTCCGGCCTGATGTACAAAACCTTGTATTATCAAGCCCGGCTTGCGCCAAATGAGAAAATATATATTTCGGGAACCAATAATTCTCAGCACATTCATACTATTCACAATTCTAACTGCCCGGGTACATTATGCAATTTTGAGCCTTACGCCATCGAAATGTATTCGGTAAATGCTTTTACAATGCCTAACTTTCCTAATTTCAAGGTTTGGCCGGAATCGGATACCTGTGCAATATCATCTGTATATGAGACAAATATATCTGTTGGGTCTGGTATAACAATTGCTCCCAACCCGGCTTTTGACCATATTTCGGTTAAAATCCCAACATCAATTGTATATTTAAGTATTTATAATGCAAAGGGAGGATTGGTTTTACAAAAAAATTAATCCTGCAAATACGCTGTCATTAGATGTTAGTCACTGGGCTGCTGGCATATATTCACTCCAGTGTACTGGAAAAATAAGCAGCCAGAAAAATTTTATCATATTACATCCTTAATAGGCTACCCGTAAGAATTTCTGATACTCCGAAATGGGGGCTCACGTTAAAACAGTAACCCTTCCTGCTTTACAAAAGCCATTTCATGCTGTAACAGGATCTTTTTTCGCCACAAACCTCCTCCGTAGCCTACTAATTTGCCACCAGTACCAATGACGCGATGGCAGGGAATAACTACAGCAATCGGGTTTTTACCGTTAGCCGAAGCGGCTGCCCGGATACATTTTTCATCACCGAGGCGTTTGGCCATTTCGAGGTAGGAAGCAGTCTGGCCAAAAGGGATTTTTAGTAATTCGTTCCACACCCGAATTTGGAAATCGGTGCCTTCCGGCCGGATTGGAAAGTCGAAAACCATACGCACACCTGCAAAATACTCACTCAATTGCGACAAGGCTTTCTTAAGTAGCATAGAAGGAGGTCTGCTTACAGCGTTTTCTGGCAATTTATCGGCAAAATCAATTCGAATTACTGCTTTATGATCTGCTGTAAGTACCAGAAAACCAACCGGCGTCTCCAGATAGGTTACTTCAAACATCCTTCGCTGGTGTTTTTAAAATTGAGAAATGATGAGAAGGAACGGTGTCAAAATGAAGGTTCCTAAGCCATTTTTATTTCATTTTCCATATTTTTATTACGTAGTACACTTAGGGAGTTTCACATAGATCATAGTACGTAACGTAAACGTAACGTGAACATCATGCTCTATGTGAAACCCTACGTGTACTATGTGATAAAAAATGCTACTCGTTTTCTTTCAAAAATTGAGCAGCTCCATCCAATTCTTCATAAAAATCTTCCCCATATTTCCGGATGATCGCCTCTTTGAGGAAAACATAAACAGGCACTTGCTCTTTTTTGCCTTTTTCACAAGCTGCACTGCAAATATCCCAACGGTCGTAATTAAGCGCTTCAAACCCCACAGTTTCGTTTTTCCCGACCCGAATAGGATATAATTGACAAGAAATGGGCTTTCGGAATTCGATTTTACCGTCGCGCCAGGCACGTTCGATACCGCATTGCGCAACCCCATTTTCTAAGGTCATATAAGCACAGGGGCCATTATTGACCAGTGGGGTACCCCATTCCTGCGCTTCGCTAAAAAAGAGGTATTTACCATCGTTTGCGATAGCGTCAAGACCTGCCGGAGAGAGATAAGGCTTTACTTTTTCAAAAATATCGTCTAAAATAGCCAATTCATCCTTTTCCAATGGTGCACCACTGTCTCCTTCCCAGCAACAAGCGCCTTTACAGGCACTGAGATTGCAGACGAATTGTTCTTTTACCACATCGTCGCTGACTAATTTATCCTGAACAATAATCATTTTATGAGTGCGCCGTTTTTAACTTTCAGGGTAGTAGCGCGAAGTTTCAGGATATTATTGATGGGGTTATCATCGAGCACCAAAAAACTCGCTTCATAGCCCGATTCAATTTTACCTACTTTCCTTTCAGGAAATATAGCCCTTGGCGAGCGCTCACACAGGGTTTTTAACATCATTTTGTAGTCAATTTCCCCCAAACTAAACCAATAGTTCACTTCTGAGCGGAGGGTACGCTGTGGATCATCTGAGCCGGCACAAACGTTCACACCAGCGGCAAACATCCGGTTGAGGGTAATCCGTTGAAACTCTTTTAATTTGGCTGATGGGAGACCGGTCAACTGGGCTTGTGAAAAAAGAGGAATAATCACCGTTTGTTTTTTCGCCAGGAGTTTGAGGTCCTCATTGGTAAGTTCAAATTTCGTCGTACTTCCTTCTCCATTCCACGATGAACCGGGTAAATTGACAATACCATCAATACCTAAGTTGACCGCCAGACGGATATCGCTGATGTTTTCCACGTGTGCATACACCTTCAAGTCAGCTTTATGTGCTTTTTTTACAATGGCTTTGGCTACCTCTGGGGTGAGACCTTTGCCTTCTTTTCCACCTGATTTTTCAGCATCGAGCAGCCAAATAGAAATGACACCCGGTTTTTGTGCTTTAATTTTATCCCAATTGGCCGAAACCGCATCTTTATTATCCATCAGCCAGTAGCTGTCGCCGAGTCCAGTACGGCTAAGTTTAATTTCCTCTTTTTTGGAGGGAATAGCGTTGATCTTAAGCCCCATCGAAATGGGTTCAAGGCGCATGAAGGGCTCGCCCAGTGTACAGGTAAACTCGCCATTGGAGAAGGAAATATCCGGCGCAGTATTTTTATTGGCCAAAGGCTCTACTTTTGAACGGGCAGCCTTAGTGTTGCCCAAAACCTGGATATAAAAAACGCCGTCGTTCATATAGGTTTTAACTTGTGATTCGGGTGTGGGATGATTGGCCAGGCTGGACGAAAATACATCGCCCATTGGAGGTACTACCCACATGTTTTTGAGATCAATTACCGAATCAATCCTCGAGGGTGCTTTTTTGGTGAGTTTTCCACCGGAAGTATACCATGTACCGGGTGTAAAATCAGCACCGTTATACCAGTTGCCATCCCGGAATTCATAGTTTTGTTGGGCAAAAATGCTCGATGAGACGAGTAAAAGAAGTACTAAAAGACGCATGTTAAAAAAATAGGTATAAGATATGAGTTTCGTTGCGTACACGGCGACAATATTTTCCAGCCTCTACTTATTGGACAAATAGCGGGCAAATACTGTCGCCGTGTACGCAACGAAACTCATAACTCATAGTTAAAAAAAACTACCATTTTCGCCTGCCCAACGAAAGTGTTGTTGCAGCAAGAAACAGCAGGATGAGGGAAACAAAATATACGATATCGCGTGTATCAAGTACTCCCCGGCTGAGTGAATTATAGTGATATTGAATGCCGAATGCTTGTACCAAATCGTCTGTTTTGCCATAAAAAATGGGTAAACTACTCAGTAAATCAAAGGATAAATAAAAGAAAAAGCACAGGAATGTAGCCAGGACGAACGATACAATCTGATTGTTGGTCAATGACGACGCAAAAACGCCAATAGCCACGAATGCGCCAGCCAGAAATATTAATCCGATATAAGAGCCAAAAATCCCACCCGAATCAAGGTTACCAACAGGTGTTCCCAATTGATACACTGTAAAATAATAGGTAATGGTGGGGAGTAGTGCAAAGATGACTAAAATCAGGCACGCCCAGAATTTGGCGGTTACAATTTGCCAATCACTTACCGGTCGGGTTACTAATAGTTCAATAGTGCCGGACTGTTGTTCTTCCGCAAAACTCCGCATCGTCACTGCCGGAATCAAAAACATAAAAACCATCGGAGAAATGGCAAATAACGTCTCTAAAGAAGCATACCCACCGTCGAGAATGGAATATTCCGGGAAAACAAACAGTAAAAGCCCCATGAGAATGAGGAAAACACCGACAACGACGTACCCGATCAGCGACGAAAAAAAGGTATTGATCTCTTTTTTCAGGATGGAAAACATATGTTTATTTTTAATTTTTCGTTATTATTACTGCTTGGTAAGTTGTTGAAATACATCCTCTACACTGTGCACTTCTTTGTGTAATTCAAGCAATACCAGTTTGTTTTGGACCGCAAAAGTGAACACATCTCCCCGAATATCATGGTCCAGCGTGGCTGAAAGATGCCATCTATTGCCACCTAAATTTTTAACTAATTGTACATTTGGAATGGTTTGAAGTGCTTTCGCAGAGGTTTCTCCCCTGAATTCAACGGTGATAATGGTTTGACCGGAAAACTGGTCCTTTAAGGCGCTGATTGGCGCATCAGCCACGATAACACCTTTGTTAATAATCACCGCCCGATCGCAAACAGCTTCCACCTCGCTAAGAATATGGGTAGACAGGATAACTGTTTTTTCTTTGCCGATATCCTTGATCAGTTGCCTGATTTCAATGATTTGGTTGGGATCAAGGCCGGAAGTGGGTTCGTCGAGAATTAAAACCTCCGGGTTATGCAGCATGGCTTGTGCCAATCCGACCCTTTGGCGGTAACCTTTAGACAACTGGCCAATTAATTTGTGCCTGTGCGAAGTCAGTCCGGTCCGTTCGATCATGGCTTCGACTTGTTTGCGGGGTGAAGGCACTTTATGGAGACCTGCAGTAAATTCGAGATACTCCCTGACGTACATTTCTTTGTACAGTGGATTATGCTCGGGTAGATAACCAATTTTTTTTCGGGCTTCCATGGCTTGGGTATTCACATCAAAGCCACAAACAGTTGCTGTGCCCGATGTTTGGGGAATATAACCCGTTACAATTTTCATTGTAGTGGTTTTTCCTGCTCCATTGGGTCCTAAAAATCCCAGTACCTCACTTTTTCGGGCCTCGAAAGTGATATTATCCACAGCATTTTGCTCCCCGTATTTTTTTACCAAACCTGTTACTTGTACAGACATATAGTTATCGGTGTATCAGTTATCAAGCGTGCTCAGGCACCTTCAGGTAATTGTGACAGTGTCAAATAATGCCTGATACTGACAATTATTAACTGATATATTAAGTTCGAACCACAAAAGTATAAAAAAGAAAGGGAACGCCGTTTCTTGCAGTCCAAATCACCTCAGGTATTAACCTTTCGTTCAATAAAGTATGGTGGCGCTGGTTTGGATTTTTACAGGAGTAACACTGTTGCAGATATTGATCTGGGGCATTTTTCCCACGCGGTTGGTGTGGAGGGATAAGTCATCTATACCAGCTATTTCGGAGAACAATATGCTATTTCCAAATGTATCGGTAGTGATTTGCGCCAGAAATGAAGCAGTAAATTTGAAACAATTCCTTCCTGCTATTCTTAAGCAACAATATCCGGCTGATTGGGAAGTAATGGTGGTTGACGACGACTCAAGCGATGCATCGGAGGAAATACTGGCAGAACTATCAAAGCAATTCTCCCGGTTACAGGTTTTGCGGGTGTCCCCTAAAGTAAATCCAGGCAAAAAACATGCGTTGTCAACAGGCATAAAAAGGGCCAGATTCGACTGGATTGCACTTACCGATGCGGATTGTCGGCCTGTTGGGCCTGATTGGCTGAAAACCATGATGAATGAGGCTAAAAAACCAGCAGTAGTGCTTGGCTACGCCCCGATGATTACCCAGGAGGGATGGATGAACAGGTGGGCAAGGTTCGAAACATTGTATACCGCTTTGCAGTATTTATCAACGGCTCATACCGGCTGGCCATTTATGGGAGTTGGCCGCAATTTAGTGTGGCATAAATCCCTTTTTTGGTATGCCGATGGATTTTCTGCACATGATCATATTATTGGAGGAGACGATGACCTGTTCGTCAATGAAGTAGCCGACCGCTATAATACAGTCATTTGCACCCAACCAGCATCTTTTATGTTTTCGCCTGCAAAAACAACCTTTAAAGGGTGGATTAACCAAAAAAAACGACACTTAAATGCGGGAATGGGGTATAAAACCTGGCACAACCTGGTATTAGGTGGCGTGGCATTTACCCATGCAGTACATTATGGACTGGCGGTCATCTTATTATTGTTGGCGCCTGAATATTGGGGGGCAGTGGTCGCGGGCTACTCCTTACGCATAGCCGTTGTGTGGCCGGTGATGCAGAAGGCCTGCCGGATGTTCGGAGAGAAAAAAATGGCAGTGTTTATTCCTGTTCTGGATGGTTTGTTGGCAATATGGGTAGGTGGATTAGCACCATTTTTATTATTAACCAGCAAAAAAGCGCAGGCATGGAAATGACAGTTGTTAATGACACAGATTTTATACGTATTGGATTGCTTGATTTACAAGATTTCATAGCTACTGAAATGATGTTTGACCACTTTCACAGGTGTTTTTTTTTAAGCAAAGCCAAATTATATTTCGACTGTTATTATGATTTTTAGTTAATATTGGTAAAATATGTTGTTTTTGCCGGATTAAACGACGGATTAAGTACTTTTTTATTAAAAAGTTTTGTTAGGCGAAAGCAGTGTTCTACCTTTGTGCTTTCGCCTTTTCTTTCAAAATGAAAGGCACCTTAATAACTAGGCGAATCTGCAACATAACGTGTCTCCGATAATTTTTCGGTCTGCTTTAATCCACACATTTTAATCCCCCGCAGCATTCGGACTTTTAATCATGCCAGTGGGCATGGCCACACGTTAGGCTCTCTTGGCAAAACACAACAGTATGGGACGTAAAGAAAAATTTGTTTACAACATCCACACCTTAACCTATGAAAAAGTCGTAATACCCATAAAAACCCGCATTTGGCGCGCATTTGGTTTTTTCTCAGTGGTATTAGTCACAGCAGTTGCTTTATTAGCCGTTTTATATTCTTATTTTCCCTCTCCCCGCGAAAAAGAATTACTTCGCGAAATTGATCAGATGGGATATAAATATGAACAATTGAATGAGCAATTGGGGATGATGTCAAAAGTGCTCAATAATATCCATGACCGGGATGCCAATGTACACCGCGCCGTTTTTGGTATGGATCCTATTGATCAGGATGTTTGGGAGGCTGGTGTCGGTGGTCATAATGCGCACCCGGAACTTTCTGCCTTTACTTACAGTGGCGAAACAATAGAACAGACATTAAATAAAATGGATGCCTTGGCGCTTCAACTCTCCATTGAAAGTAAATCGCTCGATACCATTCAGCAACTGGCCAATAATCAACAAACTATGCTGGCTTCATTGCCCAGTATCAAACCAGTTCGGGAAGACCAGGTTCAAAAAAGTATGAATGTACTTTCCGGATTTGGATATCGCATCCACCCAGTTTACAAAGTAAAAAAATTCCATGAAGGCGTTGACTTCCCTGCTCGCATTGGCACAGCCATTCAGTCTACAGGCGATGGTGTAGTGGTGGAAGCTGGTTGGCATAATGGTTATGGTAATTGTGTTCGTATCAGTCATGGTTTCGGTTACGAAACCTGGTATGCACACATGAATAAAATGACTGTTCGGGTCGGTGAAAAAATTAAAAAAGGACATAAAATTGGAGAAGTAGGCGATACGGGGCTTTCTACAGCCCCTCACCTGCATTATGAGGTACATTATAAAGGAAAGCCGATCAATCCGATCCATTTCTGTTTAGATAACCTTACTCCATCAGAATACCAGACGTTAGCAAACAGTGCCAATACCGCTAACCAATCACTCGACTAATTTCTACCACACATAAACAGCAGGAAAAAACAACGTTTAGCCGCTCCAGTATTGGGGCGGCTTTTTTTTTATTGTTGAATATTTATTCAATGAAGCCAAATGAGAGAAAATAAATCCGACTGATGAATACTCCGGGTCTGGATAATATATCAGAATTCAGTCCTCATAGCAAGTTAATGTATTTTAATTCTCAATGGTCTGGGCGAATGCAACTGTAGCGGATGGATTACAAGGGAAGAACAAACCCAATTGACTAACTATTTTTTTTAAAATGGTTTTCGCATCTATCCACCGGAAGTATTTACGGCACGGGATTACAAAAAAAAAATCGTATTTTGTTCCCCAAAATAACCTAAGTGATCAGTCAAGTATGGGTTTTGGGAGTGGACTGCTTTTTTCTAGCTTATTTCGGTGCTTTGCGGTTTAAATGTTTCGCATTTTGCCTCCATCAAGCCTGATCAGACAAAAAAGTGATCTGCTCCAACCCTGCATTTAGACTTAAAAGATCATTTTAATATATTATTTATTTGTAAAAAAGACTTCATTATGCTTACTATTCTTAGTGTTTCTATTGGTATCGTACTGGTGCTGTTGCTAATGAGTATTTTATCTTCAACTGTTCACGATATTATTTCCTCCATACTTTCATTGCGTGGGCGCCACCTGCGCAAGACACTCACAGATATGTTGGGCGATCAGACGGAGACTTTTTTTAGCCACCCCTTTTTTCGGCAATTGATTTATGCCGACAAAAATAAAAATCTGGTACAACCTTACTCCCTCCCCGACTGGATCAATAAGGAAACCTTCAGTGCTATTCTTCATGATGTACTTCAGGATAGCGGAGACGGAAAGAATCTCGCGGAAAAGATCAATAAAATAAGTGATCCGACTCTGAAACGCCTGCTTGAATATTTAGTGCGGGAATCGGACGGAACCATCGGCGGCCTGAAAAATCAGATGGAGAATTGGTTTGAACAGGTAATGGAACGTTCGTCAGCATTTTTTTCACGGGCTACAAAATGGCGGTTGTTTTTTATTGGATTGGTTCTGGCAACCCTACTGAATGCCGATACCATTCATATTTATCAAGCGCTTTCCACAAATCCGGAATTGCGGGAAAAAATGGTGCAAGTTGCCAATAAATTAGTTGCTGCCGATACCATTCCAGCCATTGCACGCGATTCTGCCATCAAGCAGACTATAGAAAATGCAAAAGGATTTATGTCTTCACAATTCGGGGCACTGGAATCGCCCTTAGGATTAGGATGGAATGAGCCTGAAGATAAACGAAGTCTTCCTGATTGGTTAGTCAAATTAGCTGGATTTTTATTAACAGGGATAGCAGTAACTTTTGGTGCCTCATTTTGGTTTGATTTGTTGAAAAAAATGCTCGCTTTACGAAGTAGTGGAGGAGGGGAATCATCTGATAGTAGTGGAATAAGGATGTCAAGAGGTGTGAGCGGCCCTCCACAAAATACGGATGCTCAGCCAATTGGCACGGTTTCGAATAGTAAATAGCATGCAGATAAGATTCACGCATATTGCAGAAATACGCTCCAGTTCGACAGATTTGACTGATCTTACACTGATTGGTCAAATATTTGAGCATGCCGTAATTGACGTGGAAGACATGATGTATCCAGGGGCAGTTATCGGGGGTAATGACCATTGGTACCGTGGTGCAAATGGCTGGTTTTTCTGGTCAGGTTTTGCCATTCCAGTTTTACCGGAATTAACCGGTGCTGAAGCAGTACAAAATAATGGAATATTACCAGAACTTCCATCAACCGTTTTGGTGCAGGAAATGCCTGATTTAGTCGCGGTTTTACAAGAAAGTGACGAAGCCGTTTTTGATGAAACAGGTGAATTAACGCCGTTTGGAGAAACCCGGTTGCCTTTCGATTTAGTTGCCGACGAACTGATGATGGGGATTATTGACTTACCGGAGGATCAGTTATTAGAAAGGAGAATGCTTACTCGACCCCAGTCTTTACCAGCAGATCAGTCAGGTATTATGTATCCTAATGAACTGTTGAATTGGGGTATCCGGTTACTGGATATTCAGCAGCAATATTGGATTGAAAAGCAAGCGACGGGTAAAGGGGTTCGAATTGCCCTGTTGGGTACAGGCGTTGCAACCAATTGTGAGGATATTGAAATCGCTGATGCTTTTGTTTTTCCAGGACTGAACGATGACATAACAGATCTTGATGGTGTAGGTACTCAAGCAGCCATTGCTGCGACCGGTCGCGGAATCAGTCGATATGGTGTTGCTCCTCAATCTATCTTGTTGGTAGGCAAAATTGGCGCATTCCACTATACGATCACTTCGCAGGGATTAATAGATGCATTGGATTGGGCTATTGATGCTGAGGCGGATATTATTGTGGTGCTTACTCGTTTGCCTGGTTTAGACCCCGCAACGGAGCAGCTGATAAAACAAAAAATTGATGCAGCTGTCTCAGCGAACATTATAGTTGTCGCGCCAGCCGGGCATGTTTCTGATCATTATCCCGAAGCACAGTACCCATCAGCATTTCCTGGTGTTTTATCTGTGGGTTCGTGTAATGAATTGGGGAATAGAAGTAGCTTTTCGGCAAAAATCGGGAAAATTGACCTGTTAGCTCCAGGTGAAGGGCTGGAAGTAGTAAGTTATGATGGGGAATCGACCGTTCTCAATACTCCGGACACTGCTATTGCTGCGGCTTTTACTGCAGGGTGCATCGCCTTGATGATTCAGGATTGTCGTAATAAAAATATCACTTATTCTGCGGTACAAATGGTGGATAGACTGAAAATGATGGCATTCAATAAACAAAAATATGGTGTCCATGAACGGGATGCCGGAACAGGTTATGGCCTTTTACGTTTGCCTGAATAACTTATGCTGACTACATGGATTAATCGCGATCAAATATTACTTGCCGATTTGGAGTATGAAGGCGTTCACGCTATTCAGTCTAAATTGTGTCAATTGGGATTGCTCGACCCCATCATTGGAGGTACGGAAAACCAACCCTTTGGCCCTATTGCTAAAAGTGATGGTGCGGCAGGGAAAGAGACCAGGGCCGCCCTGAAAGAATTTTGCCGCTTAACAGGGAACTTGCATTCATACGTCGACCGTTCGATCAGTCGCCAACAAATGATTACGCTCGATGCAGCGTTGCCCGGCCGCTTTCTTTCCTTGAATCTGAATCCGCAATCCAATGACCTGTACCAAACCCGCATAGCCAAAGCAGTGATACGGTATATGTATAAAAAAGGGTACCATGTGGCGCAGAGTCCTTCTGCCAGAAATATCATCTATGTGGAGGGTATGAATGCCGATGGAACGCTCAATGAGGACACCCTGAATAATTGGAACGACAGGAGAATGGTGATTGGGTTCCGGAATTATGAACCAGTAATGCTTGTTAACGATCAGGCTACCACTGAACCAGGTAAGTATTATACACTTCATCCAGAAAAATTAAACCAAATTGGAGCTGCAAGAATAGCTTTCGGACAATATAAGGCCTGGGTAATTGGAAAACACCAGGGTTGGCAACCCGCCTTGGTACAAAGCGGACCTGTTCGTATTTTTCGGGATGTCA
The DNA here is from genome assembly GCA_044350415.1 of Saprospiraceae bacterium. Classification (GTDB taxonomy): domain Bacteria; phylum Bacteroidota; class Bacteroidia; order Chitinophagales; family Saprospiraceae; genus M3007. Next base: position 38,785 of record JBILHQ010000004.1, on the reverse strand, counting down.
ATAAAGATGGTATGCGTGGTTTCGGGGGGGTGTCCGACCCTGTTTTTGTGCGCAGTAATATTGGTATCAATCAACATTCGACGAGCCCCAACAAAACACCAATGTTCGTCAATCGTTACAGTGCGGGTTGTTTGGTCGGGCGCCGTTATCGCTGGCACCTTTCATTTTTGAAAATTATTACCAATGATTACCGGTACCTGTATCATTCCGGGTATACTTTTATGACCACGGTGATCGCCGGTGATGATTTACTTCGACACGAAAAAATTTAGGATATGTATACAGTAAAATACGGAGGCAAAAAAGGCAAAACGATGGAACTGGAGGAAAGTCCGGATCTCGTAGCCGTTCGTACTAAAGACAATCAGGAAATAGAGCATGTGAAGCTTAGTCGCGCCGGACGGGAAGTTATGGAAGATTCCACTGCAGTGGTCAAATTCCCTGAAGCGGGTATCACGGTAATAAAAGTGAGTGATACTCCTGCAAGTGTTGGAGCTGAATTAGAATCTTTTTCCGATCAAGGCCGGGTAGAACTCGGCCATCCTCCTGCGCAGGATACTACCAAACGGGATGCTACCCGTGCTACCTTAAAGGAGGAGGATAATATCCGTTTTGCAGGCAGGGTACTTCAGGATAAAGCGACAGGAGAGGTGACGCTTTACACAGAAAATTTTTTCATAAAATTTTTTGACGCCACGCCCGAGAAAAAATGTGAAGAAATTATCCAAAAATACCAGTTGACGGTAAAAAGTAAATTACCCTTCGCTAAAAATGCTTATTTTGTTTCAGCTTCCGAAGGAACAGGTTTACAGGTATTTAATATTGCGCAGCAGATTCTGGCAGAAAAAATAGTAGAATATTGTCACCCCGAACTTGTACAGGAGCGGCGGTTTAAGGGTATTCATCCATTACAGTGGCATTTGGGTAAAACTAAAGTTAACGGCAATGCTGTCGATGCGCATGTAAATATTGAGGGGGCCTGGAAAATAACCAGGGGAAAGGGGCTTACCATCGCAATTGTCGATGATGGTGTCGATATGGAACATCCTGAATTTAAAGGACGAATCGTACATCCATTCGATGCTACTGAAAATAACAACAACGCCCAGCCCAAAGCGGATGATGATAATCATGGAACCGCTTGTGCCGGAATGGCTTGTGCCACAGGGTTAGAGAATGGAGCCAGCGGCACAGCTCCGGAAGCTTTTTTGATGCCGATCAGGTTGCGGAGTGGTTTAGGAAGTATGGCCGAAGCTAATGCTTTTGCCTGGGCTGCCGATCATGGAGCTGATGTGATATCCTGCTCCTGGGGCCCAACCGATGGTGAGTGGTGGAATCCCGGTGATGCTGTCCATAATCGCCAAACGATATTGCCCGACAGTACCCGGCTGGCAATGGATTATGCCTTAACCAAGGGCCGAAATGGCAAAGGCGCTATTATTTTGTTTGCCGCCGGCAATGGCAATGAAGCAACAGCCAATGACGGTTATGTTTCACATCCGGGAGTAATGGCCATCGCTGCATGTAATGATACAGGAAAACGCAGTGTTTACAGCGATTATGGCACGCAGGTGTGGGCGTCTTTTCCAAGCGGGGATTTCGCCTGGAAGCCATTTCTGCATCCGGCTCCCTTGAGTGAAGGGCTGAGAACTACTGACCGGCTTCAGAAAGTTGGATATAATGAAGATAATTACACCAATGCCTTTGGGGGAACTTCCGGTGCTTGTCCGGGGATGGCAGGCGTTGTCGCGCTTATGCTTGCAGTCAATCCAGATCTGACGCCGCCGGAAGTAAAAGAAATCGTGCGTAAATCTTGTGATATTATTGATAGTGAAGGAGGACAATATAATAAAAGTGGGCATAGTGATTATTATGGCCATGGGCGGATTAATGCTGAAAAGGCGGTAAAAAATGCCCGAAGTGCGGTCAAAACGGAAAGAAATCCAGTATTGGAGGGAAATATTCGTTTCGAAAAAATTGGGGATGTTCATTATCAGGCATCACTCCTGAATGGAAGCAATCTTATTCCAGCCCGTAAAATGCTGGGATTAGCCCTGAAAGCTGTTCCTAATATCAAAAACCTCAGTATTGTCTATAAACTGAATATTGGTGGCGAAGGAATAACCATGAATGCCTCTCCGGGTGTATATGCGGGTGCAACAGATGCCCGTAAGAAAGTAATTGGTATCTCCATTGCACTGGAAGGTAAGGCCGCTAAAGATTATGACATTGAATACACCATTCAACTCGAGAAAAAAGGTGGAGAAATCGCTGGGAAAAATGGCGCTTTTTGTGGCACCTTGGGCAAGACTGGCAAAGCAATTGTAGCAATCAGTATTGCGTTAAAGAAAAAATAAGCGTGGGGATAAAAATACCCGGCCCCTTCATTTAGGGGCCGGGAGAATCTCGCCTATAAAAGCATAAGACATCTGAACCAAATGAAAGGAATCCCTATTAGCATCCACTATGCATAGAAAGGAAACCTAAAATATGTTCACTTCCAGAAAGAAGCGACACAAGCTAATTTTCTTTTTATAGAAAGGACCAGGAAACATTAGAAACGGGAAAAAAATGAATCAGCACTAAAGAATAAACAGGACACGGAAGACCAACTCGAATTAAAAGAGATGCAAAAATTTAAACAAAGATATCTAATGTAATCGGGTACTTCTATACAAAGTTAGGTCATAACTTTCTAATTCGCAAAACATTTACCTTTTTTTTAGAAAAAAGTACCGATATTCGTCAGTTTGAACATATTTTCAATAGTCTGGAAGTCTTGCCGACCAGGATTCTGGTGATTGTTCCCAGAAAGTAAGCACTTTTTTGCGACTTGGGAATTCTGAATAAATTTCTCCACTACTCATGCTGGCAAGCACGTGGCGGGTCGCTTTTGAAATATTATCGGGCAGCGATGCGATGGGCAACCAAACCACATCTCTGAATTTTTTTCGTTCAAGCGATTCGGGCTCTCCTTCAAAATGATGGGCTTTGAAATAGAGTACCAGCGACTGCTCATTTTTTTTCAATTTATGCCGGTGCAATACATGCACCAACACTAAATCAGCCGGATCGATACTAATGCCCGCTTCTTCTTTGGCTTCACGGGATAGTGCTTCGCGGGCGAACTCACGCTCTTCCACATTACCTCCGACCAATGAAAAACCACCTCCGTTTTGTTTGGTCTGGTGCAAAAAAAGCAGCCGTCCATCTTTTTCCACAATTAACCTTACAGCAAATATTAACATAAGACTGTTCGACTTTATAACTCCCTCAAAGTCCTGGATGTAAAGTTATTCAGCGTAAATATTGAGTAATTCTGCTTCAACAGCCTTTTTTTCCAGACCTTTGGAATGGAGTTCTTTGCGTTTAACTGCTTTTGCGGCCCTTACTTCGGATTGGGTCTTTTGGAACAACTGCACCTGATCTTTGTTATTTAACAGCCGTTTGATGCTGCCCAGTGTTCCATTTTGGACGCTGGTAACCTTTGCAAGGTATTTTGCAGGGTTAGTTGTTTTTAAAGACTCTATTTCAGAAAAGTTTCGTAGCTTACGTACTTGTATTGTGTACATTTGCTTCGCCTGGTCAGCGCTCAGATTATACTTAGTCTTCAGTTGCTCGGTGGTTGCCCGGGCAACCGGATTATCAGAACTGTTGGCAAGAGGAGTAACAGCCTGACTGTTTACATGAAACCCAAAGGCTAAAAAAAGGCTAAAAACAAGAAGTATTTGCTTCATATTTATTTCAACGTGATAAAATTCTGGCTCAAAAGTAGCCTAATTTAAGGATTTATCATGTCACAAAACGTTAATTTTGGCTTTCTGTTATAAAAAATAAAAAAAAGATGCACATGGACCCAACAGTTTTACCGCTAATGACATGTGCGTTTTACCTTTGCGCATCTTTTACCAAAGATTAATTCATTATGAGACGAGTTGTTGTTACCGGATTAGGAGCATTAACCCCTATTGGCAATACCCTTGAAGACTATACCAAAGGGTTAAAGGCAGGTGTGAGCGGGGCTGATAAAATCACCTTGTTCGATGCATCTTTGTTCAAAACCCAGTTTGCCTGTGAGGTAAAAAACTTCCAGCCGGAGGATTTTATTGAAAAAAGGGAAGTGCGTCGCCTCGACCGGTTCACCCAATTTGCATTAGTGGCAACAGCAGAAGCGATTGCTAATGCTGGTATCGACCTCGAGCAGATTGACAAATCGAGGGTTGGTGTCATTTGGGCATCAGGTATAGGTGGTATGGCCACATTGGAAAAAGAAGTGGAAGAACATGTTCTGGGGAATGGTATCCCCAGACATAACCCATTTTTGATTCCCAAAATGATTTCTGATATTGCTGCGGGTATGATTTCCATACAGTATGGCTTTATGGGGGTCAATTATGCCACTGTTTCTGCATGCGCATCTTCTTCGCACGCGCTGATGAATGCTTTTGATCATATTCGTATTGGTCGGGCTGATATGATTGTCACCGGTGGTTCAGAAGCAACAGTAACTAAAACGGCTATCGGCGGATTCAATTCGATGAAGGCGTTGAGTGAGCGGAATGATGATCCGAAAACCGCTTCTCGTCCGTTCGATAAAGATCGTGATGGCTTTGTTCTGGGTGAAGGTGCCGGCGCTTTAATCCTGGAAGAATATGAACATGCCCGCAAAAGAGGTGCCCATATTTACGCGGAAGTTGTTGGTGCTGCGGCAACAGCTGATGCATACCATATTACTGCGCCCCATCCAGAGGGCCTGGGAGTAATCAATGTCATGAACCTGGCGCTGACTGATTCCGGATTGCGTCCCGAAGATATTGACTATATTAATGTGCATGGCACATCAACACCGCTGGGTGATATCGCCGAACTCATTGCGATCCGGAAGGTATTTGGAGATCATGCTTACAACCTCAATATTTCGTCGACCAAAAGTATGACCGGCCACTTATTGGGAGCGGCGGGAGCGATTGAAGCCATTGCCAGTATTATGGCGATGCAGGACGATTTTATTCCTCCTACGATCAATCATTTTACGGATGACCCTGATATCGATGCACGACTGAATCTGACGTTCAACGAAGCACAGCATCGTAAAGTGCGCGCTGTGATCAGTAATACATTTGGTTTTGGTGGCCATAATGCCAGTGTTATTCTGAAGAAAATATAATCGTAGATTTTCTATATATTGCACACTTTTGCCAATAACACCCAGTTTTGAAATTTATCAGACGTATATATAACCTCTATTTTCATGAAGACCGCGATTTGGCACGCCGCCTTCGCTCGCTGCTCGGTTTTACACCCGTCCACCTTCAGTTGTTTAAATTGGCTTTTTATCATAAAAGCACGTTTACCACCCGCGACTATGCTATATCCAATAACGAACGGCTGGAATTTCTGGGCGATGCCGTTCTGAGTACAATTGTTGGTGAATATTTGTTCAAAAAGTATCCGAACAGTGATGAAGGTTTTTTAACTAAAATGCGCTCCAAAATTGTCAAACGTAATTCGTTGGACGAAATAGGGGATAAAATGGGGCTCGACATGTATTTGGCGTCTTACAACCAAACCCGGTTGTCTAAATCCATGTTGGGCAATTCCCTGGAAGCGTTGGTTGGTGCCATTTATATCGAATTAGGATACGAAAAGGCCCGAAAATATGTCATCAATCGTATCCTGCGTAAATACCTGGATATTCACGAGCTGGAGCAATACGATGACAATTTTAAAAGTCAGTTGCTGGAATGGTGCCAGAAAAATGGCCACCAGATTGACTATAAAGTGCTTACGAAATACAAAAGTGATAAACGCGATAAATTTAAAGTTGCTGTTTATGTCGATGGTAAAAAAGTAGGTACGGCCGATGATTTCAATAAAAAGAGCGCTGAGCAATTAGCCAGCGAACGTGCAATGAGCGCAATGGGAATTATTGGCGGTAATGGTTCGATTAATATTAATGGAGAAGAAGAGGAGCCAGAAGGTAGTGATTAAAGAAACAGGAGATTGCTTAAAAAAACAAGAGGTATGGGTGTTTAATAGATGTTGCGGTGAAAAATAAAACATCTATTAAGCACCCATACCTCTTTAAAATAGGTCCCCCGGCAGACTGCTCCCCCGATCTAACGTAAATTCAGCCGCATTCGAATATTCGTTTGGGAAACCAGTCAGCCTTGCAGATTATATTTCTATTTTACCAGCTTCCACCGCCACCGCCACCGCTGCCACTGCCACTGCTTCCTCCACTACCGCCACCCGATGAATTGCTACTGGGGCTACTGCTGAATACTGATCCGATATTGTCCACTTCGTCCGGGAAGCTTTCTGCAAATGAACTCCAGGAGTGTTGCAAACCAGATTGGTTGCGCATACCCGGACTCCTATACCACGAAGGAGGTTGAGCCAAAAGGCCATCGAAGCGTTGGTTCCATTTGGCCAGATACCCAAATGCAAGGGCATACGGCATGGTTTTATCGTAGTAATGCGGGTCTTCCTGTAGTAATTTTTCAATTACCGGCCTTTCCGCCTTTTTGATAAACTGGCGGAATCCTTCATATTTTTGGTAGGTAAGGTTGCCCGTGGGCGTACGTTTATTGAACCTGCTGGCAAAAAAGAACATGACGAAACCGGTAATGACCAATGCAATGCCATCGATGTTTTCCTGGGCAATTAAAGCATAGCCGCCCCAAATCAATGCCCCCACTCCTGCAAGCCCGGTAATCAATGCCATGATTTTTTGATCCGGTTCATACCAGCCTTGCGCCTGAATCCACCTGGAAACCGAAGAACGAACACTTGAAAGGTGTATGTAAAATTTGTTTTTCAAATCTTTGAGTTCTACCTGATTTCCTGTTTCAAACAAGCCATTTAAAAAAGCCCTTTCAAAAGCCATCAAATCTTCACCAGCTTCTTTTAACTTGAAGAAAATGATATGGTCTTTTTGTAAAAAACCACCTTCTTTCATTTCCATCCGAAGATAGCCCTTGTTTGCTAAGTACGGGATGAGGCACAAGACGTCGTTGTTGTCCACACTGTGATCTATAAAACCTCCAGCAATTGCTGGCGACACCCCTTCCGGAGGGAAGTATTCGACCATCATTGGCTGTTTCCGGTTGCGGGCGAAAAACAAAGCCAATATTCCAGCCAGCAAAAAATAAAACGGCGCGAGTAAGATGCGATGCTGCTCCAGGAAATACGACCAGGTGCTCATTTCCTTAAACGCATTTTTCGGTAGATTCACTGCCAGCGTGACACCTTCGCCAGGCATTAATTTTTGGGAAGTGCGACCAGTAATTCGGTCATTTTGTGTTTGCCATACAGCATTTTTTGCTGTGGAGCCATTGAGGCCTGTATAGCAGCGTACGTCGCTGTTCAAGAGGACAATATGCTTGGGAAAGGCGATATCAAAGTTAAATTCATTCACTTCTACTGGCCAGGAAATACCCAGCATATCCCAGTAGAATTCGGTATGGTCTTCGAAAAAATTCAGGGGATTCAGCACCCGGTACCTAATGCGATAGGTCTGATGGCCTTCCACCCATTTATCTGCATCGCCGATTTTAAGGACTAAATTATTATGCTCTTTATCGGTTGAAAAATGGAAGCCCTCCACCCGAATATTTCGAATAATACGCATCACATCCTCCCCCTTCACCACACTTTTGAGTGGAATAGCTCGGAAAATACCGTGGCGGCGTTCACTGAAAGTCACCTCAATCACCTCATCAAAGTCGGCGTAGCCCTCTTCCGTAAAAACTACGTTTACTTGATAATGGGTGATAGTAAAATATTCTGCACGCACCTGTAAAGCAGATGTGGTCAGCAATAGGAAAAAAAACAGCCGCTTCAGCATGGCTTCAGAATTGGACGTTGACGTTTTGCGTTTCAGCGGTATCCACTTCAAAATAGTCCATTTTTTGAAAACCCAACATCCCTGCAAAAAGGTTGTTGGGAAACACCTGGATAGCATTATTCAAATCGCGTACACAAGCGTTGTAGTACCGGCGTGCACGTTGGATACTTTCTTCCAGTCCTCCCAATGTTTCCTGTAAATGCAAAAACTCCTGATTGGCTTTCAGGTCGGGATACTGTTCTGCCAGTGCAAAAACTGATTTGAGCGCGCCAGCCAATGCCATATCGGCAGCAGCACCCTCTTTGGGCCCTCCCGTCATGGCTTGTGACCGCAGGTTCACGATTTTTTCAAGGGTGCTGCTTTCATATTGCGTATAACCTTTGATCGTATTCACCAGATTAGGAATCAAATCATATCGCTGTTTCAAAAAAACATTGATCGATTTAAAAGATTCTTCAGCCCCATTCCGGAGACGAATCAATCTGTTATAGGCAAGAATCATCAGCACGGCAAGGGCGACCGCGATCAAAAGAAACAGGGTTGGCGTATTCATAGAGCGTGGCGTGTTTGGTTTCGTACGGAATAGGGCACAAAAATGCGGGAATAGAAGGAGAAATGCAACTTTCTAAAATTCCGCCCCCATTTCTTTCATTTCCGCCCCCCTTTTTACCTTCACCACTACTTTGTCCCCTTTTTTATGGACAGCCAGCGCTTTCATATATGCCTGCATATCTTTTACGTCCATGGTGCCGAGGCCGAGGATAATATCACCTTTTAATACACCTGCTTTCGAGGCTGGTTTGCCATCGGTTACACCATCCACCCGTACGCCTTCGCCTTCCCAGGTGTAATCGGGCATGATGCCAAGTGTCACTTTGAAACGGGGAGTATCAGATTCGCTGGATTTTGTTTCCTGGAATACCAGCTTCGGTGTGCGATCGAGCGCACTGATAATTTCTGACATGAGGGTAATGACTTTTACTTCACCAGAAAAATTGACTTTTTCTGTATCGTCAGTTGGTTTATGATAATCACTGTGTTGGCCAGTAAAAGCAAATAAAACGGGTATATTTTTTAGATAAAAAGAGGTGTGATCACTCGGCCCCACCCCGGCACTATCCTGTTTGATACCGATATCTGTTTTTAAACCCTTGAGTAAAGGCACGAATGCCGGTGAAGTACCTACACCGCCGATAACCAACCGCTTTTCTTCATTCAGTCGACCGATCATATCCATATTGAGCATAAAGGATGCATTGGCGAGGTCAATGGTCGGATTTTCCGTATATTTTTTAGAACCTAAAAGTCCCAGTTCTTCTCCGGAGAAACAAATAAACAGGAAATTGTGCTGCTCTTTTACGCCGTTGTTCACATAATAACGCGCCAATTCGATCACACCTGCTGTTCCGGAAGCATTATCGTCGGCACCATTATGAATTTTTCCTTCCGGGTTGGCATCGAGAGAATTGTGATCGTATCCAAGACCGAGGTGGTCGTAATGCGCTCCAACGATAATGGTATAGGGGGCGCCATTATCTAAGTATCCCACGACATTGCGACTTGCGACCTGCGGCCCATCGTGGTTCATGCCGTGTGGATCCGATGATTTTTTAAAGGTAAATTCGTGGAACCAGGTTCCATTAGTTCCTTTGTGCTGAAGGCCGGCCTTTTTAAATTGTTTGGCAATATAATCCCCCGCCTTTCGCTCTTGTTTAGTTCCTGTGGCGCGCCCTTTCAGTTTGTCCGAAGCGAGATATGCCACATGTTTTTTGATATCTTTTTCTGTAAATATGGGTTGCTGGCAAGTGGCCGACACAGCAAAAAGCAGTGCAAAAGCAGCAAAAAAAGCAGATTTTATCATAACAATATATAGTTGATAGTCTTTTAAACAGGAACGGTTAATCAGGCTCGAAACCAAGAATAATATTGAAATTACCGTAGTCAAAAAGCTTCGCCTTTCTGCCAGTCAAAGCAGGTTGGTCAAAGCCAAAGCCATAGTCGAAGCCCAAGGTGCCGAACATCGGGAGGAATACCCGAAGGCCCAGACCGGCAGACCGGCGAACGTCGAACGGATTATATTCTTTTATACTTTTCCAGGCATTGGTACCCTGTGCCCAGGCAGTAACAAAAATAGTGCTTTGTGGGTTCAGCGAAATTGGATAACGCAATTCCACGGTGTATTTACTGAATACTCCGGCACCACCCACGATACCCGTCATGATACCATTGTCTTTACCATTGTCGCTGCTCGATTCATACCCTCGGGCACTGATGATTTCCTGACCATTCAGACCAAAGTTCTGGTTGTTCAGACCATCGCCGCCTACTAGGAACCGCTCGAAAGGGCTAAGATTGGTTCGGGGGTTCCATTTGCCTAACAAGCCAATTTTGGTAGATGTTTTTAATATTAATTTTCCAACAATCGGGGTGTACCATTCTGCGTCAAAACGCCATTTCAGGTATTCCACATACTTATAGATTTCCTTCACGCTGGCAGTGTCATAATAGGCATCTTTCCGGTTATTGAAAAAGGAATACGGTGGAGTTGCCTGTAGTTTTAATGATATTGTAGAACCGCTTTTCGGGAATATTGGATCATTAACACTATTGCGTGCGAGGGTAAGTCCGAGGTTGTAGTTGTGGAAAATACCGTCTTGAATCAATGTTCCCTTGTCATCATAAAAGCCGCCATAACCGTTGAGTTTTAAGGTTTGGATATCAGCATCTGCACGGAAAACAAAGTTGTCATCCGGCCATTTCAAACGGGTACCATAACCAACTGTTCCCTGAATGATATCGAGGCGGTTTTGGCCGCTCACTCCACCAAAACCTGTGGCATACCTGTTATAAAAGCCTGCAATCGTGAGCGAATTGGGGCGCTTTCCACCCAGCCACGGCTCTGTAAAGGAAACATTGTATGATTGGAAACGCTCGCCGGCCGATTGTCCCCGGATACTGAACCGCTGCCCATCACCCTGTGGCAGCGGATTCCAGGTTTCTTTGTTATTAATATTTCTCGCTGAAAAGTTATTGAACGTGACACCCAGCGTACCAATGATATTGCCACGGGTGGAATATCCCGGCACAGCTGGCTGGTAACCCGCTGACAATTCCAACTGATCGGAAGGCTTTTCTTCTACGGTGTATTCAATATCCACTGTACCCCGTTCTGCGTTCACTGGCGTATTGATTCCCAGGTTTTCCTGGTTAAAATAGCCAAGGTTGATAATTTCGCGCTGTGAACGGATAATGTCAGATCGGCTGAATTTGTCGCCCGGACGCGTATACAATTCGCGGCGGATAACATGTTCGTGTGTACGGTCGTTGCCTTTAATTACCACCCGGTCTATGGTAGCCTGAGGGCCTTCATAAATACGCATTTCGAGATCGATGGAATCATTTTCGATCGATGTTTCCACGGGGTCGACACGGAAGAAAAGATAGCCGTTATCAAGGTAAAGTGAAGAAATATCGCGCCCATCCTGACTGAATGACAAGCGGGTATTGAGCAATTCCTGGTTAAAAACATCGCCTTTTTTGATACCCAGTACCTGACTAAGGTATTTGGTTTCGTAAATGGTATTTCCTTTCCAGGCGATATTCCGGAAATAATAACGTTCGCCTTCATTCACCGTAATATGAATACGCATACGGCCTTTTTCATCGCGCCAGATGCTGTCTTTCACTACCCGGGCATCGCGATATCCCACATTGTTATAATAGGTCTCAATATTTGCTTTGTCAGTATCATACTCCTTGCGCACCAATTTAGATTTTTTGAAAATCTTCTTTGTACGGGAAGTTTTTTTCATTTTTTTGCGCAGAACTCTAGCGCTGACGTGGTCATTACCGGCAAAAGTAATGTCCTTGATTTTTACCCTTTTACCGCGATTGATATCAAATTCCAGCCGCACCCCATTCGTACTTTTTTCATCTGGAAAGTTTTTTACCGTCACACGGGCATTGCGATAGCCCTTTTCGATATAATACTCTTCCAATGCGTATTGGAGCGAAGCTTTGGAATTGTCGGTGAGAATGGCACCTTTCTGAATGTATTTATTGATTACCCCGTTCAGGTCGTCATGTTTATTTTTTTTCACCCCTGTAAAAGAGTGCCGCATGTACCGGGGAAGTTCTTTAACTACGATTTCCAGAAAAATGATTTCTCCCTGGGTCTTTTCGCGAAGTATTTCCACGCTGGTAAACAGTTTAAGACTCCAGAGCGTATTAATTGCCCTGGTAATCTGCTGACCGGGGATACGCACTTTTTCTCCTACTTTGAGGCCAGTAATGGCAATGAGCGAATTAGGGTCGGCATATTGTGCGCCAACAACTTTGATACCGCCAATTTCAAATTCCTTCGGTTGCTCGTAAGGCACCATTGGCAACAACGAATCGGGGTTTTGCGCTACGGCCATCAAGGGCAGGGCACAAATGGCCAGAAAGGCATATATCTTTAAATTCATGTGAATTGGTTACTTGAAAATAATTGAATAACGCACTATATGACGCAAAGCGTCTTATTCACGTTTCACGTGAGGAGTTGTTTAAATTAATTGGATTGATTTAACATATCCTGAATGCCAGGACAGGTTTGATAAAGCGGATCCACCGATAAAAAGGTACTGCGCAAGCGATCTAGCACCCATTTTTCAGTATAGGAAGCTTTTTTTTGCTCGAGTGCTGCTGTTTGGATTTTATTGTAATCCTGCCTTAAATTCGCTTTGTGCGGTTTAGAGCGCGACTGAAGTTGGATCAGCCTGAAATAACGCGAACCGTCGGGCAGTTTGAAGGGTGTTGGCACAGTAACTTCGCCTTCCTTGAGGCCTTCAATGGCGAAGAAAATATCTGTATCCAGATCGCCTACCTCAAAAAATGTATTTCCTGAGCGCGCATTAGTCACCCTGCCGTCATTACTGAAACTCTGCTGCGTCTTGTCTCCGAAACGTTTAACGGCCACACCAAAAGGAAGGCTGTCTTTAACGATCAGGTTTCTGACAGAATCTAATTTTGCTTTCGCGAGGTCGAGGTCCTCGTCTGTGATCGCAGGTTTAATCAGGATATGGCGGGCATGTACGAGATTACCCCGGCGTTCGAGGAGTTGGATAATGTGAAAACCAAATTCTGTTTCCACTATTGGACTTAGTTGATTTTTTTCGAGGTTATAACACATGGCTTCGAATGCAGAAACAAATGTGCCGCGTTTTTGCCAACCCAAATCGCCTCCTTGTGCACCTGATCCGGTATCATCGCTGAATTTTTTGGCCAGTTCAGCAAAGTTTTCACCATCTGTGATGCGCTTCAGCAAATCCTCCGCTGTAGTGCGTGCCTTGTTTTTTTCGACGGCATTCACCACAGGTTTATAAACGATCTCTCGTATTTCCACTTCAGAGTTGAAATATGGAAGGGAATCTTTCGGAATATTTTTGAAAAAGGCCTGGACCTCTGCTGGTGTCACCGATGCTTTACCAGTGATCTCTGCCTGCATTCGCTCCGCCAGCAGCTGATTGCGCATATCGTTGCGCATTTGATCTTTGATCTCCGGAACAGTTTGCCCGTAATATTCGGCCAAAGCGGCTTCGTCCTGGTTAAAATAGGACAACAGCCTGTCGATACGCGCTCCAAGTTGGTTTTCCACTTCTTCGTCTTTTACCACTAAGGAGTCGAGTTTGGCCTGGTTGACTAAAATTTTGGTAACGATAATATTTTGGAGGGCGCCGCAAGCAAAATTTGCGGGCAGATCGGGTTGCTGTTGTTTTGCATAGCTCATCTGCTCCTGAATTTCACTCAGTAGAATTACTTCCCCTCCAACGGTAGCTACCACTTTGTCGATCACCGCGCGATCGTTCTGGGCATAGCCTGAAAAAGGCAGTAGCGCAAGACACAGCATGATTAAGGCTGATTGTCCTATTTTTTTCATAGTATTCATATTTTTTTGTCTAAAGTTTTCTGTTGGTCATTCCGGCGTGGAAAGTTCCAGGGTATTTTTAGGGTACCCTGTATTTCTAATAGACCTTAATATTTCCCCTGCGCAATTCATTATTGTACAGGTCTTTTTTCCAGTTGTCGAGCAGTTCCTGTTTACGCTTGTGCAGGATCACTTTTGATGCCTGCTCTTTTACATAATCAAAGGGGGCTGTTTCTTTCCCGCGAACAGATTCGAGCACCCGGTAATAATACCTGGAGTCCCCTTCACTGAGCGTTCCCTCCCTTCTGGAACTAATGTTATCTGCGCTTAACGTTCCCTGAGGCAAAATCGCGGCTATCTCATCCAATCTGTACCATTTATTGCGGTCAAGCAGGGCTAATGATGCCGACTGTTTAGCAAAATTAGCGAGTTTTACCTCATCAGCCGGACTACGGCTGTTCCAGTATTTATTCATTTCTGATTGGGATGCCTTTTGTGGAAGTTTCACCACGAGACACTTCAGAATAGTGCTTTGCAGTTGGAACTGCTCTTTGTTTTCTTCATAAAACTGCCGCACCTCCGTTTCGCTCACAGTAGAGTCTAATTTTTGTCCTATCAGTTGCTCTTCAAAATTAAAACGAACCAATGATGCGCGATAATCGCGCACTAATTTGTCAATGTTGGCATCTTTAGGAATATTTCGTTCTGCTTCATACATGAGTACTTGATCACTCACCCATCGTTGAACAAAAACATTTACCATTAAAGTACTGTCTTGAGGCGTCAGACCGGGCGAAATACTGCCCTCTATCTCTGAGGCATAAAGGGTTTTGTCGTAAACTTTAGCAAGCTCACGATCGTTTTCATGCGAATTTCCTCCCTTACAAGAGGCAAAAAGCACGCAAAAAAGACTAATATTGGCAATAAGGCGCATAATATGCATTAAAAAGCGCCGCAAAAGTACTTCAATTTGGCCAATGCGAAGGGTTTTCAAGAAGTGATTACCTTTGCGTTGTGAAAAAAGTTATTCAATTCCTGCTTTTTGCAGGTATCGGTGTGGCCATTATGGCCTTATTGTACCGTTCCCAGAACACTGCGTTCCAGGAACAATGCCGTTTGGATGGTATTCCATCCGATCAGTGCAGCCTTTCAGATAAGCTCATCCATGATTTTTCCACCGTCAACCTGGGGTGGTTATTGATAGTGGTGGGCGCTTTTACCCTGAGTATTATTTTCAGGGCACTGCGCTGGCAAATGCTGATAGAGCCCCTTGGCCATAAGGTGCGGTTTTCCAATGCCTTCCTGACCATTCTTTTGGGATATTTCGCCAACCTGGGTCTTCCCCGGATGGGCGAAGTGATTCGGGCGGGTTCGCTGGCGCGTTACGAACGTATTCCATTAGAAAAAGTCATTGGAACAACGGTGGTCGATCGGCTGATGGATTTTCTTTGCCTGGGTCTGGTGGTTGGCCTGGCATTTTTATTTCAGGGCGGCGTTTTACTTGAATTTATTGCCCGTGGAAAAAAAGGCACACAGGCTTCCGGAGGAGGGTTACTGTCCAATCCCTTCGTGATCGCGGTTTTAGTATTGGTTTTTTTGGGTTTGGGCATTGGCTATATGATGCGCAAGCGGTTGATGGAAATTGCGCTTTTCAAAAAATTGGCCAGTTTCGTACTTGGTTTTCAAGATGGCTTGCGGAGTGTTTTCAGGTTAGAAAAAACAGGATTGTTTATCGCCCTTTCCTTAGGCATCTGGCTAATGTTTTACCTGCAATGTTATTTCAATCTTAGAGCTTTTGAACCGACAGCACATCTTTCTATGGGTGCTGCATTAATGGTTTTTGTATTTGGTACACTGGGAATGGTGATTCCTTCTCCGGGAGGGATGGGTACTTTCCATGCACTTTGTATTGCAGGATTGGCTTTATACAGCGTCAATGGAGGTGATGCGTTCTCTTATGCCAACATCGCTTTTTTCACGATCCAGATTTTTTATAATATTATTGGAGGTATATTGGCATTGGTACTTTTGCCATTGTTGAATAAAAAATAGACAAAAAAATCCAGGCGCACGGTGTACGCCTGGATTTTTTTGTGGTGTATGCTGTGAGAGGTGCGGTGACGAATACCGAAGCGTATTTCCCGCGGATTTTCGCAGACCCGTCGCAGAGTTGTAACCGCAGATTTAGTAAGCGTTTTATAGCTTCACCACTTTCTTTACCACCGTACCCTCCTTCAATTGAAGGCAGCAAAGATAGTCGCCGGCCGGAAGTCCCATCAGATCAAAAGTACATTGTAATAAATCGCTGTCTATCACTTTTTCCCGCACTGTTTTTCCCAAGGCATCCGTGAGCAGCATGGTGACTTTTTGCCGGGACGCGAGCAGAGCAGTTACTTGCAGGAAATTACTTGCCGGGTTGGGGGTTACCAAAAACTGCTGAACGGAAGGCGGCAAAACAGTGCCGCTTACCAGAACATCAATTCCGGCAGCACCCGTGCAACCATTGGGACTGGTTACTACGAGGGAGTAATATCCACTTTCTAACGGTGTATATGTCCAACCAATCGCACCTGGAATAGCCACGCCATCAAAGTACCATTGACCCGAAATGGTTGCATCCGCTTTGATTACTCCATTGGTGTAGGATAAATCAAATAATACAATCGTTTGAAATTCAATTGGAGCTGTCTGCCCCAGAGCAGATTGGCACCCCGTCGTACTGTTTATCCAACTAACACCATAAATTCCTGGTTCGGTCACTGTTAGCAAGGTATCAGTAGATCCCTGAATAATGGAACCATCTTTATACCAGGTATAAGTGAATCCTGGTGCAGCAGGGGACGACGCTATAATATCTATTGGCATGCCATTGCAAAGTACCGTGATATTAGTGGCAAAATTGATGACAGGGGTACCCAATACTGGCGAAATTTCACCAACCGTCAGCGTGTCGCGGCGGACACACTGGTTAGCATCCTGCACGGCAACGATATATTGACCGGGAGCGAGATTATTCATTACAGGGACATCGCCGCCATTATTCCAGGTGATGTTGTAAGGAGCCGCGGCCCCAGTAATATTTAGCGCCACAGATCCATTGGAAAGGCTTTCACATGTTGCGTCGGTACTGGCAGCTTCCATTTTAAAACCAGAGCACAATTCTTTGATTTTGAAAATTTTACCGGAGGCATGAGCACAGGCATACAGTTCTCCTTTGCTGTCTTCGCCAAGAGCACTGTATTCGTAGGCGGAAAGGTTCGCTAAAATGGCTGTATTAAAATCGCCATTGCCGTCTGGGGTAATCACCCACCAACGACCGGAACAGTAATCCGGGAAAATATACTTTCCATACAGGTCCGAATATTTCGTGCCCCGATAAATAAATCCACCCGTGATGGAGCACCCGTTGGCGGCACTGTGCGGGTAATCAAAAATGGGAAAAACATAGTTCGATGCAGGCAGACACCCACTGGTATTGTAAGTCAGGGCTGCTTCATAACACCGCCAGCCATAGTTGCGACCACCAGTATTCGCAGGTTCAAAATCGATTTCCTCCTGAATATTTTGCCCAACATCGCCAATCCAGATATCGCCGGTAAGCCGGTCAAAAGAGAAGCGCCAGGCATTCCGCAAGCCCACCGACCAGATTTCCGGTAAATAGGCCGGATCAGTCACAAACGGATTATCTGTTGGGATCTTATAATAGGGTAATGTATCCAGGTTGACATCTATCCGCAGCATTTTACCGAGCATCGTGGTTTTTTTTTGGCCGTTCCCATTGGGGTCGCCCCCACTGCCTCCATCGCCTTGCGTAAAATACAAATAGCCATCAGGACCGAATTTCATACAGCCGCCATTGTGGTTGGAAAAAGGCTGTGGAATATCAATCATTATTGCTTCACTGTTCGGATCGGCGGCGGTAGAATCGCCCGGCATGGTAGAAAACCTGGAAATACGGGTGTCGCCATTCGAACGGATATAATTCACATAAAAATAGCCATTGGTTTTATAATTGGGGTGAAAAGCCAACCCCAGTAAACCCTGTTCGTTTCCGCCGGAATTTACCCGTGGGTCGATATCCAAAAACGGTACTGTTTGCTTGACTCCCAGGCTGTCCACAATACTGATTACGCCTCTTTGCTCCACAATAAACAACCGGCTGTCGCCACAATGGGCGATATCGAGAGGTTTGGTGAAACCAGTGGCGAATTGCTGTAACTGAATTTTAGGTTGTGCTGCAAGTATCATCGGGAGCGATAATAAAGCGCAGAAAAACAGCCATTTGTGGCTGTACAGATAAAATTTACACATAAATTGTCGGAATAGTTGAGTCATTAATGATCCTCTGCAGGAGATGCTTTTTTTGCGGCTGGAGCCATTTTGCGCAATTTCACAGATGAATTGGGCGCGGCTTCCATCGTTTGTGTTTTGGACTTAGCCTTGGGCGTTTCCGGGATAGTTGCCTCTCCGGGGGCAAGGCCGAACCGTTGTGCAATATCGATCGGGAGTGCATTTTTATTGACCATAAAAGAAATAGTATTCAGGCGCATGTATGCTTCCGAAACCCGGAGATAGCCTTTCAGGTCAGCAATTTCACCCCAGGAGTTTTTCACGGTATAGTAAATACCCGTTGTGGATGTTTCGGTTTCGATGCCTGTAATATGCATCAAATGATCATCCATGGTGATTTGGCGATCAAACTGGTCCTGGCGGTATTCCTGGGTAATCTTCTTTTGTGGCTCCAGGTATTTAAAAGTACTGGTTCGTTGCGCTTCATTTTTATCCGCCCAATTTTTCTCGGGTACTAAAGCGAGTGCATACTTGGCAGAAAAACCGTCATTACTGACGTCGGCATCCCACTCAACGGAATAACCCTGTTGAACAGAGTAATTGAGGCTGCGCATCATCTCATCCAAAGGAAGATTAAGCATCTGACCATTAGAAAAATTATCGGGCACTTCGAGAATAAACGGCTGATAAAATGGATGGTGTGTGAAAGACGTGATCGTCACATAATTATCGGGATTGATGCCCAGATAGTCGCGGTAAACGCCAGCGGTAAACGGCTTGCCTTCAACGGAAAATTTGCGGGGTACCACCCCAAATTCCTCGTCAAGTGCAGCGTCGATTTTGGTAAGCCAATCAGCAGGCAATGTGCCTTTTTTTCCTAAATCGGCATATTCCGCGCACATATCTTTTAGTTTTTTCTCTAGTGCACTGTGGTTCAATTGCCGGGTTGGCTCTTTCCTGCCAGGATAGATGTCTTCCGGCATAACGCCATATTGCCGCACAGCATTAATGGCATCGTGCGCCAGTCCGCCCTCTCCAAACTGGGCTGTTCCTTGTCTGCGAACAAAATTTTCACATTTTTGGTGATAAATATTGCGCACAACGAACATTTCAGACAGGTTCACCTGAAAACCATTGATTCTTTCCACTTCACTTTCCAGAAAAGAGACCGCACTGAAAGCCCAGCAGGTACCGGTTTGTTGCTGGTTTTTGACCGGCGTTGCGGGGAGCTGTTTGTATGGTTTGAAATAATAAGGCTCGGGGTCCTGAGCGGTAACGGATGCCAGATTGATGGCTGCGATAAACAAACTGAGGGATATAAGTTTTTTTAAGATAAGCATCTTGATCAAATTTTTTTAAAAATAGATTTAGATAGCAAAGATATACTGAAGATCATTGCATGGCAGAACACACTGCATTAATCTTCAGGTTTTGCCTATTTTGTACCATTTAATAACAGCATGCGACGCTATTTTATTGGCCAGTTTTACGCATCCAATAAGTTTTTTTTCCTGCTTAGGCATTGCTTATTACAGAGTATCCCTATCTTGTTTCGATTTTGCCACGTGATTGATCCTTTAAATATCATATCCTCCAGTCAGCAACCGATTGACCCACATCGAAGACATCTTCCGGTGTTGAGTGTACTGAGTTATTTTGAAATTTTTCAATATCCCCTTACGGCACCTGAAATTTTCAGTTTTGCCGGCAACCCCGACTTAACTGAAGAAAATGTATATGCGGTATTAGAAAAAGGAATATTAGATGGTCAGGTGTACCAGTTTGGCCCTTATTATCAAACGATAGATGCTCCCGACTGGGCCGGCAAAAGGAAAGATCTGAATGACCGTGCCGACCAGTTCGTGCCGATCGCCTGCAGGATGGGACGCTTAATTGGTCAGTTTCCTTTTATCAGAGCGGTAATGGTTTCCGGTTCGCTTTCCAAACACAGCATGGGAGAGGACGGCGATATCGATTTTTTCCTCATCACCACGCCTGGCCGGTTGTGGGTAGCTCGCACCTTATTAGTATTATTTAAAAAAATATTTTTACTCAATTCCCGTAAATACTTCTGTGTCAATTATTTCATAGATACGAATCACTTGGAGATAGAAGAAAAAAATTTATTTACGGCCACAGAATGTGCCACTTTGCTGCCTGTTTACGGTGGTCAATGGTATGCCGCATTTATTAAAGCCAATCAGTGGGTGAGCAGCGGCTATTTTCCTCACTTTTCACCACGCGACACTGCTCTTGTACCTCCCGACAAACCGGGCAGGCTGAAAAGAGGGCTTGAAATTTTATTACAAACCCGATTTGGCGCACTGCTTGACCGTTGGGCGATGGCCGTAACCCTTTCGTTTTGGAATCGAAAATTTAAACAGTTGGATACGTCCCAATTTGAACTGGCCCTGAAATCAAGAACTTACGTTTCAAAGCACCACCCCCTTTCCTTTCAGGAAAAAGTGCTGAACAAATACACGGCGTTGATGGCTGAACGCAGCGGGTGCAATAATGACAACGTTTAGGTATTTCGGAATAACTTTGCCCCTGTGAAAAATTTTATCTGCATATTGTTGCTTGCTGTGCTGGCTTTTTCATGCGCCAAGCAAGGCTCCCTTACGGGTGGCCTGAAAGATACCGTGCCACCAGTAATGGACACCCTGCGGAGCAGTCCCAACTATGTGACCCGGTTCAACGGTAAGGAAATCAAACTGACTTTCAACGAGTGGGTAGTGCTCAAAGAAGCCAATAAAGAGATGGTCATTTCTCCTCCCATCGATCCCGCGCCCAAGGTTTCGCTGAAGAAGAAAACGGTGATAGTCGACCTTGGTGACAATCCCAAACTCCGGGAAAATACCACTTATACCATCAATTTCGGGACGGCAGTGCGCGACTTGCACGAAAGCAACCCTGCTAAAGACCTGCGGTTTATTTTTTCCACCGGCGATGCTATTGATAGTTTGAAGGTGGAAGGCATTATTCTCGATGCCCTCACAAACGAACCTGTCGAGAATATTACGGTCATGCTTTATGACAATCTCACTGATAGTGCTGTCGTTCAAGAAAAGAAACCGTATTATTTTGCAAAAACAGATAAAACGGGCCAGTTTTCTATAAAAAATGTGAGGTCCGGCCAGTTTAAAGCGATTGCTGTAGACGAAGGCCCGATCGGCAATCTCCGCTGGGATCGACCCGACAACGAACGAGTAGGATTTCCCGACAGCCTCATTATGCTCTCTGATACATTGCAGCGTGCGGCGTTGGTGGTCGCAGTTTTTAAAAACCAGGGCCCGCTCAAAAAAATATCCGCCAATCCTGATCGGTATGGCGTGGTAAAAATAGTATGGTCCGATAAACCGGAGAATATCAGTTTCCGTACCGCGTTGGATTCCCTACCGGGTTTCAGTACCCGTACAGAATACGACAAAGACACAATGATGGTGTGGTATAATATCCCGCAGGATACGACTACTGCAGCATGGTGGCTGATTACCGGAGTGGCAGACACTATCCGGATCAAGGCACTCTCCCGCAGCAATTTTATCGCCCGGCAACGGGTTCGCCCGCTGGATGATAGCGGTGCGACGCCTGCTGCTGGCGCGCGCGGAGGGCCTGGAGGCAAACCCGGCACCCCGGCTCCCCCGAAAGCATTTCCGCTCAAAACGGTTCCGCATATTCCTGGCAAGCCCTATTTGTTCCGCTTTAATTCCCCGATTGTCTCCATCGATACGGTTAAATGGATGGTTACGCAGGATAGTTTGCTTTTCCGGAATTTTAGTGTGGTGCCCGATAGTGTTTCAGTGCGGGCACTCCGACTTACAGCCGCCTGGAAACCAGGCAGTTCCCTTCAATTGACCTTGCTGCCTGGTGCCGTTACCGATTTGTACGGCGTGAGTAATGTGGATACGTTTCAGTATCAGTTCAACTTATTGACTGAAAAACAATTGGGAACGCTCAACCTGACCGTTGAAAATACCCAACTGGGGGTGCATTACCTGTTGGAAATATTGAATGGCCAGACCAAAGAAGCGGAAAAGCGGTTTACGGCAACGAGTGCCACTACCCTTTTCCAGTTTAAGGAAATGATGCCGGGTAGTTTCACTGCAAAAATAGTGATTGATAAAAATGATAACGGAAAATGGGATACGGGTAACTATTTTGAAAAAAGACAACCTGAAGTTATCCTTGTCAAAAAGTTAGACGCATTAAGGGCTAATTGGGAGCTGGAGGCTACCATTTCAGCAGCGAAAGATGATGGGAAAAGGAAAAAATTAAATTAAATATTGAAACGAAGCGCTACCGTACGGCCATTTTGCATAAAACGGCATTCATCGCTTAATTCCCGCATCAGGAAAAGACCGCGTCCACCGCAAATTTCCAGGCATTCCGGACTGGTAGGATCTGGCACAGCAGCCGGGTCGAAACCCTGCCCTTGGTCAGACACACGAACTTCCAATGAATCTTTATGGCGCAACAAGGAAATAGAAACTCTTTTATTACAATCGCCTCTGTTGCCATGTAACATTGCATTAGTAACGGCCTCTGTCACAGATACTAAAATGTTGCCTTGGGTGTCAGAGGAAAGGGAATAACGTTGTGCTACTTCATCAACAAAAGGCTGTACTTTTTCAACTTGGTGGGGGTCGGAAGGGAAAGAAAACTGGGTGTCCAAATTACTCATTCGCAAGTACTGGTTTGGTGTGCTGTGAAATGTGTAGTAGCAACTGTTCTGGGATAATGGAAACCTGGATTATTTACCAAAAAAACAACGCGGTATTCAGGGGTTACTTGCAAAAAACACTGCAAGTTAAGGATTAATTAACATTCACCGCAAGGTGTAGAACAGGTTAAGCGATGTTTATTTTTTGCTTTTTTTATTAAATATTCGTAATGTATTTAAAAACAATATTTTATAAATAGAAAAAAATAAAAAATTATTTTTCTGAAAAAAATATATTTTGTGTACACTACTGCAATTCAGGTATAAACAGTCATTCGGGCAAAATGTTCTTTCGGGTTTGTCAGATGTCACCCTTTTCGCCGGTAACGGCGAAAAGGTAACACCTTATGGTCCGAACCCCAAACGCCCGAACTATCTGGAGTAAACTAATTTAGAAACAGCTATTTTTCCCGTTGTATCCGTTATTTGCACAAAATAGACACCGTTGTTCATTATTGGCAACGCTAAGTGATGGACGGCAATATCGTCCTGTAGCGAGGTGGAGAATAGTAGTCGCCCGGTGGCATCGGTGATCATTATCCGTAGGTCATTCCCTGTGTTCGTTCCTTCGTTTTTCCTCCTGATATCAATCATACCGGAGGTTGGGTTGGGGTTGATGGTGTACGCCCACCCTGCCTCCTGTGCCGGGCCAGCCAAGCCCGATACGATCGTATCGCAGGGACTTCCCGTCATTTTACCCAGCCGGAAGTTGGGGTAGTTCGGTATGGTATAAGCATTGTAACAGCCGAGGTCGATAGCGTGCTGCTGCACATCACAGGCAGTTCCGGATAAGTTGGGTTTGTTGATGACGTGCATGACGGTCTCGGCATTGGTACAATTGATATATATTTTATTATCAGGGGCTAATTGAGCGATATAAAACCTGCTGCCGAAAGGCGATTCAAACCCATTATAATAAGCAACTGTTTGCTTGGAAGCAGTCCAGTCTGGTGCCTGTAAATCATATTGGAAAATGCTGTATCTTGCAGAGACGTAGAGAAAACGGTTATTGGGCGAAAAAGCTACACCAAAACCATAATTTGCATCTATCCAGGAATCAATGTGCTGATTGCTGAGTTTTCCGGTACACCTGTCAAAATCATATAATTCCAGAAAACTGCCTGTAGCATCGTCATAGGCACCGACAACAGCATATTTTGTCCCATCAGGTGAAAATACGGCCTGTCCAAGGCAACCACCAGGCATCGTATTGCCCAACTCCTGCGAGCCACTCAGAACGGGGCCATCGGGATTGAGCAAAATACTGTAAAATTTATTTGTTCCAAATTCAGGAACTATAGTCACCGCGAAGTGGTTTTGTAAAACGATCGGTTTTCATCAGTTCCGTTGACAAGGCGTAAAACGCAGGCGATGCAGCGCATCGGCGAGGCTTTACAACGCAGTCAGCGGGGTGGAGGGAAACCGAGCAATTACAAAACCACTTCGCGGTGGCTATAAAATCCACCAGTCGCGTCCATTAGCATGGCGGACAGCAGTCATTAATCCATATTCTAAAGTATCATGAATAATGGTGTTTTGGATAGAATAAACCTTCCCTTCTCCTTGGTTTTCGTTGAGATTAGTTACCGCATAAAATAATTCGGTTGAGCCTGAAAAACCTGCTCTCATATAAAGGGTAATTATTGTATCCGGTTTTCCCGGCAAAGCCAGAGACAGTACAGATTGTGGCCCTAAAATATCAATAAGAGGTGGTAGCAACGTGTCATAAATTACTTTCCATAATATGACCTTGCGGTCATTTATTCGGGGTAACCTATAATTCCAGTTGGAAAGAATTTTGTCATGAGTAGTCGTGTAATTATCTAAGAATTGGTTGGTAACTTTTTTGCCTGTTTCAAATGTTCTTTGACAAGTCTGGACGATTATTTTTAATCCTGAACTGAAGTTTGTACTTCTTTTTACCAGGAGATCCGCAGCGGTTTGTGTTGAATCTAACATCACACCATTCCATGCACGGGTTACCGAAGGGAAAAGTAAATGTTCAATTGGATTGTATTTTGAGCAATAAGGCGGGTAATGCGCCAGTCGAAAACACAACCCAGTTTCATCAGCAAGTTGCTGCATTTGTTCTTTGAACAACCTGTTTCGGCTGCCGTTTGCTCCACCACCATCGCAAAGAATCAATATTGGTTTTCTTGGCTCATACTGTTGACTTCCATATTTGTTCCACCGTTCACGAATACATTGGACCGTAAATTCCGCAGTATCAGCAGACGTTCCCAGCGTTATATATCCGGTGTTCAGAATCAGGTCATAAATTCCATGCGGCACCATCTTTCCTGTGGCAAAACTGTTAAAGTCATGGTCATAACAGCGTAACGGTTGAGTACATAAAACACTTCCTGGACGATAAAATGGTCCCAAATACTCCTTTTTTTTGACATCAATACTCAAAACAGCGTATCCTCGCGACAGAAAATATTTTTGAAGTTCGTCGATTCGTTCGAATTGGTCATTACGACCTTCGACGTTCTTCATGGTTACTTGTTTGGCCATTTTCGCCGCCCTAATTTGCGTTGCTCAAGTAAACGATAAATTACCTTGCGACTCTGTGGCTGGCCTTTGTTTGCCAAGTGATCACCAATTTCTTTGACGGATAGAAATGTCCACCGGATACCAGTTACCGGACAACCCGCAGTATGGCTATCTACCACTCGATCAAAAACCTGGTCTAAGCCCTGGTCTTGTTGTTCTTTAATCGGACGCCCTGCTCCAAGTCTACGAATCCGACCTGTTAAAAAACTTTTTTTTCGAACTCCTTTAAACCTGATTCGATCGTTTTTTCCGAAATCCCAAACAACTTCGATATATATTTAACACCTTTATCGCCTAATTTCTTTGCTTCGATAGCAGCGTAATGACGGCGATCTTTTTCGTTCAGACTCGCAAACATGTATTGCATGGAATCTTCGATTTCTGGGCTGTACCCCTGGAATTCACTAATCATCGTAATACCAATTTTTGCACATAATACGGGTATTACCTCATATTATGGAAAGTAATTTATGACACGTTGCTAAAAGGCGAAATAATACATGGTTGTGAAATGACCTCATTCGAAATATTGATAATTAAAACCAAGCAGACAAAGATGTTTATTTTAGCCTTTTGCGAAAGAATTGTGAATTTAAATGTCACTTGAAAGTTGTTTGTTACAAATGAGTCCTGATTTACTCAGGTTATGAGGAAATATTGCATTTTCGAAATCTTTACAAAAATACTACAGGACTATTAACAAAAGTGTCGAAAGAGTAATGTTTAACATAAAAATTTAATATAATTTTTTCAACATCCGCTGACTTTATCTCACCCCTTAAACAACTCCCAGGCCGACGCCCCTATCTGCGCCGTCAAATGTTCTAAATAATAACTCCCCGCAGCCGGATCACTTACCTGATCGAACCCGCTTTCCATTTTCAGCAGGTGTTGCACATTCCGCGCGATCCGACGGGCGAAGCTACCGGAATGGGCCGACAGGTTTTCGCGACCTTCATCGTACGGCCGCACGGTTATCGCCGTTGCACCACCCAAAGCGGCCGACATGGCCATGGTGGTGGCCTTGATCATGTTGGTGTAGATATCGTCGCTATAAACTGCCGGAGCGAATACTGCACTGACGACGGGGTACTTTTGGGGAAGCTCCCAGCCCTGCAGCAAATTCAGCCACAGTAACTTGAACGCACGAATACGCGCTATTTCCACAAAATACAAGGGGCCAATCGCTATCGAAAAGTGAATGGCTTGTGCAGCAGCTTCTGTGCTGAATCCTCGTTCTGTCAGGTTTTTCAGGTACAGTTGACTGCGTTGGAGCAGCGTGGCGAGACCCTGGTCGGGATCTGTGCCGCATTCTTCAGCCAGTTGAATCACCTGGAAACCCGGAAAGGACGTTTGAGCAAAACTGATCAGTTCGCCTAAGTAACGCCAGTCGGTAATGGAGACCTGGACATCGGGCGCATAGCCGAGTGAGCCGCGCAGATTGGCGGTCGGGATGTTCCTTTCTTTGGCTACTAAGGCCAGCAGCGCAAGGATGCCGCCCGGATTGGAAGAAACGCCCGGGCCTTCAAAATGCAGGCCAATAAAATCAATATAGATATCCTGCAGCAGGGTCGACAAAGAAACGGCATCTGGTGGAGTATCCAGCTGGAACCGAATACTTTCGGCTCCCAGCCGAAGTGCCTCCAAAGCCTGAGCATTGGCAGCAGCGGGGTCTTTGACTGTGACGAGTTCGCAGATATTCCATTTGTTCGGCCCTTCCATTATAAGGGTCGGTAACTGTGCAAAATCTTCGGCGGATACCAACGGCGAAACGGACAACCGTTCGGTCAGTGCCCAGTTGAGCGTCACGGGATCTTTCCCTTTAAGGTCTTTAGTGATTTGTGCCAGCCATCCAGCTTTGCTGATGTATGGGAATTTCTCCTGCATGTTCATCCTGCAAATTTACGCAGTCCGGATCAATCCATTACTTTCTTCTCTATTTCACGTAATTTTTTGGCTAATGCCGGTAATTGTTTGAAGACGATATAGGCCCGTACATATTCATTATAATCAATGGCGGGTGAGCCAAAGAAGGCCTTGCCTGGTTCGGTGACATTCATCCCGAGTCCGCTTTGCGCCTGTGTGCGGGTGCCTTTGGCCAGACTGATATGTCCTGCGATACCGGTTTGTCCGCCGAGCATACAGTTTTCGCCGATTTTAGCACTACCGGCTACCCCTACTTGTGCGGCCATAGCGGTATTGCTGCCGACTTCCACATTGTGGGCGATCTGTACGAGATTATCGATTTTGACGCCAGAGTGGATGATGGTGCTACCCAATGCGGCGCGGTCAATGCAGGTATTAGCGCCGATTTCCACGTCATTTTCGATGATGACATTACCTACTTGTGGTACTTTTTTCCAGGTTCCATCGGGCATGGGAGCGAATCCAAAACCATCGGTGCCAATCACCGCATTGGCATGAATGATGCAGTTATCGCCGATAGAACAGTCGAATTGGAGTTTCACGCCGGAATGGAGGACGGTTCCATTGCCAACTTTGGCATTTTTGCCGATAAACACCTGTGGATGAATGATGCAATTTTCGCCGATGATGGCACCGGCTTCCACTACGGCAAAATGCCCCACGGCGCTTCCTGCGCCCACGGTCGCTTCAGGGTGCACATAAGCGCGGTCGGATATTCCTCCGGCTGATCCATTATTATTGGCTTCGCCAAATTTAGCGAGTAAGGCAGCCAACGTGGTGCGCACATCGGCGACTCGCAACAGTGTCGCTTGTACAGGTTTGGTGGGTTGAAAATCGGCGCTGACCATTAACACCGAAGCTCCCGTGGAATAAGCATAATGCTCATACTTGGGATTGTCTAGAAAAGCGAAGTCGCCCGGTACGGCATCTTCAATCCGCATAGGGCGGGTAACAACAGCATCAGGATTTCCTTCCAGAACTCCCCCGGTGAGTGCTGCCAGTTGGCTTGCAGTTATTTTCATTAATTATCGATTTAATAACTTGCAAAGGTGCAAAACTGACAGCGCTCCTGGGGAATTATTCGAAAAGTATATTGGTTTTTCAGACCAACGGAATACAGCTTTTATTAACCAACCTGTATCACCCGGGGTTTTCCCGGGCAAAATGGCTGCAGTTCTTCCTGGTGCTTGTTGACCTCCTGTTCAAATTGTTTGGCTTCCAGCTTGGTGGAGGCAGGGATATAAACCATCCAGCGATTTAAATTGGTTTGGCCATAATAAACGGTTTTGCCATTGAGGTCAATGGTCGCGGCCACCGTATCCATTGCGGTTGCTGGATGAAAAACTGCGTATTTGGTCGGAGATTGCAGCTGTTCCTCCACAGGGAGGTGTGCGCTAAGAATCGCATTAAAAATTCCCGCAAAATTCGTTCCTTTGACGAGTGAAAATGAACGTACTTGCTTTTTTATGCCTATTCTTCCCCATGCTTGCGACGGCGCAGGATGTACCTTACGTGCGGCATTTCATCCCCAAAGAGTACCATTTACAAAACCAAAACTGGGGCATTGCGCAGGAGACTAAAGAAGGATGGATGTATTTTGCGAATAACGGCGGACTTCTGGAATTCGATGGTGCGTACTGGAGCAATTATCCATTGGCTTTTAACCAACCGCTCAGGGCAGTGGCCGCCGGGAAAAACGGGCAGGTTTACGGAGGCGGTTTTGCAGAATTTGGTTACTGGGAAAAAAATGAAGGCGGAAAACTTACTTACCATTCATTAGGCGATCAGGCCCGGTCAGAGTTGTTTGAAAAAGAAGAAATCTGGCATATCGTGCCCTGCAATGATTTTGTGTTATTTCAGTCATTTTCAACTATTTACAAATACACTGGCGGGAAAGTTTCCATTCTGAAAGCGCCGGGTGCAATTATGTTTGCCCAGGAAGTTTTGGGCAGTGTGCGGGTGCCTGTGATCGGACAAGGCATTTATGAACTGCTCCCCAACAATACCTTCCGGCTGATGCCCGGCACCGAAATACTCAAAGACAAAATCGTACAAGTTGTCATGGAAGGCCTATCTGGATCATTGTGGATTGGAACTGCCAATGACGGCATGTTTGAATGGAAAAACAACCAGTGTACGCCCTGGAAAAACCCTTTAAATGCCCGTCTTCAGAAAAACCAGATCAATAGGGGCATTCGGCTGCAGGATGGTGGTTGGGCAATAGGCACCGTACTCGATGGCGTATATGTGCTTGACTCATTGGGTGCCCTGCGATTTGGCCTCAACCGGGCTGTCGGGCTTCAGAACAATACTGTATTGTCATTGCTGGAGGACAAAGAACAAAATCTCTGGGTGGGACTTGATAAAGGTATTGATCTGGTGGAGCTGAACGCTCCGGTTCGGTATTTTACAGACCAATCCGGACAGATTGGCACGGTCTATTCTGCTGCGCTCCAAAAGGATCGCCTTTATATTGGCGCCAACCAGGGACTGTTTTCCCGAACAGGAAAAGGTAATTTTAGTCTGGTGGAAGGCACACAAGGGCAGGTATGGGACCTGGAAATATTTGACGGGCAAGTACTTTGCGGGCACAATTCAGGCACATTCCATATAGACAACGGCCGGGCAACAAAAATATCTGATATCACCGGTGGGTGGTGCCTTATTCCTGTGCCCCACCGGGAAGGATACCTGGTGCAAAGTACTTATACGGGATTGGTGATTTTTACCCAAAACAATGCCGGACAATGGGTGTTTTCGCACCGGGTCCTCGGATTTGAGGTACCTTTAAAAAAAATCATTTTCGACACCGCCGGAAACCTCTGGGGCGTACACCCCAATAAAGGATTATATCGCCTGCGCCTCAGCGATGATTTGACGCGTATCGTGGAATACCGGGCCTATTCGCAGGAAGATCACTTGCCTGCCGAACACCAATTGGACGTTGGTTTGTACGGTAATGAGGTGTTGCTCAATACCCATAAAGGTATTTTTATTATTCAAACACAGCAGGATACAATGGTGTTTACGCCATGGCAGGAAGGCATCGCTTCCACCAAATATATTGCAGGGATTTCGGGGGATTACTTTTTAGCAGGAACCGATAAAGTTACCTGTTTTCACCAAAATACCCGGGCAGAGATTGCCTTGTCATTAGTACCCGAATATGAACGGATTATCGCTTTGCCCGACAGTAATTATTTGTTTTGTATTGAAAACGGGTTTGCTATACTGGATTTGAATCACAGCAAAGCAGTCCGGCAAGCATCCAATATCCCCGCGCCGGTTATCCGTTGGGCAGCATCGCCAGACGGTCTGATTGCTATTTCTTCGCCGCCTGTTCGACTGGAGTATAGCCGGAATACGATTCATTTTCATTTTGCTATCCCGGCATATAGTCACCAGCCTAATTTTTCCTGGATACTGGAAGGATTTACCAGAGAGTGGTCGCCGTGGCAACCGGCCTCCTCACAATCCTTTATTAATTTGCCGGCAGGCCGGTATACTTTTCGGGTAAAAACAGATCAGAATGACAGGGAAACCAGTATAGAGTTGGTCATTTTGCCACCGTGGTACTTATCTAAGCCCGCTTTATTTTGTTATGGAATAGGCATATTATTGCTGTTTTCAGGCATTGAATGGATGAGCCGTCGCCGTATTTTACGCCATAAAATGACCATTGAGGCAGAAAATGACAAAGAAATGGAGCGCCAACGGCTGGCCAGCGAGCATGAAAAGTTGGCATTTGAAGTAGAAAATAAAACCCGCGAGTTATCGAATGCGGCCTTCAACCTGATCCGGAAAAACGAGACTTTGCAGCACTTGAAAGATACACTCCAGTCCAATCCCAACGACCCGAATATCAAACACAAAATCAATCGGTTGATCGATGAGCATTTGGACGGCGACCATGATTGGGAAGTATTTAAAGAAGCGTTTAACCGGGTTCACGACAATTTTTTTATTCGGCTTATGCGCGATTTCCCGGATATGACGCAGGGCGATTTGCGCCTCGCTGCTTACCTGCGGATGAATCTTTCGACGAAAGAAATTGCTCCCTTGCTGAATATGTCGCTGCGCGGTGTGGAAAACAAACGATACCGGTTGCGCAAAAAACTGGGGCTCCCGGAGACAGAAAACCTGGCAGAGTTTCTTATTAATTTTTAGAGAGGGATAATTACAATTTTGTATCAGGCATTCATTTTTTGCGAAAAATCAATAGTTCACCTTTATTTTATATTTTTGCACTTTAAAACTGATAATTTTCAAATATTTTATTTAATCCAACATTTCCGTATTGCTCAAACTTACTTTTATGTCCTTCAACATGTTAATCCGGCTGCTCCCGCTTGTACTGCTGTTGGTAAGTTCTTTTCTTTTTGCTCAAAAGCCCAGGCCATCGAATTCACTGGAAATCAAACTTTCACCGGAGAATGATGCTTGGCATATAGAAGGCAACATGCGTATTTCTGAAACAACGGGGTTCCCTGCTGCCATTTATCAGGTAAATTTTCCTGTCACCAAAGCGGAACCGGAAACAATGGTCCGGGAATACTTGCTGCTCAACCGCTCGGTACTCGGCTTAACTACAGACAATATCCAAAACCTGAAACTGCATGCGGTGCGCCAAAGCCAAACAGGGGTTACCGTTCGGTTGCGCCAAATGTGGAAAGGGCTACCCGTCAATAAAAATGCCGAAATGACCATTCATATCACACCTGATAATGTGGTAAGTTTCGTGATGAATGGTTTGCAATCTGGCGTTAGCCTTGCTAATATCACGCCAACGATTACGGCCACAGCAGCCAGCCAATCGGTCATCAACCGCCTCAATATGGGCGGCAATATTTCCTACGAAGCCAACAAACTGATGGTGTTGCACCACGATGATAAAGATTATCTGGTGTATAATGTAACAGAGGTATCCGACCAGCCGGTGGGAGAATGGGAGGCTTATGTGGACGCTCAGGCGGGCACGCTACTGAAAGTGGAAGAGGTCAGCGCTTACCATCACCACGAGCCTTTGGAGAATAACCTGCCATGGACATTTGGACCGCTCACCACCGTCAACGGGACCGGGAATGTTTTTGCGCCTGATCCGCTGTCTACTGCTAATGCGGTTTATGGGACTACTGGTTATGTCGATGGCAGCGATGCCAATATTGCCCAACTGATTGCCCAAAATCAATCGATTACCCTTTTGGATATTACCCTGAATGCTGGTATTCATTCATTGGTTGGGCCTTATGCAGAAATCAAAGATTTTGAAGCACCCAATAAGGGATTATTTACCCAGGCATCATCTGCATTCGATTTTCTTCGTTTTGATGATGCATTTGAAGCAGTTAACTGCTGATGGGCAGGTGCTGGAAGGAAAGGTACTTAAAAATAAATAATGAAAGAGTTTTCGCTCACTGACCACCCCCACCGGCGGCTCAATATTCTCACAGGAGAATGGGTACTGGTATCACCTCACCGTACCAAACGCCCTTGGCAAGGTAAGGTGGAGGCTTTGCCGTCCGACAACCGTCCGTCGTACGACCCCACCTGCTATCTGTGTCCGGGGAATATACGGGCAAGCGGGCAAGAGACACCTCAATACGAAGATACCTTCGTATTTACCAATGATTTTGCGGCGATTTTGCCCGATACACCACCGGTGGAGATCCAAAATGGGTTGCTGGTAGCGAAAGGCGAAAGTGGCATTTGCAGAGTCGTTTGTTTCTCTCCTGATCACTCCGCCACGCTCCCGAAAATGACGGTAGAACAAATTGAGAAGGTCGTGGATCTCTGGCAGGATGAATATATTACGCTGGGTAGTTTACCCGGTATTAATCATGTTCAGATTTTTGAAAACAAAGGCGAAATTATGGGGTGCAGCAACCCGCACCCGCATGGTCAGATTTGGGCGCAAAGTTCAATTCCCAACGAGATAAAGAAAAAATCTGTGCAGCAAAAGCAGTATTTTGAGGTGCAAGGGAAAAGCCTGCTGGGCGATTATATCGCCCAGGAATTACAGGAAAATAAGCGCATCATCACCCAAAATAGTCATTTTGCTGCGCTGGTACCATTTTGGGCAGTATGGCCTTATGAAGCAATGATCGTTCCATTGCGCCAGCAGCAGCATATTGGCCAGATGACGGCCGATGAAAAACAAGCCTTTGCCGCTATACTCAAAGAACTTACCATGCGTTTCGACCGCTTGTTTGATACTTCCTTTCCATATTCCTCGGGCATTCATCAGGCACCCACAGATGGTAATGACTACTCCTTCTGGCACTGGCACATGAGTTTCTACCCGCCCTTATTGCGGTCGGCTACGGTGAAAAAATTTATGGTAGGGTACGAAATGTTCGGAGAAGCCCAGCGGGATATCACGCCGGAACAAGCAGCAGAGAAGTTGAGGGAAGCTTGATAGGTATGAGTTATAAGTTATAAGTTATAAGTTATAAGTTATAAGTTTTGTATCGTACACTATAGCGTAACCGGAGCGTACACTGTAGCGTACACCGTATAGTACACTAAAGAGTAGACCATGTACGGTGTCGGGTGGGTTGTTATGCATAATGAAAAATATAAATACTCGATTGTGCTGCGGTATAAACCGAAGAATCGAGCCTCTGTTTAGTCTTGCATTTAAAAAAAACCGGAATAATTAAAAAAAATCATATACCCCCTGCATTACGGTCTGCACTACGCGCTTCTCTAAGGTATACGCTACAAAACTCATCACTAAAGGGGTTTATCCCTCGAAGTGGAACGACAAGGTAAAGGTCCTGCTCATAACTTTTTCCAGGATGTTACTTTGATAAATTTTGTTGTTGTAAATCAATACATTATTAATGCCCTGAGAAACCTTGATCTCCGGCGAAAAAATGAAATACGGAAAAAAGAACTGGATGCCGAACCCATATTCAAACTGGAAATCGGTGGGAGAAATCTTGACTAATCCCACGGCTTGCCGCGAGCGGGAATCACTTGCCACATCGTAAGAGTATTTTACGCCGCCGATGACAAACAGGCGCATGTCATGGTAAGGAGCTGATTTATAGCGCACCTGAAAAGGCATTTCCACCAATACCGATTCGATCTTGCGGTTGACAGGACGAGTGGTTTCTGATGGTCGGGTATAGCGGATATTGCGTTCTGCAAACGAGAGTGTGGGCAAAAAGCGCAGGTCAAAATAATCGCCGAGGCGCAGATTGGAAACAATACCAAGATTGAAGCCTGGACCGCCAACCGATTCAATTCGGGTAAAAGAATCGTTACGGATAAAATTTTTGGAATTAAAAATCCTGTAGTTTCCCTGGTTGTAGCCCAGTGTTATACCAAAATAGTATTGTTTGGCCTGGAAATCGAGAAAATTAAAATTACCCTGGCTGTATTGTGCCTGTACTGCCTGAAAAGACAGCAGGAACAATAACGACAAGATGAAGCATTTTTTTACTAATGGGCTCATTTTTTTATGGCGGTGTAAATCGAACATATTCCAATAGTGAGTCGTTCGCATTGTGCTTGATGAAAACCGGTTTTGGATAATATTTGTAAAAATTGGTCGCCTTCGGGAAAAACCTGCACACTTTCAAACAAGTAAGTGTAGGCTCGCACGTCGCGGCTGGTTAAACGTCCGATTAAGGGTAAAACGTATTTAAAGTACGTATTATAGAGCTGCTTAACTGGAAAAATATGTGGTTTGGAGAATTCCAGGATCACCACCCTGCCATTTGGACGCAAAACACGCTGCATTTCTGACAGTCCTTTTTCTAAATTTTCAAAATTGCGGACGCCAAAAGCCACCGTCACAGCATCAAAGGAATTATCGGCAAAACGAAGATTCTCACTATCGCCGGTTTCTAAAGAAATGATTGATGGTAAGCCTTGTTTTTTGATTTTTTCCCGACCGAAATCCAGCATTTGATGAGATATATCAATACCAACAATCTGTTTCGGATGTAATATTTTGGCAGCCATTATGGCTACGTCGGCGGTTCCGGTTGCCACATCCAGGATCGTTGCAGGGGCATCCATGCGCAGGTATCCCAATGCTCGTTTGCGCCACCACACATCAATACCAAGCGACAGCACCCTGTTGAGCAGATCGTATTTGGGGGCGATTTTGTCAAACATCTGTTCAACTTGTTCCTTTTTAGAACCTTCTGCTTTATTGTACGGCGTAACTGTCATGATTAAAGTTCAATATTTTCTACAATTTCCAGTCCGTAACCAATCAAACCGAGGCGTTTGCGGGGATGATTAGTGAGAAGACGGAGTTTTTTGATACCCAGATCGCGTAGAATTTGAGCACCGACGCCAAGATCTTTATTGCCCATGGGAGAGCTTAGATCAAATTTGTCAAGGGTACCATCTTCTTTCAGCGATTTATACTGGGTTATTTTAGCCAGCAATGTTGCACTTTTATCATTTTGCCGGAGGTAAACAAAAGCACCTTTTCCAGCTTCATTGATCATTTGCAATGATTTAGCGATCTGGGTATGGTAATCGGCGAGCAACGCTCCAAGGATGTCGCCAGTCTCAGACGAGGAATGTACGCGCACCAATACAGGTTCAGTATCGGTCCATTTTCCTTTACTGAGTACCAAATGATTATCACCTGACGTTGCATCCACATAGGCCGTTGCCTCAAATTCTCCAAAAATTGTTTGCATGGTGGTGGTACATTCCTTTCTCACCATCCTTTCTGTGCGCATCCGGTACGCCACGAGGTCGTCGATAGAGATGATACTCAATTGGTGCTCCTTAGCGATTTCAACCAATTGTGGCAACCGCGCCATGGTACCATCGGCATTCAGTACTTCCACCAATACGCCCATGGGGTATAATCCTGCCATACGGGCTAGATCGACAGCCGCTTCTGTATGACCCGTGCGCCGAAGCACACCCCCATTTTTGGCACGCAATGGAAAAATATGGCCTGGACGCGCAAAATCGCCCGGTCTGGCGGTTGGATTGGTCAGCCAGCGGTTACCCGTAGACCGATCATAAGCACTAATACCTGTCGAGCAACCATGTCCTATCAGGTCGATAGAAACAGTAAAAGCCGTTTCGTGCAGTGCAGTATTGCTTCCAACCATCAGAGGAAGCCCCATTTCTTCAGCGCGACGTTCTTCCATGGGGGTGCAGATAAGACCCCGACCATGAGTAGCCATAAAGTTGATAATTTCGGGCGTAACGGTCTCTGCAGCACAAATAAAGTCGCCTTCATTTTCACGATTTTCGTCGTCCACTACGATGATTACTTTCCCCTGGCGAATGTCGGCCAGCGCTTCTTCTATTGTATTAAGTTGAAATTCAGACACTTAAATATTATTTTTGGAGAACAAAATGATATATTATTCAGGGTGCACAAAGGTAACAATATTATAGGCATTTGGGTTGACGAAACGGTGCATGTAAGGCTCGGATTTTCACAAAAAAACCATTTCACAATCCTTCTTGAGACAGATTTTTTCTTTTTGGAACAGATTAATCCTTTTTTTGCAAAAAAACATAATCCACTCTTTAGTTGTTCTATACCTTTGCGCTTCTTTTTTCAAGCACACTCTCCCGTGAAATTGAGCTGATCACACACGATGGACACAATAGGTATTCTTGGCGCTGGCTCAATGGGCAGCGGAATTGCACAAGTAGCAGCGGCAGCAGGCCACAACGTAGTGGTTTGCGACCATCTCACTCCTGCACTCAATAAATGTAATAAAGGGATTCAGGCCATTTTAAAAATTCTGGTAGAGAAAGGTAAAATGACCGATGCCGATGCTTATGCATTGAACAGCCGGATTCGTTATACGGATCATATGAGCGATTTCAGAGATTGCAGCATGGTCATTGAAGCCATTTTGGAAGAAATTGACAACAAGCAGATTGCGTTTAAAAGCATGGAAGCGGTGGTGGATGAAACGGCTATTTTGGCCAGCAATACCAGCTCGTTGTCCATTTCGGCCATGGGGGCGCAAATGAAGCGCCCGGAACGAATCATCGGGGTTCACTTTTTTAATCCTGCTCCGGTAATGCGGCTGGTGGAAATTATTCCGGCATTACAAACAGCACCGGAAGTAGTGGAAGCGGCACAAAAACTGGTGAATAGTTGGGGTAAAACCACGGTTATTGCCAAAGATACACCAGGTTTTATCGTTAATCGGGTGGCACGGCCATATTATGGCGAATCACTTCGGATTCTCGAAGAAGGAATAGCCGACGAAGTGACCATTGATTACGCCATGCGCGATCTTGGTGGGTTTAAAATGGGGCCGTTCGAATTGATGGATTTTATTGGAAATGACATCAACTATACGGTAACAAAAACTGTTTTTGAGGCATTTTATTTTGATCCCCGTTATAAGCCTTCTTTTACCCAGAAACGACTCAAAGATGCACATTACTGGGGCCGTAAAACGGGAAGAGGATTTTATGATTACCGGGAAGGTGCTGCACCACTTCCGGAGCCCAACCGCGATGCTGCTTTGTGCGATTATATTCTGAAACGGGTACTCGTAATGCTTATCAATGAGGCAGCAGAAACGCTTTATTTACGGGTGGCCAATCGCGATGATATCGAAAAAGCCATGACACAGGGTGTCAATTATCCCAAAGGACTGCTCTCTTGGGCCGATGAAATCGGTATTGAAGAAGTGGTCCATTTATTGGATACACTGTACGTTGAATACCTCGAAGATCGGTACCGCTGCTGTTTTTTACTGCGGAAAATGGCTAAAAATGGCCAAAAATTCTTCTGAACGGTATAGTGATCGGTTTTATTCACCCGTTCCTGGTGGTCTGTCAAATCTTAGTTGAAGGGTTAGATCGCTTCTTTTTCTGTCCGATTCCGCTGTTCGTCGGTTAAAATGTCCCGTATTTTGCCCTTCCCGAGCCTGATTAGACAAAAAAATGGTCTGCTCCAACTCTGTAATTAAGACTTGACAGGCCACTGGTTAATCAGCATCAATAAATATAAATATGCTACTTCAAGTATTTAAAAGTAAAATTCACCGGGTCAAAGTCACGCAGGCCGATCTTAACTATATCGGTAGTATTACCATTGACGAAGCGTTGCTGGAAGCAGCTAATATTCTGGAGGGCGAAAAAGTCCAAATCGTGAATAATAATAACGGTGCCCGCCTCGAGACCTATGTTATCCGCGGTGAACGCGACAGTGGCGTAATTTGCCTCAATGGTGCAGCGGCAAGGTTAGTGCAGGTGGGTGACGTAGTGATCATTATTTCGTATGCATATATGAGTTCGGAAGAAGCAAAGACGTTCAAGCCGATCGCGGTTTTTCCCGATGACAACAACAGGTTGAAAGGGTAAGTACCCGGATAAAAGTATGCTGGTTTACAAAAATATGTTCTTGCTTATCACAGGCACCTTAATTGGGCTTGCCTGCACTGCTCACCATATCCCTTCAGATATGGCAGTGATAAGCGATTATAGCAAAGCCAGTACTGATGGGCCACATGTGTTTTACCGTGGGAATAAGGTTGTTGTCAAATCGGTAGTCATGGAGGACAGTTTAGCCGTC
>JBILHQ010000135.1:0-17558 GCA_044350415.1 Saprospiraceae bacterium | reverse complement strand
GTGTATACACGGGTGCATACACCACGACGCTGTGGACATGAGTCTAACGCGCGACTTTTACTCTTCAGTTCTACTTTCTCGCGACTATTGCGTACCAGTTGATTAATAGTTGGCATACCTGCTTAACTTATTAAATTTATTGTAACTCTTTGAAAATCAATTGAAAAGAAGGAATAAAAAACCCTCTTTGTCAAAAGCGAACGCAAAGGTACGTTAATAGGCAGGAATTATCCAAAAAAAATCAAAATAAAGAATAAAAATATTGTAATCCCAGGTCCCAGGTCCGTTAGTCCCAGGTCCGTAGGGTGTTCCCCAAGTAGGGCGTTCTATTGTTATACCCAACCTGATTGTGGGCAACGTTATGGTTCGTCCCCGGTCCGAAAGGTGTTCCTCCAACAGGGCGGCCATTCGCTACAATCAGAAGGCTTGCGGTACACTCTACGGACCTGGGACTTGGGACCAACTGACCTGGGACCAAAAGGACTAACTAACTAATCCCTTGACAATCGCATACTGTCCGAAAATATAGGTTCCCATAATCGCTACGCGGGCATCGGGGAAAGCACCACCAAACTTATTGACCGCAATAAGGCTATCGGAAAGTACAAATAATACGGCGCCGAGGAACAACCAGTTGGCGCTGCGGGAGGTAAGTAGTCCTCGCAGGTGAAGTGCCAGTGCTGCCATCACTGTAATAATTAAGGCGTAAATGGCAACGGGCCCTTTCATAGCTAGTGGTATTCCGTCCCATAACCAGAAAAGCAACCCTCCCAGGTAAAGGCCAAATACCCCAATTGCCCAGGGATATTGCTGCAAAAAGCCCCTGCGACCATTGACTATCAGCAGATAGGTGCGAATATACATCAGGTGTGCTGCCAAAAAAGCGGAAAGGCCCAACAGGAAGAAAGAGGCATTCTCCCCAGATTTCATCAAAAGGATATCTCCGGCTGTGGAAAAAAGCAGCGCACTCATTACTGTCCAGCGCCAGCGCATCTGATTATCGGCAGTAGAATAATACCACCACAGTGCCAATGCGGGCATTAATAAGGGCTTGGTTATACCAATAAAGGTCATATTACCGGTCATTTCACCGATCAGTTCAATGATGGCGGTAATGACAAAAGGGATCAGGCGGGTGTTGAGTTGCATAATGGCGGCAAAAATACTTTTTTGTTGGGGGATGTGCCTATGAATCAGGATTAAAAAAGCGGGAGATCAAAAAAGCAGTTTGGATCGCCTCCCACCCCAACAACCCCTTACTCCACTTTCACCACTTTCCCGCTCTGTTCCAACTTGCTGCCCCACCAGATATGCCACATATACATGCCCGGCCTTAAGCGGGATACAGGAATCATGCTATTAAATTCGCGCAAAAAACCGGAATAGACCGGCCGACCATACAAATCATCTAACCCAAACCACGGAGATATCCCAGGAATTTATGCAGGAAGTGAGACCTGAAGATAATCTGAAAACGGATTAGGCCGCACCGTCACCAACGGTAAAACCGGTAGATCATGTACATCGACAGTACCCACCCTCACATCACGACACAACGTGTCTGCCAAATATACATTGCTCACGACCATACATACCTGATAAGTTCCCGGGGCCGGGTAAGTATGCACCGGATTGGTATCCTGGCTCACAGCTCCATCACCAAACTGCCAGTGCCAGGCGGTTGGTTCGTAAGAAGAAGCATCAGTAAACGTGACTGAATATGGTGATAAAGTATCTTCAACAGCATACCGGAATACAGCCTCAGGTAAGGGAAGGGTACCTTCAAATAAATTCATCGAGGAATCAATTTCACACATATAACCCCCAGAACTAACATATTCAAAATCACTGTTTTTTTTTAAACTTAATTTTGCATCCATTAGACAT
Source organism: Saprospiraceae bacterium (assembly GCA_044350415.1). Lineage (GTDB taxonomy): Bacteria > Bacteroidota > Bacteroidia > Chitinophagales > Saprospiraceae > M3007. Next base: position 15,671 of record JBILHQ010000135.1, on the reverse strand, counting down.
TACAATATTATTTGGGGTGCCTATTGAATCAGAAATGGCACTAAAAGTATGTTCGAAAAACATTTCTGTATTAACTTCATAAATATTAGGAGTAATATTTTCAAAATTAATTATAAAATTAGACGGGTTGTAATAAATCCCATCCAGTCAATTATAATCATTCTTTTGAGAAAAAATTAGAAAAGGGAGAAAAAATATTACTAAAAGTATAGAATACTTGAATTCAGGTATACAAATAGCAGTTGCCGGGCTCGTACTTCAAGCCCGGCAACATGGTGAGAAGAAGAAAATTAGTGCTGAATAATAATGGCTTTATCCTCGGAAAAGCGAATAATTTGCTTTTTCATCACAAGAATTGTTTGGGTAAAGTTGTTTTATCAGTTGTTAATCAACTATAGCCACCGCGAAGTGGTTTTGTAATTGCTCGGTTTCCCTCCGCCCCGCTGACTGCGTTGTAAAGCCTCGCCGATGCGCTGCATCGCCTGCGTTTTACGCCTTGTCAACGGAACTGATGAAAACCGATCATTTTACAAAACCACTTCGCGGTGACTATAACAACGCCACTGTGAAAGAATAATGCAAATATAATAACTTAATGCCTAAGATTTTTTCATTAAAAAAAACTTTAACATAAATTTCTGTCAAGTCTCCGCCTCACTACAAAAACAGCGTAAACCCCGTGCCATACACAAACGTTGTGCTGGCTCAGGTGCAACAGGGTTTCCATTTTGTCCATACAAAATTCTGGTTTTGGTGGCCATTTAGCCGTTGTGATCGACCTTATAATTAGACCGCCCCAATCTTTGCCACAAGCACAAAAAAAAGGCTGAAACTTTGCAGCTCCAGCCCTATTTCACATAGTTCGTTTTGTATTGACGATATAATAGACTTTTTGCAACTGCAAAAAGTCTATTCCTTGCAGTCTTCTTTTTCCACGCTCACCTCAGCGATTTCGCTGCAGGTTTTCTTTTGTCCGGTGATGATATCACGGGCGAAAAGAATACGGGGTTTCCAATATTTAGAAGTGCTGATATTTTCTACTACTACACCGCGACTACAGGTACTGTGTACACAAATGATACCTTCTGCGGAACATTCGACGACCATCGCAACGTGTTGAATATGAGATTTACTGCCAAAAAACACTAAATCACCGGGAAGTACTTCATCAAGAGAAATACGTTGGCCTTGTGTGGACTGCGTAGCGGAGGAACAGGATGCTTTAAGATCAAATTCTCCTAAGATGTAACTGGTGAAACCGGAGCAATCAAACCCTGTTTTAGGGCTGCGACCTGCATAACGATAGCGAAGTCCGGTAAAATTTTGGGCGTAACCTGTGACCCATTCGCGCAACTGCAGGACTTTCATGTCCGATGTGCGGTTTTCGTAAGAGTAGGTATTTCCAACTTCAACAGGTTTGTTGAAGGTTGTAAATGACATACAAGAAATAATAGAAAGAACGAATATGATTTTGAAAGAAAAAAGCCACGTTAAAGGGCTCGTACTACACGAGTCAGCGTTAGACATAGGTACTTAGTTTGGTGAATAAATAAATCACCGCCCTTTGGCGATGTAGTTGCATTAAATACATGGGTATTGCGACAAAAGACTTCTTTGTACTGGCGGAAATGTTCATGGTAAAATGTAACCGTCGCAATAATAAGGATTAAAAAACCTGGATACTTTCAGGCTGAAGTCATGACAAAGATAGAATAAGATTTTTCACTTTTCATAACAAAATGAAAAAAAATGAAAAAAAATCAGTGCCAACAAAAATTATCGGCATCATCCAGGAAGGGAAACTGGGTGCGATAAGCCTGCAATTTGGCTAAATCCAAATCAGTAATTAAGGTTTGTTCGGTCATCGAACCTGTGGACAAAACATGCCCGAAAAAATCTGTAATCATCGAATCGCCAGTGTATTCCAGCCCTGCTCCATCGGTCCCAACTATATTTAAACCCACTGTAAAGCATTGATTTTCAATTGCTCTGGCAACCAACAAGGCTTTCCAATGGTGAACACGCCGTTGCGGCCAGTTGGCCACATACAGGAGTAAATCATACCGTTCTTCAGGAGCAACAGGCTGTCGTGCCCATACCGGAAAACGAAGATCATAGCAGATCAGGGGTCGAATCCGAAACCCTTTCCAGATAACCGTCAGGTGAGTAGCGCCCGGGGAAAAAACTTCGTGCTCTCCCGCTAAAGAAAATAAGTGTTTTTTATCATAAAAGACAGTTTCCCCATCGGGCTGCACCCATAAAAGCCGGTTGGTAAAGCGGTCTTTTTCGCGGCAAATAAAACTTCCGGTCACCACCGCGCCAGTACTTTTTGCCTGTTCCCGCATCCACTGAAATGTCGGTCCGTCGGGCGCTTCCGCCAGTTGCTCCGCATTCATGGAAAAGCCGGTAGGAAACATTTCCGGTAGCACGATAATATCTGTCCGTCCTGCCAGTGGAATCATCTTCTCCCCCAGCATACTGCGATTGGCTTCGGGTTGCTCCCAAAGAAGGGAGGTTTGGATGAGGGCGACTTTCATAATCAGATAAAAAATTACGATTGATTCGATTTACGATTTACGATTAATACAAGCAAATGGTAAATCGTAAATCGGATCAATCGTCAATTAAACAAACGCATTCAACCCTGTAATATCCATCCCCGTAATCAGCAGGTGGATATCGTGGGTACCTTCGTAAGTGAGTACTGTTTCTAAGTTCATCATGTGGCGCATCACCGGGTATTCATTGGTAATTCCCATACCGCCATGTATTTGGCGGGCCTCACGGGCGATGACGAGGGCCATATTAACGTTGTTGCGTTTAGCCATGGATATTTGGGCGGGAGTGGCTTTTCCGGCATTCGCCAGGGTACCTAAGCGCCAGGACAATAACTGTGCTTTGGTGATCTCGGTGATCATTTCAGCCAATTTTTTCTGTGTCAACTGGAAACCGCCGATCGGACGACCAAACTGGATGCGCTCCTGCGAGTACCGCAACGCGGAATCATAACAATCGAGCGCAGCGCCCATAGAACCCCATGCAATACCATAACGGGCTTTGGACAGGCAGGAAAGTGGCCCTTTCAGGCCTTCCACACCCGGAAGTACATTTTTCTTGGGAACGCGTACGTCTTCAAACACCAATTCGCCGGTGATACTGGCGCGAAGTGACCACTTGCCGTGGATTTCAGGGGCAGTGAATCCTTTCATGCCTTTTTCCACGATCAGGCCGATGATTTTGCCGTCTTCTCTTTTGGCCCATACTACTGCAATATCGGCCACCGGAGAATTGGTGATCCACATTTTAGCGCCATTGAGGATATAGGCATCACCATCGTCTTTGACGTTGGTGACCATACCACCCGGATCGGAGCCGTGATCGGGTTCGGTGAGACCGAAGCAACCGATGAATTCACCGGAAGCGAGTTTGGGCAGGTAATGGCGACGCTGTTCTTCTGAACCGAATTTATAAATTGGGTACATGACAAGCGAACCCTGAACAGATGCCATAGAACGGATACCAGAGTCTCCCCGCTCCAATTCCTGCATAATGATGCCATAAGCGATTTCGTCCATACCGCCACCGCCGTATTCCGCTGGGATAGATGGTCCGAAGGCGCCAATTTCGGCAAGGCCTTTAAACAGGTGTGTTGGGCACTGTGCTTTGTCGGAATAATATTCAATAATAGGACTGACTTCTGCTTTTACCCAATCCCGAACGGCATCGCGGGCGAGCTTGTGTTCGTCGGTAAGCAGATCATCAATTCCGTAATAATCATGATGCTGGTACCGGTCTTCCCGGGCCGATTTGATCACTTTGGTATGATCGAAAGTGTTGTTGTGGTGGTCTGACATATATATTTGCGATTTACGAATTATTCTATTTACGATTGTAACTGAACGGAGTCGGAGTACAATTTACAATTAATTAATGATAGGCCACCTCTTTGACTGGCACGATGGCCTTCAGTTTTTCCACTACAAAATCCACTTCTTCCAGGGTATTGTAATGAGAGAAAGAGAAACGGATACTTTTCCGGTCTGGGTCGGCTTTGATCGCTTCGAGCACGTGACTGCCTTTTTCAGCACCACTGGAACAGGCACTTCCTCCTGAAACACTAATACCGGCAATGTCCATGCTGAAAAGGAACATTTCATTGCGGGAATTAGGAGGAAAAGACACACTCAGTACGGTATACAGGCTATCACCATCCACGTCACCATTATACTGAATATCGTCGAAGGTTTCGTCCAGGCGTTTTTTAAGGTAAGTACGCACAGATTTAATATGTTCGGAACGGCTGCCTACATCTTTGGTAGCTAATTCAAGTGCCTTCGCTAACCCCACAATTCCATAAACATTTTCGGTACCGCCACGCATATTGCGCTCCTGTGCTCCCCCGTCAATAAAAGGTTTGACAGGTAATGTACCGTCGATATAAATGAACCCTACACCTTTTGGTCCGTGGAGTTTATGGGCAGCCCCCGAAAGCAAGTGGACTTTTGTCTCCTGCACATTCAATGGGAAATGCCCGACCGATTGCACTGTATCGGAATGGAAAAAGGCGCTGTATTGCGCACAGAGCGCCGCCACACGGTCCAAATCAATCATGGTACCGACTTCATTATTGGCATGCATAAGCGAGACGAGGGTCTTTTTCCCATCGCTGTTGCTCAAAGCCGTTTCCAGATCATCGTAATTAATTCGGCCCATTGGATTTACCGGCAGCCACACCACTTCCACACCATTATATTTTTCTACCGATTCAATGGCATGCAATCCGCAATGGTGTTCCGTTGGGCTGCTGATGATGCGTTGAACACCAAGGTCGCGCACGGCGCATTTAATAGCCATATTATTACTTTCTGTTCCGCCGGAGGTAAAAAAGATTTCTCCGGTACTGGCAGAGATCGCTTGTGCCACGATTTTGCGGGCGCTTTCGATAATCGAACGCACACCCCGGCCTTCCGCATGGATACTGGATGGATTGCCGAATTGTTCCCGGAGGACAGGAATCATGGCCTGAACCACTTCTTCCGAAATGGGGGTAGTGGCTGCGTTATCGAAATAAACTCTTTGCATAATGTTATTAAGGCTTCAATTGCGTTCGCGGAGGTCCATGATATCGCTGATGATTTTTTTGGCTAAATTATTAGCCACCACCGACGATGTACTTTCTGAATAGATCCGAATGATCGGCTCCGTATTGGAGGGGCGCAGATGCACCCAACCGTCTTCAAAATCAATTTTCAGTCCGTCCTCCCTGTTAATTTTTTCGTTTCTGTATTTATGACTAAGTGTTTCAAACACTTTATCTAATTGAATTTCAGGCGATTGTTCTATTTTACTTTTCGCCATGATGTATTCCGGATATGTTCTGCGCAGCGTGGTTATCTGTTTGCCACAAAGCGCTAAATGGCTCAAAAACAAGGCAATTCCTACCAGCGCATCGCGGCCGTAATGCAATTCCGGCAAAATCACGCCGCCATTGCCCTCTCCTCCAATTACGGCGTTTACCGCTTTCATTTTTTCCACCACATGCACCTCCCCTACTGCGGCGGCAAAATATTCGCCGTTGTGCTTGACGGTAACATCGCGTAAAGCACGGCTGCTGGATAAATTGGAAACTGTATTTCCTGGTCTTTTTCCCAGTACATAATCTGCTATTGCCACCAGCGTATACTCTTCACCAAACAACTCACCGTCTTCACAAACAAAAACAAGACGATCTACATCGGGATCCACAGCAATGCCCAAATGTGCACGATGCTGCACGACTTCACCACACAATTGCCCTAAATTTTCGCGCAATGGTTCAGGATTATGAATAAATCGACCATTTATTTCACCATTGATCAACAATACAGTACATCCCAAAGCCTCCAGCAGAGGCGGCACAGAAATAGCACCTGTGGAGTTAATGGTATCGACCATTATTCTGTATTTTTTTGCGCGTATTGCTTCCACGTCCACCAGCGGAAGGTCGAGAATCATCTGAATATGTTTGGCGATATAAGTATCGTCCTGTTTATAGGTGCCCAGGTGGTCGACGGTGGCAAAATTCATGGCACCGGAAGCCGCCAATTCGAGAATCACTTTACCATCGGCTCCACTGATAAACTCACCTTTATGATTCAGCAGTTTAAGTGCATTCCATTCTTTGGGATTATGGCTGGCAGTGAGGACAATACCGCCACCTGCCGCTTCTAATGGTACTGCGATTTCCACCGTCGGCGTAGTACTCAGACCCAGATCTACCACCGATAAGCCCATTGCCCGTAAAGTATTGATTACTAAAGCGCTAACAATTTCGCCAGAAATACGGCCATCGCGCCCGATTACAATTTTAGGATTCCCTGTAGTGTCTAATACCCATTGCCCGAACGCCGCTGCTGCTGCCACTATATCTACAGGAGTAAGATTGTCGCCGGGCAGCCCCCCTATCGTACCACGAAACCCGGAAATTGATTTGATAAATGCCATAATGGATGTTGAGATATTTTGATTTTGATAAATTGGGGGAATTAGAGGCTAAAGGTACTACAACTATCCAATCGCCTGCTCAAAATCGGCGATAATATCATCGATATGTTCAATGCCGACAGAAACGCGGATCATACCGTCAGTGATGCCGTTTTGCTCACGAATGTCCTTCGCCACATGCAAATGCGAGGATGAAGCCGGGTGTAAAATGAGGGTATCCACGTCGCCCAACGTAGGTGCCAAAGAACAAAAACGGATGCGGTTCATACAGGCCAGGCTAGCATCAAAACCGCCTTTAAGTTCAAAACTTAACATGCCACCAGCACCGCGCGGCATCTGCTTTTTTGACAACAAATGGTCGGGATGCGAAGGCAAACCCGGGTAATTCACCCGTTCTACAGCAGGGTGGCCTTCAAAATATTCCGCTAATGTCAAGGCGTTCGAGCAGTGCTGGTCCATCCGCAACGCGAGGGTTTTGATACCATTGTTCGTCAACCATGCCTCAAATGGCGAACAGTTGGTGCCCACCAATTTCATCGCGCGCCACACCTGCTTGCGCATAAGCGAGTGATCGCGGCCAACAATAATGCCGGCGATACTATTGCCGTGACCATTGATATATTTGGTGGTGGAATGAACAATAAAATCGACGCCAAAAGCAAATGGCTGTTGTAAATAAGGCGAAGGAAAAGTATTATCAATGGCGCACAAAACGCCATGAGCATGAGCCATTTCTGATAATGCGGCTATATCCACACAGGCCATGGTCGGATTGGCTGGTGTTTCGCAATACAGCAATTTAATAGCAGGATTGTCGCGCAAAGCCGTAGCAACAGCTGCGTGATCTTTCAGGTCTGTAAAAATAATCCCTACACCCAATGGTTCGATGACGGCTTTCAACAGTTCTGTGGTGCCGCCATAAAGATTGCCCTGTGTAAGTACCTGATCGCCCGATTTTAACAGCCCCAGCAAAAGGGTGGAAATAGCCGACATTCCGGAAGAGGTCATTACGGCCTCTGCTTCCATATGGAGTCCGTGGGTTTCAAGCAAGGCAATTTTTTTGGCCACAGTATCGACTGTTGGATTGGCATACCGACTGTAGGCATGTCCGCTTTCGATATTTTTGAATACCTCAATGCCCTGGTCCATATTGTCGAAGGCAAAAGAAGAAGTGGCATAAATGGGCAGGATATGCGGGGTGATCGTCCGGTTGTCGGGGACTTCTTTGACGATGAGGGATGCTTTGTTCATGTAATTGTGGATAAAATAAGTGGCAAAGATAAACATCCAAAGATCAGGAATGTTCTTGTTTGAGTACCCGCTCCTATTTCCCCCGCGCATGAAATATCACAAATCCGTCTCCGATGACAAAAATACCGGGATTTGGCTAAGGCTGGTCGAAAACGCTTGTCACCAAAAGGGCTGATCCATTTCAATATTTACCCTTTCAATCATTTTTAATGATCTTCTCCCAGCCATCCCCCTCCGGCATTTCGTAATGAATAAAATATACCCCCGGAATACAGTTTTTCAGATCAATAGACACAGGATTACCAAGTGGTTCGGTAGCACTTGACGAATACACCGTTTTCCCCTGTGTATCGGTTAAAGAAAAAGTGGTAATGGGGCGATTCCTGGTTTGGATAGTAAGAAAACCATCAGCAGGATTGGGATATATCAAAATATTTTTATTAACAAAATGCTCCCGGGTTGGACTGGTCTGCACCAATTTACCTTGCCGGTAAATCATTGCTCCATCAGTAGCATCTACATAAACCAAATGGAAAACACCATCGCAAAAAGCAAGGGATGGATACCTGAATACATGTCCCGTCTGCGCAATTACCATGTTCTGGTCAATCAATCCGGCAGTGCCTTTGGTAGAAAAATGGAAAGCAATTTCTTTTGCTTTTTTCACATAAACAACACCTACTGTGTCACCGGAGGCGGTAATATCTGGTGTCGACTGCACACTCAGCAGTCCGGTTCCCGTAGAAAAATCTATTGGTTGTCCCGCCTGCATGGTGCCCGTATGCAAAGAATTGAGGTAAACGTGTCCTGTCCCACTGGCCCCACTCATCCAAACCGCCAGAAGTGTGTCGCCCGAACGCGCCATCCGTGGTCCACTGATGGGACAGGCGTTGATTTGCCAGTCGGTGGCATCCAGATCAGTGGCGGTGTCAAATGTCGCCGACAAATCTGTGGAGCGACTCACCCAAATATCGCGAATATTCTGGTTGTTGTTGCGAAAGAGTATCCAAAGTGAATCGCCCGAAGCGATCATATCGGAAGTGCAGCATTCGCATACGCCGCCGCCCGGTGCGGGTGTGTTCGCGATCACAGGTCCATCGAAAGAAATACCACCATCTGCAGAGCGCCGCACCCGGTAATTTGCGCCGCCATTTTGTTCCATTATATAACTGACAACCGGATTGCCTGTACCATCCACTACCACCGACGAAAGTGTAGCATAACTATCCGGTTCAGGGCCTTGTACCACCACAGGCGTATGGAACGTCAACCCACTATCGCTGGACTTTGCCATAAAAATACCCTGTTGGGACCGTTCAAAAACGACAAATACCTGACCGCCGGAGACTGCCACATCATAGCCGCCGAAACCAAAAAGTTGTGGATCAGGCGTGTTTTGAACCACACTTACCGGAGGGCTGAATACGCCGCCTTCCAATCTGGAGCAAAAGATTTTTGAGGCAATACCGTTGCCACTTTCGCCCCACATCACCAGGGGAACCCCATCTGGTAAAAGAGTAATCCGGGGTGCTGTGATGGATGCAGCAGTACTGACCACTTCGATGGAATCTGTCCATTGAACGGTGGTTTGGGCAGTGGTATTGAAGGAGAAAATGAGCAATACAATTTGTAACAGGTTGATTTTCATTGTGAAAAATAAATATTAATAAACGAATAACCTCACTCAGGTAAGTCCCGGAGGCCAGAAAAAGGCACACGGCCTCCTAAAGGTAATGTGATTTACCCTTTTCCGAACCGCACCTGCCCTCTTTTGGCTTAGTATATCAAGTAGTCATAACTTCCTTCACTTGAAAACCAGCCACCTTTACTAATGCCACCACCTCTTCCTGGCTCAGTTCGCCTTCTACAGTCAGCACCTTATCGGGTGTGGTGGTGTCCACATTCCAGGCATTTATACCTGCTTTACCCTGGATAAAAGGCGTAAACGTGGCAATGCAACCCGAACAATTGATATTGGTTTTAAATTTTAATTTTTCCATAATTCTAATTTTAAAATATTATCAATCAAAGTTTTAATTGGCGCAACCGAAGGCTATTGGTCACCACCGAAACCGAGCTCAAGGCCATGGCAATCCCCGCCAGCATTGGATTGAGCAGAAAACCGAATGCCGGATACAGCACTCCGGCCGCAATGGGAATACCTATGAGGTTGTAAATGAACGCCCAGAATAAGTTCTGTTTTATCGTTGCGACCGTCCTGCGCGACAGCCGAAACACTTTGGGTAAATCGGTTAAATCAGAACGCATCAGGGTAATAGAGGCGACTTCCATAGCGATATCCGTGCCTTTGCCCATGGCGATACTCACATCGGCTTGTGCCAGCGCAGGTGAGTCATTGATGCCGTCGCCCACCATAGCAACTATTTTTCCTGCTGCTTGTAGTTTTTGAACGAATCCAGCTTTGCCGGCAGGCGTGGATTGGGACTGAAAATGGGTGATACCAACCTGTTGGGCGATCGCCGCTGCGGTCTGCGGATTGTCACCGGTAAGCATATAGACGTCGATACCCAAACGTTGAAGTTTGGTTACTGCATCGCGGGAAGTCGGTTTAATCGGATCGGCGATGGCGAGTACTGCAATAATACCCTCTTCTTTTCCGGCAAAAAAAATAACGGTTTGGGCATTTTCCTGCCACCCCTTCGTCCATTCTTTGGTAGCATCCGCGAATACAATGCCCTGATTGTTCAGCAATTGTTCGTTCCCCGCCAGGTAAATTCTACCATCGTGTATGGCTTGCACCCCCTGCCCTGTGACACTTTCAAACTGCGTTAATGGTGGCCGGCCAAGTCCCCCTTCTTCTTCCATCTTTCGCACAATAGCAGCTGCCAATGGATGCTCCGACCGGCTCTCCATCGAAAGAAGCAGGGCGCGGTACTGTGGGTCAGTTAGTAGCCAATATGCATCAGTTACCGCTGGCTTGCCCTGAGTGATGGTGCCGGTTTTATCCAAAACAACCGCATTGACCCGGTGGGCCGTTTCCAAACTTGCGGCATCTTTAATAAGAATATGGTGTTCCGCCCCTTTTCCCACCCCGACCGTGATGGCTGTAGGTGTAGCCAGGCCCAAAGCACAGGGACAGGCAATCACCAATACAGTGACCAAGGCCAGCAGCGCGTGGGTAAAGGCATTTTCGCCACCGAAAACCAGCCAAACTAAAAAACTCAGCAGTGCTATACCCATAACAGCAGGGACAAATATGCCTGCAATCTTATCGACCAGCCGCTGAACCGGTGCTTTGCTACCCTGTGCTTCCTGCACCGTCTGGATAATTTGAGACAAAAGCGTTTGCGCACCCACCTTTTCAGCGCGGAACAGGAAACTGCCTTTTTGATTCAGCGTGCCTGCAAAAACAGGTTCTTTAACACGCTTCTCCACTGGCAACGGCTCACCGTTCAGCATACTTTCATCTACAAAAGAACTTCCCTCCGTCACGGAGCCATCCACTGCAATTTTTTCGCCAGGCCGTACCAGCAGCAAGTCGCCGATTTGAACTTCGGTGATGGGCAAGGTCTGTTCCCTGCCTTCGCGGATCACCTGAACCGTCTTGGGTTGTAGGCCGATGAGTTTTTTGATGGCCGAAGAAGTCTGTCCTTTTGCGCGTTCTTCCAGCAGTTTTCCGAGCAGGATAAAGCCGATGATCACCACCGAAGCTTCAAAATAAACATGTGGATGCAATCCTCTTTGGTGCCAATACGCGGGATAAATCGTATTAAAAGTACTGAAAATAAAGGCCACGCCAGTACTCATGGCCACCAAAGTATCCATATTGGCTTTTCTGTGCCGTGCTTGCCGGAAAGCATTGATAAAGAAATCCCGGCCGAAAAACACCAGGGCGGGCAAGGAGAACGCGAACATGATCCAATTGGCGTAAGGCATATCCATGAAGAACATTCCGATAATAACGACGGGAATAGCCAACAGCATCGCACCAATAGTCCGGCGACGCAACTCCGCTGCATAAATTTGTTGCGCTTCGGCTTGCAATTCCGAAGCATTATCTGTTTCGATAATCAGGTCATAACCAAATGCTTGCACCGCTTTTTGCATGTTCAGCGGACTGACCGCTTTATCGTCGTATTCCACCTGTACGGTTTGTGCCGCAAAATTGACAACAGCAGTCTGAATACCCGATGTTCCCAGCAACGCAGATTCTACACTGACAGCACATCCTGCGCAACTCATGCCCAGCACAGGTAAATTCACTTTAACACTTGCGGTACTTTTTTTGTACGGGAATATGGTGGTAAGCGCCATTTAAATGGTCTGTTTTTTATAACAACACGTCACAATATTACAGAACAAGTCTACGAATTCTATTGTTTTACAAAAATGCCACTATAATTTTGGTGGTGCTACTCTAGTTTTTACAGCGTAAATGCTGGGTGACTTTTTCACGCCAGTATGAAAGTTAAGGCATAAACACGATCTGGTGGTCGAGGCAGAAGGTTGTTCAAAACTTAAACCCCGGCATCTTCACCCCCTGCACCATCCAATCGCCTTCTTCAAACGCCATTTGAATGATTCCCAGCCCTTCATGGTGCTCCTGTTCCTTGTCATTGGAGATGGGTATTCCGTACCACTTCGCATGAAAAATAAAATACGTCCCGGTTGGCTTCACGTTTAAATTCACAGGTGTAAATTCTCCCAGTTCGATTTTGCGCCACGATGCACGAAAGCCCTGGATACGTTCCAATGCACCCGCTTTGGTGATCTCGTTGCGGTCGTCGCGCAAGTGTTCGCTTAGCCAGATGCCCTCAAAAGGACGAGTTAAGTCCATCAAATCCTGTATAAAATCACCAGCATGCTCCTCGATGAATTCAGGCCCGTCGCGGTGAAATTCATCATAAGGAAAAAAATGAATCATACCCGGTGCGGAACAATTGGTCATCAGGTGTTGCATGAATTCTTCGCTGAGAAAGTGATAATAATCCAGCGGATGGAGGTGCTGCGGTCGGTCAGTCATTACATAATGTGCTTCCAGCAAATCCTTAAGCCGCTTTATTTCGGGCTCCAATTCATTTTTTTCAAGGGATTCCGCTGTACGTATCGGCGGTTTTCCGATAAGTTGGTGAATGGTAACTTGCTCTGCATTGGCATATTGTTCCTCAAACCGGGTCACATTATCGAGCCATTGGCTGACTAATTCCGGCGGAATGTTATCACTGATGAAAGATTGGTGCATCCCGTAATTGAGTTCGAAATGCAGCGATTTGATCTCGCTATCGGCCCGGAGGTTCTCTTCGGGACTGAGTTGTTCAGGTTTGTTTTCCATAATGAAAAATGTTTTGATTGAAAATATCTGTTGCAAATATCAGATAGAACCACAGGCATTTCCATGGACATTTTTACATGTTTTGGACAGGGCAAATTGGAGAGTAGGAACTCTGCCAAATCAGCAGTCAGTGCTACATTGAAAAATAATTAATCATAATCACCACAATCACGATAAATATACCCACTAAGGAAATGATGAAAAAACAATCGGCAATCCGCTCCATCTTTTCCTCCCGATCGGCATTCTTGGTTCTGATAGAAATAAAGGAAAAAATAGACGAAACCGTTAGCAGTAAAGCAATAATCGAGGTAAACTCATCGATGAGTGTACCTTCTGTTTTGTTGGAAATATGCAGCGAGGTAATAATGAAAAGACAAAACCCAAGGAGGTTTGCCGAGGTGCTGAGAATATGTTGGGAGGTATTATTAGCCAAAACTATATTGTGTTTTAATTTTTCTGAGCGAAGCCAAAACCGGATACTGAGCGAAGCTGAAGTATCATTCCACCACCCGGATCTCCACCCGCCGATTTTGTTCCTGCTCTTCCTGGGATGTGGCATGCGGGAACAGCATTTCGTAATTTTTATAGCCTTTACAAGTGATTCTCGACGCCGAGATACCATTTTTAACCAGGTAATTACATACTGTTTGGGCACGTTGTTCTGACAATGCCTTTCTGGGTTCGGTTTCCTTGTCCATCAGAAATTCGGCTTTTGTCATGCCTTTGGGCATGGCTTTGAACCTTGCATCATTATCCTGGTAAGGCAAATTAATATGTCCGGCAATTTCTATATGAATATCAGGGTTCACCTGCATAAATTTCACCACTTTCGGTAATTCTGGTTCGGAAGCCTTGAGCAGTACTGCCTGATCACCTACAAAAAACAAATTCCGCACCACGGCTTTTTCACCTGCCTTGGCTGGCGCCAAAACGATATTGGGGGATGATTTGGACCGGGCATATAAAGCCGGGCTACCCAGCACCTTAAACGCCTGATTACCAAATAGATAACCTTTAGCCACTACATCGACTTTCACCACAGTATCCTTGGGCAGGCGCACCTGATAAAAACCAGTCGTGTCCGTTCTGACAGAATCGGCGCGCGATTTGGAGCGGAAGTACAAGGTCGCTTCGATGCCTTTACCTGTATTCTTATCTGTAATTTTTCCTTCGTACGTGGCCATAGTGATTGTTCGGGCAATCTCAACAGAGGCGCGCCGGTTGTGCTGGCGGCCGTCTTCGGTGCTGTTGGTCGCGGCAGGCTGTCGTTCGCCGTAAGCAGTGACGATAATACCTTCGGTGGGAATTCCACGATTTTGCAAACCTTCCACAACAATTTGAGCCCGTTTTTGGGCCAATTGTTCGTTCCTGTCCGATTTGCCGACTGAATCGGTGTGCGCTGTGATACGAGTGGTATGCGGTGTTTTAATTTGATTAAAAAGCGTAACCGCCGCATCAAGGGCCGCTTTTGCCGCATCGTCTAAATCAGCTTTACCTGATTGAAAATAGATGTCGACCACCTGAGGTTGGTACAGGGAATCGAAGAGCGATTGTGCATGGGTGCTGGAATAAAATATACAAAAAATAAAAATTACACTACTTACTTTCATAAAATGGAAATCATTTTTATTTATAGGAATAAACGTCTGATTTTTGCTGCCTCGAAAAAATACTTTATCCTCTATAACTTAAATCATTGCGTTAAATTGTTTTTTATACCTTCCAAATTTCTGCAACTACCTGTTCTTCTGTTATTGCTCACCACTACCTGTTTACCCCAAAACCACCCACTCCATTGGAAGAGTTGGACGACTCCTGTCACCGATATGAAAGATATTTATTTTATCGCTGAAAAAGAAGGATGGGCAATTGGTTAATCCTATTTATTGAATACCAAAGATGGAGGTGCCCGTTGGAGTACTATATCTGAAGCCAGGTAAAATTTAACTGCTTTGTTTGGGAAACCCGGTATTGGGTGCTGGATTGGCGGGCATGGCAATTCACTCTTCCATATTGATGAATAATAAAATCAGGTGCACATCCCGAAAAAGTCATCAAACACAAATGAGCAATCATGAGGTGCAATTGTTTTCCGCTACTCTTTGTTCATCACTATTGTGTATCGTCAGCGCACAACCAGATTCTTTGGACAGCGCTTTTCTAAAACAAAAAAGCCCTGGTTGCATATAGCAAACCAGAGCATTTTTTTGTGACCACGACTGGAGTCGAACCAGCACATCCGTAAGGACACTACCCCCTCAAAGTAGCACGTCTACCAATTCCGTCACGTGGCCAAGAAAACACTTTTTTTATGAAAGCGGGCGCAAAGATACAGCACTATCTGAATTTTGCAAGGCTTTGTTAAAAAAATGATAAAATAGTCGGTTAGTCCCAGGTCCGTAGCTTATAGCAAGCAAGGTGTTCCTTTCTAAAAACCACTCTTCTTGAGGTAAACGCTACGGACCTGGGACTAACCGACTAATTATCCAAATATATCCCGAATCTTATCAAAGAAACCCTTGTCATCCTTGCCTGGGTTGGGTTTAAAATTGGGCATTTCTTTGAGTTTTTCTAAAATTTTCTTTTCCTCGTCGGTCATTTTTTTGGGCGTCCACACATTAATGTGGATCAGTTGGTCGCC
>JBILHQ010000308.1:0-5559 GCA_044350415.1 Saprospiraceae bacterium | reverse complement strand
TTAATCGTTTCCGCGTACCGGAAAGCCGCATTAGCGGTCTGCCGAACATAGGCTAATTCCAGTTCTTTCGGCGTATTGCCCAATGTGGAAGTATCATACAACTGGCCAGTCTGTGCAATCTGATAGAACTCCTGCGGGCTATTGACAGACAATGCCATATTAGCAGCATTCGATTTGAAGATGAGGTTGGACTCCACGCCAATTTGTAAAGCAGGGGGGACGGTAGGTGGGGTTTCTAAAAATGCGGCGTATTCATTTTCTAAAAAACGCCCTATCCAGCCAGTGTTCACCTCAACATCCGCATTGCTTGCGGAAGCGACAATATCATACGACCGGAAGTGGCTGTAATTGGGCTCCGGATATCCCACATTGAAGATGACTTTCATCATCCCTTCCTCCCACAATGGTTGTAATGCATTGGTATTCAGAGGCATACCGTATTCATTACTCAACGCCCACAAATTATTATCCGGCATATTGATGGTCGGACGAAGGTTGTAATAATACGGATTATTGCGCTCAATAATGGTATTTAATCCATCATTGCCACCCGATAGCCGAATAAGTACGAGGATACGTTCATTGTTGCCACCGGCCATAGCGGCCATAAGGGGAGTTGGCTGGAATGCCCTGATCCCCATATGGCCTAATGTCATCGCTCCTGCGCCTAAAATACCTGTTGCCGACAAAAAATCGCGGCGCGACCATAAGTTGTGCTCCTGCTCGTGGGCATTGGTATTGTCGGGAGTTGCACCGGAGCGGGGTGGTTGATGTGGCTTGCGCATATATCGTTAGTGAAAGAGTAAGCAATGTAAAAAAAAGCGGTGCAAAAGTGGCGATCAGGTCAGTTGAAATTCAGGTAATTTAACCAGGTAGTACAACAAATTTACAATCTGATAAGGAGCCTCATCCCAATAAAGATTCCACGAACCATCGGCATAATAATTTTCAGGAATACCTGATTTAAAATTAATAACCGCCGCCGCCTGGTACACAGGTTCCAGAGGAACAGATAAGAAATAATCAGTTAATGCTTTGGTGATGAGCACCGGGTCATTACCGTCATTGGTGAGATCCTGCGCAATCGACCGCAGATTTTCCCGCAATGTTTCATCGATAGACAGCCAATAAGCCGTTGCTGCGGCATAATCCCAACGGGCAACCAACGTACTTTCATTGATCCATTTGCGGTGGCCGGGCCAACCTGCCACATTCGGCGGGTCAAAAATTTGTTGGCCGAGTAACATCGCCCAATAGGAAGTGGCACCACGCTGATTGTCGGTCCACAAATCAGCATTTGAATTACCCATTTTCAAAATTGGAATCATCGATTCCAGCGGCATTTTGAGTTGGGCTCCAATGAAGGCATCTTCAAAAAAATGTTCACTTTTCACTAATTGTTTGATCACTGGCAGCAATTCCCAGTTGCTGGATTTGATCGTGGCAGCTAACCCTTCAATGACCTGTTCATCGATGGTTCTGTAAACAAATTGCTTGTATAACTTTCCTGTAATATACCTTGAAACCTGTTCGGCGCGCTCAGTAAAAATAAGGTTATGCGCAGTGGTAAATGTAAAATTGGCCGACTGTCCAAATATCGTTTTTGATGTGTCATCGTGAAGGGTGGGTTCAAAAAACGGAGGGGTACATTGATACATCTGTGCCTGCCAACCAGTCAGCGCGCGCGCCAGTTCCACAATATCAGCCTGAGAATAACCATTCCCCTCCCCCATTGTGAACAGTTCCATTAACTCCCGGGCATAGTTCTCATTAGGCTCGGTAGCTATATTTTGATTGCCGTTCAGGTATACGAGCATAGCCGCGTTTTTGCCCATTTCCCGGGTAAAAATGCGAAAATTGCCAAAAGCATACGCATTGATTAACGAATAATAATCCCATAAATAAGAATTACAGTCATAGACATTGAGTCCGGTGACAAAATGATTATGCCAGAACAGCGCCATTTTCGCCCTGATACCCTCATCGAGCATGTCATTCAGCCACTGGTACCGCAGTTCATCGCGGTTCACAAATTTCAAATCGGGATCCGCCTGATAATTGGCGGCGGTATAACCTGCCCAATAAGGAGGATCGGGCGGACCAAGGTCAGCAGCGGCATCCAGCAATTGGTCAATCAGATCGGAAGGCGACATCAAAAGTCCGGCCTGTATCTGCTGGTTGCTGGCTCCAAATCCCAGCCGCCGGTATAAGTGTGCCACACGGCGCGCATCCCAGGGCTTTTCGGGCGAGGGGACGTAAGGCAGAAGCGGATCATTTACAACTGCCATTCCCGAAGCGGCAATATCCTGATAGATAGTATTTTTTGCTGGCATAAACGAAGCATACAGGTTGATTCAAACCAAAGGCAATGTTAGCAAGATTTTTTTACTTCGCCGTAAAAAAATACGCAGGAGGTCAGGTTAATCAATTTTAGTTTTTTTAGACACCCGGTAATCCAAAATTTATTGGAAATAGTTTTACCTTTCCCCTTCACAAAAATGAACAGGCACATGGTTCGTCCGCTTTTTTACACCCTCCTTATTTGCGCTTTTGGTTCGGCGGCTTTAACCGCACAGGAAGTCCTTTTTTATGAGGATTTCAATAACTGCGCCTTTCCGGCAGGTTGGGAAGCCCATTTTACCGGCAACCAGAATCCTGTATGGTACGTGGGAACCTGTACCAATACTGATGCGCTCGGTGAAAGTATAGATGGCTCTTGTGCCTTGATCATCGACGACGATGCCACAGGAAATAATACCCCGGCATTTGTAGCAGATTTTATTACCCCCGCTTTTGATGCCTCACAATACAGTACCATTATGCTGGAAGCAGATATTCATTACCGCGATTATGGCCCTGCGAATGAGTTTTTTGAGGTATGGGTAACAGATGGTGTGACAGAGCAAAGACTCGCACGATATGATGAGAACCTGACAAATGGCGACACGATGGCCGATTTTTTCAAACTCCGCTACGATTTGTCTTTTCTTACCAATTCACCGCAAGCACGCCTTATTTTCCGGTACGATGACCAAAATGGTTTTGCCTGGTGGGCCGCAATTGATAATGTAAAAATTACTGGTAGCGGTGCCGGCACCAATGTGGTCAAGGAGACTTTTAATGGTTGTGAAAAACCGGCAGGTTGGGAAACAGAGATTATTACCGGCAATTTCGACTGGAATTTTGGTAAAATCACGCAGGGAAAAGCCCTGAATGGCGGTAATTCAATGGACGGTAGCTGTTTTGTTTTTTTTGACGATGACTTTCTGCTGGATACGGCTGCATACTCCGATGTCAGGCTTTACTCGCCCTGGTTCAGCGGCATCGATTATGCCAATTTTGAAGTTGCTTTTGATGTAATCATGCGATATTATGCAGAGCGGGTTGCCGTTTATGTGCAACATGGAAATGGAGAAGAATTTTTGGTTCGGGAAGCTAATGCTGACGTTGGTGGTCCTTATTTCCCGGATTATGTGCACTCTGTCCTGGATATTTCAGCATACCGCTCCCAACAAATGCGCGTCGTATTTGAATACGACGACGGAAAGTCCTGGGGTTGGTGGGCCGGTTTTGACAATATCAAAGTAACCGGAAGCGGCGAAGCCAATGATATTTGCGCACATGCAATTCCGTTAACTACCGGAGCCGATTGTAAAGCGGCCAACAATCTTACAGCGCTTTTTGATGGTCCGCCTGCCACCTGTACTAGTCGGGCAGCAGCTGGACTTTGGTACCAGTGGCAGGCCAATTTTGCAGGCATTGCCCGGTTAACTACCAATGCCACTTTTAATGATGTAGTCAATGTATTTACAGGAGATTGTACAAATCCGCAAACCGTTTATTGTACCAACCGCGATGAGCATGGTTTTGAAGGCGAAACAGCTTATTTTCCTGTCACAAATGGTATAACGTACCTGATCCGGATTAGTGGTCAGGAAGGTGGTTTTGGGACTACCCGGGGTGAAATGTGCGTTGAAATTGACCAGGCTCCTTCGGCTCCCCCTACTCCTTCGAATGACGATTGTGCTACGGCGCAACTGTTGGCAGTTGGAGTGCCCTGTTTGGCGGGCAATAATATCAATGGTGTCACTTCTCCATCTTTGCCGTCACTCAATGAACTTGCCCGGGCAGATGTATGGTACAAGTTCACTGCACCCGCTCTGGCGGCCAATGAACGTCTCAGCATTACCAGCAACAGCGATTTCTCTGAAATTATCACGGCATGGCAAGGCACCTGCAATAACCTGACTGAAATCGCCGGCAACCATTTGGGTGACCACCTCGATCTGGAAAATCTGGTGGCCGGACAAACATACTACGCACAGATTTCCGGCAATTTTGCGAGTGTAGAAGGCACTCTATGTCCACAAATATTGAAAAAGACCATTACCAATACTGCAAATGATGACTGTTTCAGTGCACTGAACCTCAACTTAGGCGGACAATGTACGGCCAGCAATAATGAATTTGCCGGTTTTTCCGGTGTTTTACCGCCCTGTGTGGCGGCGTTGGAGCGCGATATCTGGTTCCAGTTTATCGCTCCGGTTTCTGGCTCGGTCCGGCTGAATACCGGAGCTGCTTTCAACCATATTGCGGCTGTGTGGAAAGGCAGTTGCAATAACCTGGAATCCGTCTGGTGCGCCAAAAACCCATTGCTGTGCGATGGATTTATTACCTTGGGCGCACTCAACCCGGGGCAAACGTATTACTTGCAAATAGGGGTGCAACCCAGCACAGCGGCTCAAAATTTCGGGGACCTTTGTGTAAAAATATTAGATGGAAATTCCCCTCCCGATTTCCAGCCATTAACCCTGAATGTCCTCGAAATATGCAATGGACAGGGTGCAGCATTGCTGGACATCAACTTGTCCGGTGGCACTCAACCTATTAATTATCAAGGTATTACAAACGGAAGTCTTGTTGTGGCGGGCGAATCTTACCTGATCGTCGTTACCGATGCCCTGGGCTGTGAGCAGTCTTATGCGGGTATTGCCAAAAATTGTGAAGGCGTACAGTGTGAAATATCCGCAGCCCTTGTCCCGTCCTCCCCTGCCTGCCATAATGTAGCCGATGGTGCGCTGAATGCCATCATTACTGGTGGTGCTGCCCCATTTGAATATTCCTGGTCTACCGGCCAAACAACTGCATCTGCCACCGGTCTTCCGGCAGGCATTTATACCGTCACAGTTATCGATAGCAATGCCTGTGCGGATATTATTTCCGATACCCTTTTTGCGCCTGAAATTATTGCTGCGACACCCGTTGCGGTGGTCTATCCAATATCAGGCCAGGCCAATGGTGCCGTATTGGTGGATGTGTCGGGAGGCAGCAGTGTTTATACTTATGTTTGGTTGCAGAACGGGGCGCTATTTTCCACACTGGAGGATTTGGTGAATGCCCCAGCTGGTAATTATACCCTTCAAGTGACCGACAATAAAGGATGTACCGGCAGTTTTGCATTTATCCTGAGTGATATCGTCAGTTCGACATCACCTGAAACGAACTTTTTTGCAGAAATATCGCCTAATCCGGCAGTCGACAAAGCGACTTTGTTCATTT
>JBILHQ010000134.1:0-17570 GCA_044350415.1 Saprospiraceae bacterium | reverse complement strand
AACGCTACTGTACTCCTTTGAGATATTCCTCTACCAAACCTTTATAATAAGGCTTGAGCGCGGGAGATACTGTTCGGAATTGATCGGCTTCGGCGCGGCGTTTTTTCAGGTATTCCTCGAGTGCGGGCGGCATTTTAGGCTGTTGCTGCTGGGCCGTCTGCGCCTCCCGCTTTTCGTCTTCCTCCTGCTGCCGCTCGGCGCGGTCCTCTTCGAGGAGGCGGGTCATAATTTGTTGCTGGCGCTTAAGGGTTTCATTGGTAAGGCGCTTGTTCACGAGATCCGTTTCGACATCATTCATATTATTCATGATCTCTTCGAGCGCTTTACTGCCTTTTCCTTGCTCTTGTTTTTGTTTTTGCATATCGCGCAACGCATTGCGGAGCGCGGCCTGGCGGGCGGCCATTTGAGCGAATTCTTTGCTGGGCACCATACCATCTTTCATACGGCCCTTCATTTTTTCAAGGCTTTCGCCTAGTTCGCCCTGGCCTTTTGAAATTTTATCGGAAGGTTTGCGCCCTTTACCTTGTCCGCTGCCACCTGGTTTCTGACAGGATTGTTGGCCGGGCATGCCACTGGCCATTTGTTGCTGCATATTACTCATGGCTTCGGCGAGCAAAAGAGCCAAGTCATTGAGACTTTTCATGGTGAATTGCTGGTGGCCATTGGCAACCGGCGTATTGCGTTCTTCCAGTTCGGCAAGAGTACTCTTCATCGAAGCCTTAATATCAGTTACTTTTTCAGTGATAACGCCTTCGATGGCAAACTGCCGTTTGGCCAGGGCTTGCAAGCTGTCTTCCACAAGCCTGAAATCGTCTTTGATCCGATACTGTTGCTGCGTCAACTGCACATAGCGGGGCGCGGCAGGGTTGACCGTCGTAATTTCTTTCATGGTTTGTTCCTGTCCGAAGGACAATCCGACTAAATTTTCCAGCAACTGGCGAATAGTGGCAAGATCCTCTTCCATTTGCTCCATATCTCCCCCCTTCTTATTGGACTTCATTTTATTGGCCATGTTCTTCATCTTGTTCGCCGCCTTTTTCTGTTTTTTACTGGCCTTTTTATTCTGCTCCGACTTTTCGCTTTCACTTTTGCTATCACCACCTTTTTCCATATCCTCTTTGGCATCTTCCATATCTTTTTTCGCGTCCTTCATGTCCTCCTTCATCTCCTCAATTTTTTGCTTCCGCTCCAGTTCTTCATTTTTCTTTTCGAGGTCTTCCTGTTCTTTGGCAATATCCTTCATCTCTTTATTCAGTTCATCCTGCTTCTTTTCCAGTTCTTTTTGATCCTTTCCATTTTTTTCTGTTTCTTCGGCCAGTTTATCCTGCTCTTTAGCTAATTCTTCGAGGCGGCTGATTTGCTCCTCCAGTTTTTGCTCCACCTCTAATTGTTTGTACAATTCCTGCAGGCGGTCGAGTTCTTTATTGACCTCCTCATTGGAGAGTTGCATTTCCTCCATTTTTTCGAGTGCCTGGTCTTTATTCATCTCCTCCATCATCTTCTGAATATCCTCCATGAGTTTCTTCATTTCGTCATTCATCGTCTCCTCAAACATTTTTTCGAGTTTTTCCTGTTTTTGCAGAATTTCCTCACTTTTATTCTGGTTCATTTCTTTCTGCTGATCGCGATTTTCGTCGAAACTCTTTTTCGCTTGTTCGATCTCCTGCATCAGTTGCTGTTGGCGGTTCATCAGTCGCTCCAACTCTTTCTTGCTCTGCCAGTCCAATTCTTTTTTCTGCAGCACTTTTTCGCGCAGTTTTTTCATATCCTCCTGCACCTTCATGCTTTCCTTCAGTGCTTTTTCGAGATTTTTCTTGAGTTCTTCGCTGTTGGAAGCCTGCTCCTCCCGGTATTCTGTGAGCGATGGAACGCGGTATTGCATGACCTGGGTACGTGCACTTTTAGAGCCATTGACCCCATCATTATCGAATACTTCGAAATAGTAATTCAATTCGTCGCCAGCTTCCAGCGGCATTTCTGAAATATCCCATGCGTATTGGTAAGCAGCCTGTTTGCCTGCTGTTTTCTCCACTTTTACCGTATTCATCGGCTGCTGACCACCTTTTGCTTTTTTCAGCTGATAATTAAACGTGAGATTGAGCAACCCGTAATCATCAGAGGCGTCACCTGCGAAAAAAATCTGTTTGCGGTTAGTACTATCTTTAAATTCTTCCACACTAATTTGTGGAGCGAGATCGGGAATTACGGTGATGGTGTAAGCAACAGAATCGGCATTGGGCAAATAGGCATTGGAAATGAATATTTTATATACTTCGTCTTTTAATGCGCGCCGGTTAAATGCAAACAGGTTATCGTCGAATCGTTTGGCTGCGGACGGATTTTCCCCACCAAAACGCAAGTTCATTTGTTCTGTACTTTTTGCATTAAAGACCCAGTTGATCTGGGTGCCCTGCGGCACCTGAAGATCGCCTATATTGGGCAACTCTTCATTCTGGCGACCAATATAAGCCGGAAAATTCAGTTTCACATCGAACGATGTAATACTTGGTTTACGGAGTACTTCGAGGGTCATTTCACGACTTTCCACACCACCACCGAACAATTTGAAGCCGGTATTTTCCTGGATATTAGAGAATTTATACGAAAATTCATTTGCAGCATCCTTCGTAAGGCGATATTGCACTTTTCCCAGATCAATGAATACTTCATTGGGTAATGATTGTCCTTCCACTTTTACTTTTAGTAAAAAATCGGCAAACTGTACAGCATGAAGGCTGTCTGGATTAACCATAAATTGGAAAGGAGCGGGGCGCTCAAAAACCACACTATTGTTCCAAAGGCGCTTGGAACCTTCCCGAATAATACCTGGTGCACATTGCATCAGAAACAACAAAAGAGCCAATGGTGGCAAAACCCAGCGCAAATGACGGCGGTTGTTGCCAAGGTCAATGGCAGCCTGAAAGGGCACTAATTTGATTTCTTCACTTTTTTGATTAATACTGGCGTTAATCAGTTCAGCATAGATAGCATTATTGCTTTGATCGCGCAACTGAAGGATATTCAGCAATTTATCTTTAACGTTCGCAAAATGTTGACCTATGATTGTCGCCGCCTGTTCCCGGCTGATGGTTTTGCCTAAGTGAAAATAATGAAGCAAAGGAACCGCAATCCAGTTCCACACGGCCACGGTAGATACTCCTGCGAATCCCCAAAACATACCAGTACGGACGCCTGTAGGGAAATAAAAATAATACTCCAGTACGTTCAGAACGATGAACAACCCTAAAACTGTTCCAACAGTATAAAGAGCACCCCGAAGGAGGTGATTAATATAAAATTTGCGGATGAATCCGTCTAATTTTTCAATCAGCAGTGAATAATTATCTCGTTGCATAGTGCTCGTTTCCTGATGAATATTTTTCAAAGGACAAATTTCGTATAAAACACTGAAAATGTCGCTGTTGTTCGGGAAAGACTTTTAGAGGAATAAAAAAACCAGGGAATATTGTTTAAAAAAACCACGATTCAGCATACCTCATTTTCCCGGACACGGGAAAGACGCAATCCGGAAAGAAAGGTTGCCTGACAAGATAATTTTGCGGCCGTTAACTATTTATTGGACAACTTTTCGAATATTTGCCTGTTGTTTAATGCCATTTTCTATTCTGCAAATCACAAAAGTTTCATTCACATTACACATTTCCATGAAAAAAACGCTTTATTTATTGGCATTTTTAATGCTTGGTACTACCATCGCTCAAGCACAACTCAAAACACCCGCACCCAGCCCAACAGCGAAAATCTCTCAGGAAGTAGGTCTGTCGAAAGTAGACGTTGAGTATTCCCGTCCTAGTGCTAAAGGACGAAAAGTATTTGGCGATCTCGTCCGTTTTGGTGAAATGTGGCGTACGGGCGCTAATGCTTCTACCAAAATAACTTTCGGCGACGATGCTATGGTTGGTCCTGCCGGCAGCAAACTGTTGAAAGGTACCTATGCCCTTTATACCATCCCTAACAAAGAAAAATGGACCATCATATTTTACACCAACACTTCTTATTGGGGAACGCCTAATGAAAACTTCAAAGAAGAAGAAGTTGCAGCAAAGTTTGATGTTTCGGTGGTCAAAATCAACGATGCCGTGGAAACCCTTGAGTTAGGAGTAAACAACCTGCGTGCCAATGGCGCTGATATTGAAATTTCGTGGGAGAACACAAAAGTGGTCATTCCTTTTAAATTCGATACCGATGCGAAAGTGATGGCCGATATCAAAACGCAAATGGACGGCCCTTCCGCCGGCACTTACTACGCTGCAGCTCGTTACTATCTCGACGAGAAAAAAGACCTGAACCAAGCACTCGACTGGGTCAATAAATCATTAGAAAAAGGTGGCGATAAATTTTGGATTCTTCGCGTTAAAGCACTGATTCTCGCAGAATTAGGCAAATACGCCGACGCTATCAAAGTGGCCGAAGCCAGTACTGATCTCGCTAAAAAAGAAGGCAATACTGACTATCCGGGACTGAACGATAAGTCGATTGCAGAGTGGAAGAAAAAATAATTGTTTTTAGTTATGAGTTTCGTTAGATACACCGTAGAATAATGTTCGGTAAATCGCAGGGTATTCTGTTCATATATTCTATTCGATTTTATCTCATTTTTAACCGACATATTTAAGGAGCACTCTACGGAGTACCGAACGAAACTTATAACTCATCACTTCATCAGCGCCAGAATTTTTTCAAAAATACCTGTATTCTGATATAACCCACCAAATTTTTCGGAGCCGGGGCCGTAGGCAAAAACCGGAATTAGGGAGGCTGTATGTCCCTTGGTGGTAAATTTCATATCCAGCGAATCCAAGTCTGAGCCTTGCAGGATGCTCATACCGCCGGTTTCATGATCAGCTGTGACGACTACGAGCGTTTCGCTGTTGCTTTTGGCGAAAGCCAAAGCCGCAGCGGTGGCGGCTTCAAAATCTTTCATTTCAGCCAGCAGTTGGTCACGTTCGTTGGCATGCCCTGCCCAATCTATCTGCGAACCTTCCACCATCAGAAAAAAACCATTCTCCCCCCCTCTTTGAGACAAAAAAGACGTCGCCATCCGGGTCACTTCAGGTAAGTAGGCTCGTCCTAGTAATGCCGAAGGAGGCTCGTCCTCGCCTGTCAACCAAAAAAATGGATGATCGGTAGCAGGCATGGAAGGAATAGAATCATACCGGTTCATTACAATATTAACACCAGTCTTGGCCAACTCCTGAAGCAGATTGCGGTTGTCATTTTTACGGTGATGAAAGTACTTAGCGCCAGAACCAACCAAAAAATCGACAGGTTGCCGGAGGAACCACAGCGCGATATCTTCCGCTTTTGCCCGGTCGGGTACATGGGCCACAAAAGAGGCGGGCGTAGCGTGGGTGACGCTGCAATTGACCGCCAGGCCTGTAGCACGCCCGAGTGAGTCAGCTATTTCCAGCAAGGTTGTACACGGATGCTTTTGGGCATCCACTCCAATAGCGCCGTTAAATGTTTTACAGCCACAAGCAAAAGCAGTAGCTCCTGCTCCTGAGTCGGTGATCAGGTTGCTGTAAGATTGGGTGGCAATCAACCCCGTTACCGGAAATTCCTCCAGAATCGTTTTATTGCCAGCAGAATACATGGAAGCGGAAATCTGGCTTAATCCCATACCATCGCCAATGATCAGGATAATATTCTTCGGCAATTTGCCCGTGGTAATGGACTTCTCAGGAATACCGGAAATCAAAAAACCACTTATCAACAATAAAATACTTATTCGTAGAAACATAATGGGCACAAGATACGGTGATTAGATATGAAGTATTAGGTAGGATGTATGAAGTATGAAGTGTTCGGTGAAATGACATTGAAATTTTGAGTACATTTGTTACTTGTGTGAAATTAAATCATGACCAATCCTTATTATGCATACCATTGAACATTTAAAATTAAACACTGAACATTGAACATTAAACCGACTTTTACCAGATTTCTGTCTGTCCTTGCTTTTTTGACCATCCATTCTTTTTGTCTACACAGCCAGACCCTGACCTCTTCCAATCTGCCTATCGTTATTATCCAAACCAATGGGCAAAATATACCGGATGAGCCCAAGATAACGGCTTCTATGAAAATTATTTGGAACGGACCGGGCGCAACCAATCTGGTGACCGATATACCGAACGCATACGATGGTGCTATCGGAATAGAAATCAGGGGTGCCTCATCGGCCTGGTACCCCCAAACGCCTTATGCCATCGAAACCCGGGATGCCAACGGCAATGACCAGGATGTTTCAGTATTGGGTTTCCCGGAAGAGCACGATTGGTGCCTGCTTTCTCATTATAACGAAAAAACTTTTGCCCGTTTTCCACTGGCATTTGAAATGTTTCGGGAAATGGACCACTGGGCCCCGCGCGCACAATTGGTCGAAGTATTGCTCAATGGCGAATACAGGGGAATTTTTCTGTTTTGTGAAAAAATAAAACGGGATAACGATCGTGTAAATATTAAAAAAAGTGAGGTGGAGCCCGCTCCTGGAAGTGATGAACTCACCGGCGGCTATATTTTTAAAATTGATTACTGGAACAACGGCAATAGTTTCCCGGCAGCGATGGAAGTACCCGGTTTTCCGGGGTTTATTCCGCATTATGTGTATTATTACCCAAAGCCGGAGGATCTGTCCACCTTACAACGCAATTACCTGCAGCACTTCGTGCAAGCGTTTGAAACCGTACTTTATGGGCCGAACTTTACTGACTCAATCAACGGCTACCGGAAGTATATCGATGTCCCAAGTTTTATCGACTATTTTATTGTGAGTGAAGTATCGCGCAATAATGATGGATATAAAAAAAGTCGGTATTTCTATAAAGATCGTAATTCGGAAGATCCAAAAATACACGCCGGACCTGTATGGGATTTTGATTGGGCATGGAAAAACATCGATGAATGTTCTATTTTTGCCAATACCAATGGTTCGGGCTGGGCATATCAAATTAATTCCTGTTCGCCGGATGTGATTTCGCCGGGCTGGTACGATCGGCTGCTGCAGGACAGTGCTTTTGCGCATGCGCTTTGTGCCAGGTATGTTGAATTACGCCAGACAGTGCTATCTAATGACCGGCTGTTGAGTAAAGTCGACAGCATTGCGACATTGGTGAGCACTGCCAAAACCCGGCATTATACCCGCTGGCCAATTTTATCAGAAAACGGATGGGCTCCTGAGGTTAATTTTACGCCCACCAATTACGCAGGGGAAATAAGCCGGTTAAAAATCTGGATTAAACAGCGGATGATCTGGTTAGACGCCCATTTCCCACAATGGTGCGACACTGTTGACACAACACTCTCCCCCCAAAACGCCACCATTCTTTTCCCCAATCCTGTCACCGATCTATTTCAGTTGACCGGTATTTCGCGGTATGAAACTATCACTTGTTTCAATGTTTCCGGACGGCTGGTGCCGTTATCCGGAACTTTCTCTGAGGGGGCAGGCTGGCAATTTAATACCCAAAACCTGCCCAATGGAATTTATTTGCTGCGGCATAAAGGATATCAAAAAACAGGCGTACTCCGTTTTTTGGTGAGCAGGTAATTTTTTTTATTCCGTTCTGCGATCATTCATTCACCGCCACTGCGTTCCGGACTGCTATTTTAGACTTATGATTCCACTTTTCCGTAGTTTTTCTGCCTGCATTTCCGGGAGCTTCCAATTATTGTCAAACCGGCCATGGGTGATCACTTCGGTTTTGGAATAAACCGCGTAATCGCCGAATTTTTTCAAACCCAATAAAAATGGCGGAGTAGAAAAACGGCTCAATCCCGTGATATTGTTCTCTATATCTGGCGAATCCCAGACAGGAACACCTGAATTGACCAGCACATAATGCGCCCCGACAGGAAAAATATACACCAGGCCATATTTTTTAGGGTCGCCTTGCAATTCTATGGGCAAAGCATCCGCGAATTTGGTCAGCAGCGTATTGGTGTTGAGGGTACCGAACAGCACCAGATTGGCACCCTGAAGATCGCTTTCCCGCACTTCCTGATCGCTCAATGTGCGGGGAAACACCTGAAGCCGACCCAAAAAATCACCCCGGTAAAATGACCATTCCGATGCCTTTAATACTTCCTGGCGACGGCGTTCTAGCTCTTCTTTGGAAGGATTGCCACCGGTACCATAGACATAAACGTGGCGGGTGGACAAAGCCGCAGCCATCGGTCCTTCGATGCCGGTGCCCTTGGTTAAGCCATTTTTATTGTAAAAACCAACAATCCAGGTATTGCCTTTTTCGGCAAAAGAAACAGTGCCGGTCGTTTTTATGGTAATCGGCGTGCCATTGAGCGTAATAATTAGGTCTTTTGATGCTGAAAACCAGGAATGACCAGATAAATTCAGTGTAAATCCCTGCACTCCACGAGTGGCGATATCCAATTGGTTCTTCCCGGTAAAATGTGCATCAATAGCAGCCGTACTTCCCGGTGTAAGTGCATCCAATACCACCCAATATGCTTTATTGTGCTGGTAAGTCGCTGTTGAAAATCGAACCTCCGCAGGAAAACGATTGCGTTTGTACGGCGCAAACCAGTCAAAAATCTGGGCATCTTTGTAGGCATTCACCCAACTATCGTGCTGAACGCCAGGGTACTCATCGTAGCCCACCTGAGCTCCTGCGTCTTTTAGCCGCTTTACCCATAAACGGGTAGAATCGGGACTCACTACCGGATCGGCACCGCCCTGAAAGAAACGGATTGGGATGTTCAATCCATTGGGCATAAGTCCCAGTGTCCCTTCCGGAGGTGCAGGGCATACCGGCGCAATAGCCGCCCACATATCAGGGTAACTCAGTCCTATCCACATGGTACCGCCGCCGCCCATACTGAGCCCCGTGAGGTACATGCGGTCTTCATCGATACGGAACCGCTTTTTGACATCAGCCACCACATCCATCACATCTTTTTCGGCAATGCCCTGATATCCCATGGTACCGCGGGCCAATGGCGATACCACGATATAATTGACGGATTTGAACGGAGGGAAAACGCGGCTCGCTTCCACGTCATTTTCTCCGTTTTCGTTGCTGCGGCCGAATACCCGCCGCAAACTCAGCCGGTGATTGGAGCCAGCGCCGTGCAACATCACTACGAGTGGATATTTTTTCTTCGGATTATAGTTTTTCGGAATATACAACCCGTACGGTTGTTCCGTATCGTCGATATCGGAATGAAAGGAGACTACCTGTGGACCGGCGGGTAAAACCTGTGCGGAGAGGGAAAGGTGGCATGCCAATAAAATGCCAGCCAATAACATAAACATCCTGATTTTCATATTTTATTTTTTTTGCTGACCAATGGAATCATAAACAATTACTTTTTCCCATAAATGGGCGCACTCTTCCACAAATTTGAGGTGAATCGGATGTGTCTGGTAAATAGCCTGGTCATCACCGTCTTTGAAAAAGCACAACCACGACACCGAATAGGTGGTATCGATGACGCTGCGGTTGGTCGGTGCCGGTGTGCCGACATGAGATAATTGGATAGTTGGAACGCCCCTTAGTTTTTCAAGACCTGCGAGTAATGCTGCCCAATCATCGGTATTTTCTGGACTTTTTAACCAAAAATAAACATGGTGTACAAAAAGATCTTTCTTTTTGTCTTCCAACGTTGGAAGTGTAACACTGGTAGATGCAATAGCCATAGCACTGTGCTTGACAAAATTTCTGCGGGATACAGGTGAGTTACGTTTAGTCATACTGTTTATAAAGATGCTTTTTAAGTGTTAAAAGTATAAATGCAGGCGTATTTTTTATTGGAGCGCGTTGCCCCAACCCTGCTTTAACAAAATTGCCCAAAATAATATCCGGCTTTCCGTCCTGATTCAAATCACCGGTGTCCATAACCAACCACCGGCCCAAAGAGGCATCAGAAAAAGTACTAATTTCAAACTGAAGATTTGCTTTTTGGCGAAACAGGAGAAAACCCTCATTGGGAGCTTGTTGGTTGTCAGGGAAAAAAGAGGTAACCGCCAAATCTATTAGTCCATCCTTATCAACATCGAGAGCCCTGACATTGCCCGCTCCGTGTACGGGACAAAAGTACTCTTCTGTAAATTGATTTTCATCTCCATTCAGGAAAATTCGTACACCGTGATAGCGCTTCAATTCATTGGAATAATCTGCATTATCGCCATTGGTATAAATTATATCAGGCTTGCTGTCGGCATTCATATCGGCCACATCAAGGCACGACGAGCCATATACGGGCGGAAATTGCTGCACAATGGATTCCTCATACTGCCCTTTTCCTTTTTGATAAAAAATAGAAATCACCTCTCTTGCCTGACAGAAAAGGGCTACAATATCTTCCTTCCCATCACCATTCATGTCAGCCATGACCGTAATGCGCGCACCCGGGGCATTTTTCAGCCGGTGTTCTTCTAATGTTTGCCCATCGTACCACGAAAGGTTACCACTTTCGTTACCATAATTGCAAATCAAATAGTCATCTATACCATCCCAATTCAGGTCGGCCATAGTAAGATGAACAGGCCGTTTTAATGATCTAAGAAGTACTTTTCGGTTACCAGTCGCATCAAATTGAACCAACAATCCTTTTTTGGAATCATTGGGTTCCATAATGCCTATTTCCAATGCTAGTAAACCTCCATCCTTCTTCCATGCGATATCTGAGACCGGGCTGTTTACCCGGACTGACCGCAAAGGTTTCAAGTCATAACTATATGATGATAAAAGCAATTTTTCCCGTTCACAAACCCAAAAATACTGATTGGCTGCATCCATTTTTACCATACTAACCATAGGCGAAGAAGATTCACTTTGATGCTTTTGAACAGTAAAACAAGCATTATCTATCCGGATCAACTTTTTCCACTCCTGTGGCAATGACTTTTCAGGAGCATTTTGGCGATAATAACTTACTATTTTTTGCCAGTCATTAGCAGAAATGGCCGGAGCAGCCGGATAATTACCTGATTGAATCACTTCATCCAGCTCATCAGGCGGTATCTCCCCTAATTTTTCTGTAAAAGACCGAATACCAAGATGAAAAGCCATCGCAGGAAGTACACCGTCTTTCCAGGATTGTTGGGAGAGTAAATCAGGCTCAGGGAAAAGATGACAACCTGAACAATAAATATGAGCTAACGCTTCACCCGAACTATCAGAATCAACAGGAAGTTCCTGAGGAGATTTTTGGGAAGGACGACAAGCCAGTAAAAGACAAATCACAACAAACATCAATCCTCGATTCATATTATTACCTTATTGTATATTTTTTTTATTAAAAGGCATGCCGTATTGTCTACTGAAGCCGGCACCTTTGTTTTGATTCACCTGGTGCGGCATCCACTAGTGGGCGAGGCACTAAGTAATTGACAGTTTGAACGGCTCTTTTGACCTGATACTTCGTTGCTCCTCGGTCATGGAGAGCCAACTACACTCTCTCGTCGCGCCTTGTCTCAGCCTAAAATAGCCGTTCAAACTGTCAAGAACTTAGTGCCTCGCCCACTAGTACCCCGGATTTTGGGCCAGCACATCTGCTCCCTCTATATCGATCTGGTTTTGAGGAATCGGATAGTATTCATTTTTACCAGCAATGAAGGTAGAACCACCGAGTGCACCGATTAATTTAACGCCTTCATATTGCACATAACGGTTCAACATTTCAGCAGCAATACCCCACCTAACCAGATCAAAAAAACGGTGACCCTCCCCTGAAAGCTCGAGTTTGCGTTCGAAGCGCACTGCGATACGCGCATTATTCTGATCAGCCCAGGGTGCACTGTACAAACCGATGACGTAGTTAGCCGCATTGTCGCCTGTGCTTATTTTTTTCACCCATGTAGAGGGGTCGGATACGCGTTGACGCACCTGGTTCACATATTCCCGTGCTTTTTCAAGGCTACCATCTTCTACTTCGCATTCAGCAGCCATGAGCAAAACATCCGCAAAACGCATTAATGGTTGGTTGATTGCAGTCCAACCACGTGTCCAGGAAGAACCGTCAGAATAGGTATTTTGGGTGGCTTTATAAAATACAAACTTTTTGGGGGAGTACGGTCCGCCATAAGACTGGTCGCGAATCCAGTTGTGGCCCGGGTGCTCAACCCAGTCGAGATATGGAATACTCCGGCGACCGGTGGAATGATCAAGACGAGGATCGAGCAGACCAGCATCGGGGGTGAAAGGCTCGGCTGATTTCACACCGAAGTCGCTTTTCACTTCATTGGCAGGACTGTTGTACGCACCATCCAGCAGCGGCAGGCCATTCGCATCTGTCCGGAAAGAGTTAACTAATTCAAAGCTGGGCTGGAAGAACCCACAACACCCTGCTGGCCCATCGGAGCCCGTGTTGTAAGGGAAATTAAGTACGTTTTCAGCGTTAGCGTTGTTCGTATTTCCCGTATTTACCGCTGTTTGCACCGCGAAAATGGATTCTTTGCTGTTATCATTTTCTGCTTTGAACACATCAGCATAGTTGGCTAACAAGCCGAATGGCTGACCATTTGCTGTGTTGCCATTATTAATGACGTCGGTAAACAGTGCCTTAGCAGCAGTGTATTGATGCTGGTACAAATATGCTTTTGCGAGATAAGCGGCAGCGGCCCATTTATTGGCACGCCCAGCCGCAGGCTGTGTCTCCGGCAGGTTATCCATCGCGAACTGGAGATCGGCTTCAATATTCGGCCAGATATTAGTATTATTTTTTACCTGAACGGCGTCATTGGGCGTCATTTCATCGTCCACATAAGGTACATTGTTGAACATCCGCTTCAGTTCGAAATAATATAAACCACGCAGGAAGCGCGCTTCTGCGATGATACGTTTTTTTATGTCGGCCGTTACAGTTGGGTCTGTGCTCCTATTCGCGACCCGAATAACAGTATTTGCCCGTGCGACACCTTCAAACGTCATATTCCATTTGTCGGCTACTACCCCATTATTAGGGAGCGTTTCATACCGTTGAACTGGAGTCACAATGGACTGATCACCTGCGTCGGAACCTTTATTGGCATCACCGCCGATGATACTGCCATGTACCCAATTACCAAAACCACCGTACCACATGCCGCGGCCGGTAAGTGGACTGTATGCACCTACCAAGAGGCCTTCCAATCCCTTTTGGGAACTCAGTACCGCTTCTGACAACTCCCCTTTGGGAGCAATCTCCAGAAAACTATTCTTACAAGCAGATATTTGGATGAAGACCAGCGCTATGCTGGAAAAAGCGAAAAAAAGAGATAAATGTTTCATATTTATCTTTCAATTAAAATAAACTTATTCCGGCGGCTAATCGCTACCATTGCATATCTCAAAAAAAACAGGGTGACAAAATGCCACCCCGTTAGTATAACTTGCGTTATCAACAATCGAATTTAACTTTCATTCCCGCGCTATTAGTACCCTGGGTTCTGAGTAAGAACGGCAGCACCCTGAATATCAATCTGGCTTTGTGGGATTGGATAGTACTCATTTTTACCTGCAGTGAATGTAGCGCCGCCAAGTGCGGAGGCTAATTTCGCGCCATCATGCTGAAGATATGGATTCAGTACATCAGCCGCTATACCCCAACGAACGAGGTCGAAGAAACGGTGACCTTCACCAGAAAGCTCGAGTTTGCGCTCGAAGCGTACAGCCGTACGGGCAACAACTTTATCAGACCATGGAGTATTGTAAAGGCCGATTACATAATTAGCAGCGTTATCGCCTGTGCTGACTTTTTTCACCCATGTGGATGGATCAGCAGCACGTGAACGTACCATATTTACATATTCCCGTGCTTTATCCACGCTGCCTGCTTCAATCTCGCATTCAGCAGCCATCAACAGTACATCAGCAAAACGCATCAACGGTTGGTTGAGTGCAGTATAGCCGCGCGTCCAGGAAGAACCGTCTGTGTACGTATTTTGTGATCCTTTGTAGTATACGAATTTCTTCGGAGAGTACGGACCAGCATAAGCCTGTGAACGAATCCAGTTGTCGCCCGGATGTTCGATCCAGTCAAGATACTGAATACCACGACGGCCAACAGCATGGTCAAGACGAGGGTCCAATGTACCAGCATCAGGCGTGAATGGATCGGCAGATTTTACGCCAAAGTCATTTTTCACTTCGTTTGCAGCACTATTATAAGAACCATCAAGCAATGGTAAACCATTTGCATCAACACGAAAAGAATTAACCAATTCAAAGCTGGGCTGGAAGAATCCGCAGCAACCTGCAGGGCCGTCAGAACCAGTGTTGTAAGGGAAATTCAACACATTTTCATTGTTTGAGTTGTTGGTATTACCTGTATTTACAGCAGTTTGAACAGCAAAAACAGACTCTTTACTGTTGTCGTTTTCTGTTTTGAATACATCAGGATAGCTGGACAACAAACCGTATTTATCACCTTTGGCAGTTACACCATTAGCGATAACATCATCAAAAAGGGTTTTTGCTTCTGCAAAATGGCCCTGATAGAGGTGTGCTTTTGCAAGGTAGGCTGTTGCAGCCCATTTGTTAGCACGACCAGCAGCAGACTGCGTTGCAGGGAGGTTATCCGCTGCGAATTTAAGGTCAGCCTCAATATTTGGCCAGATATCGGCAGTATTTGGAACCTTAACTGCCTCGTCAGCAGTCATAATATCATCAACATAAGGAACCTTATTGAAGATACGCTTCAGTTCTAAATAGTACAGTCCACGCAGAAAACGCGCTTCTGCGATGATACGGGTTTTAGTTGCAGCAGTAAGTGTTGGGTCTGTGCTGGCATTGGCAACACGGATGACGGTATTGGCACGGGCCACACCTTCAAAAGTCATGTTCCATTTGTCGCCAACCACACCGTTGTTTGGCAGCGCTTCATAACGCTGAACCGGGTTTGCAACAGACTGGTCACCTGCATCAGTGCCTTTATTGGCTTCACCACCCTGAATACTGCCATGTACCCAGTTACCAAAACCAGTGTAAAAACCTCCGCGGCCGGTAAGCGGAGAGTAAGCACCCACTAAAAGGCCTTCGAGGCCTTTGGCAGAGCTTAATACTTCTTCGGTCAACGCCCCTTTAGGGGAGATCTCAAGAAAACTATCCTTACAGGCGGATAGCAGGCCAATTACCAGAGCAATGCTGGAAAAAGCCAGAAGTTTAAATGAATATTTCATGTATAATTTTTTTTAAAAAAGATTCAAATATTAAATATTACATCAACAAAATATAACAATCAATACAGAATGATAATTAGAATGTTACACCCAGGCCAACCATTACGCTGCGGGTAACAGGGTAGTTACCAACGTCAATACCGAAGTTAGTGTCTGCTGCTCCACCTACTGCTGGATCAAGACCTTTGTACTTGGTAAGGGTAAATACGTTGTTAGTACCAACATAAACACGTGCACGGGTTAATTTAAGCGTGTTCATCATGCTTTTTGGCAAGTTGTAACCCACTGTAAGATTCTGCATGCGCAGGAACGATCCGTCCTCAATATAATAAGAGTTAGGTTGTGTGTTCGTGCTGAAGTTAGAAGCCTCTTCGAAAATTGGCAAATCTGAACCTGTGTTGCTGGTTGTCCAGGAATCCTTAACACGAGCGCTGATAGCAGCACCTGTGAAAGAAGGATAGAAATCTGTGAACCATTTAGACAGATTGAAGATCTTGTTGCCGTAAGAAGTATACAGGTAAGTTTCAACATCAATCGCACCGAAAGTCACTTTAAGGTTAACACCACCAGTGAATTTTGGTACCGGGCTTCCGATGAAAGTACGGTCTGCAGCGTCGATTTTACCATCAGGTTTGCCTGTCAGTTTGCCGTTATCATCCAAACCATTGAGGTCTGCATACCGGAAACGACCCGGACCAGCACCACCTTGTGTTGGAGCCGCATCCACTTCAGCCTGGCTTTGGAAAAGACCCACCACCTCATAGCCAAAGAACGCAGAGATCGACTGACCTACCTGGTTGCGCACCATAGAAGAAGCCAGACGGTTACTTGCTGGGAATGCATCGAAGTAATCGATATTATCAGCAATCTTGGTAATTTCATTTTTCAACCATGACCCTGTAAGTGTCAATTCATAACCGCTGTTGCCACCGAATTTACCTTTATTTACTACCTGAATGTCAACACCTTTGTTCACCATTTCAGCAATATTGCGGAATGGAGCCTGTGCCTGACCGCCCAATACTTGAGATTGTGGAACGCGGAACAACAAGTCGCTTGTTTTTTTCTGCCACAAGTCAACGATTACATCCCATTTTCCTTTCATAAATAACGCATCAAAACCGATATTTGAAGTAGTACTGGTTTCCCATTTCACTGTTGGGTCACCTACCTGACTCAAATAAAAGCCCTCTGCAACTGAACCATTGGTACCACCGATATCATAAGCGGCGTTGCCAAGGCTGGAAGCGAACAAACTGTACTGGTTAGTTGGGTTGATCTGATCATTACCCATTTGACCCCAGCCACCACGAATTTTGAAATCGTCGATCCATGTCATTCCTTTCATAAAC
This sequence comes from Saprospiraceae bacterium, assembly GCA_044350415.1. Classification (GTDB taxonomy): domain Bacteria; phylum Bacteroidota; class Bacteroidia; order Chitinophagales; family Saprospiraceae; genus M3007. Next base: position 1,079 of record JBILHQ010000134.1, on the reverse strand, counting down.
TCTTCGCCACTCAAACGCCATGCTGCAGAAACACCCGGGAAAACACCAAAACGAGTGCTTGAACCAAAACGGGAAGAACCGTCGCGGCGAAGAACACCTGTTACGTAATACTTGTCCATGATAGAATAGTGCGCACGACCGAAGTACGAGTAATATGTCGCTGGGTCAGCATTGAAGCTGCTTACCACGCGGTTAGATACTGTGCTCAGGGTAATATAGTCGGGATTGGTAGAAAATGGATTCAAACCTGAACCATTAATAGAGCGGAAATTATTGATTTTCAACGCTTCTTCACCAAGTAATAATTCTAAATTCTGGTTGCCAAACTGTTTTTTGTACTGTGCAGTATTGGTAAATACCCAATCGTAACCGCTACCAGAAAACTCACTGTAGGTGAAACTGGAGTTGTTCTCAGAGTTTTCGTAAGTCGGACGGTTGTAACCAACACCATAGAAGCTGTTGAAATTACCACCCAAACTGGTGCGAAGTGTAAGACCTTCAATTACATCCAACTCAGCATAAATATTACCGAAACCAATGAATTGATCATTCTTGTTATCTTTCAGACCTTCGCGTGCAGCAACCGGGTTGCGCGGGTTATTGAAACCTTTGGCAGCAGTACCTGCATATCCACCATACTCATCCCTAATAGGAATAATCGCAGGCATACGGAAAGCAGAGAGAATATCATTCTCATCCTGCGGTACGTTGGCACCGTCGCCGCCGCCACCCTGGCCGAGTACCTGGCGGTGAGCAAACTGGAAGTTTTCTCCAATCCGAAGATGGTCAGTCAAATCAAACTCCATATTCGCACGGATAGTATTCCGTTTGAAATTGTTGTAAGTCAGGATACCTGCCTGGTCCTGAAGGCTCAGGCCTAAGTAATAACGGGATTTTTCGGTAGAACCTGAAAATCCTAAATTGTGACGGGTCACAGGTGCTACGCGGGTAATTGCGCCATACCAGTCCGTTCCTTCTTTGTTAGCCCGAACAACCTGGTAAATACCACCATTATCAGGGTTTACATTGTACTTTAATTTTTCCTGCTCCAGGTTAACCTGGCTGGCAGAAAGGCCTGC
>JBILHQ010000307.1:0-5583 GCA_044350415.1 Saprospiraceae bacterium | reverse complement strand
ACCGTTTTCGTCCAGCACTCAAGCAAAAGGCCTGGCGGGAAGAGGCCATTCCGGGTGCGGGCATTTTATACGACCTGGGCTCGCACCTGATTGATCAGGCGCTGATGCTGTTTGGTTTGCCTGAAGCTATTACTGCCGATGTGCGTATTCAGCGTCCAGATGGAAAATCAGACGATCATTTTTCGTTGCGACTCGATTATCCTAACCTGAAAGTGAACCTGAAAGCCAGTATGCTGGCTAAAAAGCCAAGTCCCCATTTTATGCTCCATGGCGACCGCGGTTCTTTCGTTAAATACGGCGCGGATATTCAGGAAGCCGATCTGAATGCCGGACTTACACCCCTCACCAAACCGAATTGGGGAGTGGAACCAGAAGCCAACTGGGGAAAATACGCCATTGATTTTCAGGATATGGAAATGGAAGGTGTCATTCAAAGCGAACGCGGTGCCTTTCCTGATTATTTCATCAATGTGCGGGATGCCATTTGGGGCGAAGCAGCGCTGCTTGTGAAGCCGGAACAATCCAGAAATACGATTCGGGTGATTGAATTGGCAATGGAGAGCGTGAAGGAGAAAAGAACAGTTTTTTTTAGTGTTTAGTAGTAAGTGTTTAGTAGTAAGTGTTTAATGGTGAATGTGCTTGCCTGAAAATCAATTCATGGATAAAAAAGTTAAAAAAAAGGGTAATTCATCAGCAATATTGAAAATTAAGAAATAAACAACAAAGCGAAAATACTTCGCCAACTTCTAGATAATAATACTAATGACTAAACGTATCAGCAGACTTGCCCCTTTGATGGCAATCTTCACCCTTTTGATTATTTCCTGTATGAAATTTGCCCAAAAAGGCACTTTGATTACTTTAAAAGAGGACCCCAAAAAGGCTGTTCAAAATGCGAAAGACATTCGCGAAAAAACAGCCATTAAATTAGCCGATGGGCTGCAAATTAATCTTTGGGCTTCCGATTCGTTGGCTCCCGATCCTATCGCCTTATCCGTTGATGCAAAGGGTCGCGTGTACATTACCCGCACCAACCGGCAAAAAAATTCAGAATTTGATATCCGGGGTCACCGCGACTGGATGACTGCGTCGATCAGTATGCAAACTGTGGAAGACAGGCGCGAGTTCCTGCGCAAAACCTTCGCCCCTGAACACAGTAACGAGAATGAATGGCTCAAAGACCTGAACCACGATGGCGTGCACGACTGGCACGACCTTGCGGTTGAAAAAGACGAGGTTTGGCGCCTGGAGGATACCAATAAGGACGGCATTGCCGATGTTTCCAAAAGGATCATCAATGATTTCTCTGAAGAAATTACTGATGTTGCAGGCGGCGTTTTGGCCAGAGACAAGGACCTTTTTGTGGCAATTGCACCAGATTTATGGCGTTTTGAAGATAAAAACGGCGATGGTGTTATGGATAAAAAAACATCCATCAGCACCGGCTATGATGTCCATATCGGATTCGGCGGTCATGGTATGTCGGGTATTACAGAAGGTCCAGATGGCCGTATTTACTGGAACATCGGCGATATTGGTGCCAATATCACCACTGTTGATGGCCAAAAAATAGCCAATTCCAATTCTGGATTTATCGCACGGTCCAACCCTGATGGCAGCGATTTTGAAATATTTGCTACCGGATTGCGCAATACCCACGAATTTGCATTTGATGAATTCGGCAACCTGATTTCTTCTGACAATGACGGCGACCATGCCGGCGAAAGTGAAAGATTGGTGCATGTGGTCGAAGGCTCCGACGCAGGTTGGCGCTCCAACTGGCAGTATGGCAAATACACCGACCCCAAAAATAATGGCTATCACGTTTGGATGGATGAAAAAATGTCGGTACCCCGCTGGGACGGCCAGGCAGCGTATTTTATGCCGCCAATCATGAACTATCACAACGGGCCAACCGGAATGGTATACAACCCCGGCACCGCCCTGGGTTCGGACTGGAAAAACAAATTCTTCCTGGTCGAATTCGTTGGCTCCACCTCAGGTTCCCATATCTGGTCGTTCGGACTGAAACCCAAGGGTGCCTCTTTTGAACTGGATGGAGAAAAAGATGTCTTAAGTGGTATTTTGCCAACGGGTATTCAATTCGGCCCTGACGGTGCATTATATATTGCAGACTGGATAAATGGCTGGAATACAAAGAATTACGGACGAATTTGGAAATTAGATGTAAGCCAGGACAAGAATGATCTGGCAGTGATAAGGCTCGAAACTCAGCGGCTGATGCAACTGAATTATGCCAAACAAACGCCAGATTTATTGTATAGTTTATTGTTCAATGCAGATATGCGTATCCGGCAAAAAGCGCAGTTCGAATTGGTCAACAGGGGGCAAGCAGGTGCTGCTTTGCTCAACAAAGCCATTGAGCAAACCGCTAACCGGCTGGCGCGGGTTCATGGCATTTGGGGGATGGGGCAGTTGATCAGAACAGATAAAAACTATGCAGCCACCATACTTCCATTGCTCCAGGACAAAGATCCAGAAATTATCGCTCAGGCCGCCAGGATGCTTGGCGATGGCAATATCCAAACGGCAGGAGAAGCCCTCCTTCCTTTGTTGAAAAGTTCCAGTTACCGCGTCCGGTTTTATGCCGCGGAAGCATTGGGGCAAATAGCGTACGAGCCGGCGATAGAACCCCTGCTGTATATGCTACGGGCTAATAACGATGAAGATCTATATATTCGGCACGCTGGTGTACTGGCACTGACCCGGATCGGAAAAGCGGAACCCATGATTACATTGGCCAATAACACCAGTAAAGCACTGCGCACTGTAGCTGTTTTGGTATTGAGAAGGTTGAGGAATGAAAATGTTGCCATCTTTTTGAAAGACAAAGAGGAATTTATTGTTGCAGAAGCAGCCAGGGCGATCAACGATGATTTGTCTATTCCTGCGGCATTACCGGCATTAGCCGCCATTTTAAAGGACAAACGCTTTACTTCGGAGCCCTTGTTAAGGCGTGCAATTAACGCCGCTCTGCGCGTGGGTGGCGAAGATGAATTAGATATGCTGGTTCAGTTTGCCAATAGAAGAGATATCAGTGATGCCATCAAAACAGAAGCATTTGCTACATTAGGCACGTGGGCCAGCCCGTCGGTATTAGACCGCGTGGATGGTCGTTACAGGGGACTGACCGACCGAAATCCTGCAATTGTACAGGCCAAAGTAGATCCTTTTATTGACAGCTATTTAAATACACGCAATCCTGAAACGATATCAGCGGCGGCGGCGATGCTGGCCAATTTAAACATCAGCAGCGCCAATGACCAGTTGGCGAAAATATTTAATTCCTCGAGGAATGCGAAAGTAAAATCCGCTATTTTGCCTGCATTAGACGAGTTGAAATACCCCAAAATAGCAGATATCATCAAAAGCGGAATGGAAGATACCGACGAAAATGTACGGACGGTTGCCTTGGGTTTACTCAATAATTCCAATGTGACCAAAGAAAATCTGCCTACTATTGTCAGTACGATTTTTGAGAAAGGCGGCATAAAAGAACAGCAACAATTGCTGGTGGTGATGGGCAAATTGGACAGTGACAAAACAATTGAGATTTTGGAAAAACTCCTTAGCCAATGGAAGGACCACCAATTATCACCCAATTTGGGATTGGAATTAAAAGAAGCCGTTGAAGCGACCGGATCGGCAAAATTAAAAGCACAATTAGCGGCCATCCAACCCAATAACTCATTGATGGACGCCTATGCAGAAGCGCTCTTTGGCGGAAATATCGACGAAGGAAGGAACCTTTTTTACAATAATTCAGCGGCACAATGCGTAAGATGTCATGCGACTGGCGATTATGGCGGCAAAGTTGGTCCGGCGCTGACTACTATCGGCGGCACCTTAAGCAGGGAACAACTACTCCAGGCGCTGATCCTGCCGAGTGCCCGAATAGCTCCGGGATTTGGTAATGTCTCTTTAGTGCTCAAAGACGGACAAAAAGTATATGGTGTTTTGACCAAAGAAACAGACAGCGCCTTAACCATCGCCACCTCCGATGCAGAGCCGTTGGTGGTTCCTTTGTCCCGGATTACCAAACGGGAAAACCTACCCTCCAGTATGCCACCAATGGATGAAACCTTATCCAAAAGAGAAATCAGGGATATTGTAGAATTCCTATCCTCATTAAAATAATGACCCAGGACTATTACCAACGCGCTATCCAGTTCGCAGGAGAAAAACACAAGCACCAAACCCTTCCAGGTTCTGAAGCCAATTACCTCCAGCATGTTTCCAATGTAGCGATGGAAATATTACTGGCCTATGCGCACACCAAAGATTTTGACGTGGATTTCGCGGTTCAAACGGCCCTTCTCCACGATACGATCGAGGACACCGATGCCACTTATGAAGAAGTGAAACAACATTTCGGACAGCGGATAGCGGATGCCGTTTTGGCCCTCACCAAAGATGATTCATTGTCTGGAAAACAAGCGAAAATGGCGGATAGTTTACTTAGAATCAACGCGTTGGAAAAAGAAGTGGCTATGGTAAAACTGGCGGACAGGATCACCAATTTACAATACCCGCCAGGGCATTGGAGCAAAGAAAAGATAGCAAAGTATCATGAAGAAGCATCGGCAATTGCCGATGCTTTCGTGGATAAGCATACTTATTTGCACCAGCGGTTACTGAAAAAAATAGATACTTACAGAAGGCATTTTTAAAAATCACAGACATGCTCTAAAGCGCTTTCCCCACCCGAACAGGGATGTTTTTAATCAAACCAATATCCAAATAGATCCCAACATCATACTTCATTTGATACAACTAAATTGACAAATCACAATTTTTGCCGTATTTTTGTAGCAAAATACCGCTTATGCAGTTCGTAGATATGACCAATGACATTGCCTTTCGAAAGATCTTCGGCAATGAAAACAAAAAAATCATCCTCATTTCCTTCCTTAACGCCGTGTTAAAGTTGGAAGGCAATAGTCAGATTGAAGCGGTGGAGATTCTCAATCCCTACCAACTTCCCATCATCAAAAACCTGAAAGCGTCCATTATCGACGTGAGAGCACGGGACAAACAGGGCAATACTTATATTGTGGAAATGCAAGTGTCTGAGCCGGACGGTTTGGACAAAAGATTACTATATTATGTAAGCAAAGATTATTCTCAACAGATCGAAAGTGGTCAAGAGTATCCGAAACTGCGGCCTGTCATTTTCATCGGCATTTTCGATTTTTTTTTCACACAAGGAGGCAAATACTTGTCACACCATACTGTTTGCGATGTAGAGGACGGAGAGCGGATCATCAAGGATATGGAGCTCTACTTCATTGAGTTGCCGAAATTTAATAAATCCCTTACTGAACTAGTAACCATAACAGATAAGTGGATACATTTTATTAAAGAAGCCGAAAATCTGAATCTCATTCCTGAAAATGTGGATGATGAAGGTTTGAAGGCCGCTTATTACGAAGCCAATAAGCACTCGTGGACAAAAGAAGATTTAGAGGCTTATGATTATTCCGAAATGAGGGAGCAAGATGAAAGAGGGAAAGTGCAACTCGCTGAGAAGAGAGGTGAGAAGAGAGGTGAACTGAGAGGTGA
>JBILHQ010000306.1:0-5596 GCA_044350415.1 Saprospiraceae bacterium | reverse complement strand
CGTTTCTTCATCCAGAATCCTGATACTGGCAGCATAGACGGGGGTTCCTTCTGCAGTACGGAAGGACGCATTCACCCGGAAAAAATTAACGGTGAGTACGAGCCGGTAAATCTGATCACAGTTGTATGCCCCAAAACCGGAAAGCCGTAAAAGGGAGGCTAATTTTTGTCCGGTATTCATGCTGGCCGCGCCCCGACTGTACCGGTCAAAAACTACTGAACGCGATTTTGCAGCCCATTCCTCAATGCGGTTTTGCACCAATGGATCATTGTCGAGCATGCCTGCGCGGATTAGCGCATCATAACGCGCCCGCATGAGCCCGTTGTTGGCTTCAAAGTATTCCAGCCATTCTTTTTGCCGTAAACACCATTCCTTTTCCTGCTGAAACATGGTGGATACGACCATAAATTGCCGGAATTCCTGTAATTCTTTCGACATATTGGCCAAACGTTGCGCCCGAAGTTTTAAATACTCATTGATCACCCCATCGGGATTAAAATGCACGTCTTTGCCATCTTCTGTACTGCTGCAAATTTTGGCGTGTACCTTAATCGCATCGCCTTTAGGCTGGCGCAGAATTATAAAACATTTATCCCCTTCATCCTTCATCAATTCCACACTGCTCCAAAGCGCCGTATTATTGAATATGGCATCAACGCCGCTGGAACCCGCTTGGGACTGTACAGCGGAAAGGGTGTCACTGGTACGCAAAAAATAGCAGTTTTTAAGGGCTTTGAACTCCGTAAAAAAGCCGTTAATATCTTGCGGGAAAAAGCGGGTGCCATTATTATCAGCACCAAATACCAACTCGATCTCCGACCGGTCCATAGCCAGCGCGAAATAACCGTCTGTTCCTTTGGGATTCAATTTAAACCATTTGGGAATGGTGCGCTTGCCGTACGCGAGGTCGTTACCCAGTTTGATGGCGTCTTTTACCCATTGCACCTGATCGGCGTCTTTAGGATAGGATGGAAGCACTGGCAGACAAGCATCATCTGCATTAGCCCTGGCATTTTCCTTTGCCACCGTGGATTGGTCGCTGATGACAGGTAATGGTTGATCGGTCGCACTCCTTTCCCGCACATCGAAAGTCCGAATCTCCTTGGCATTTTCGTCAAATGCTTCTCCCGACACAAAATCCCAATTGTTTTTCTTTTCATCGAAATAAAACAGGCTGGTATTCGACAAATTCTTATTGGCTTTAAAATCAAAATCATACGCTTGTCCGGGAGCCATGAACAACGCTTCATCATTTTGATTCACCCGAATATCGAACATACCACCGCTGTTAAAGAAAAAATCGCCCCGTTGATCGGTGTAGTGCATGGGTATATCAGCCGCCAAAATATCCGGAATCGTGCGGTATTCCCTGAAAAACAGTTCTACCTCGCCTTGTACAGGTGCGCCATTGGCATACACCAATGCATTCGCGGGGATGGTCACACTGTTGCCCGACACCGGGCTTTGATAGCGCATGCCTTCTTCTGCGATGAAGCGAATACGATCGACCGGTACATTATTCTGTGGATACCAGGAAGGAAACCCGTTTGCCCGGTTAGTCGACTGTTTCCATGGAATGGCAGCAGTGGCGGAAGCCATAGGCATTCGGGCCGGAGCACCCTGCCAACTTTCTGCCGCAGTAGGGGCAAAAAACGCCTGGATAAATGCCCTGTCAGGCGCATTGGCTAAGGAAAGATTATCTTTATTGGAAAGAGGCCGCCACAGGAAAGTGCTCACTGCCAATATTACCGCTGCCGCTATTGGCAGCGCAAATTTGCCGTAATACCGTACTTTAAGCCAGGTATTCCGTGGCTGCTGCTGCACAGCAATTTTATCCCAGGTACTATCAGAAGGGCCTTGGCCAAGTCCTTCCATCTCCCTGCGAATAAACTTTTCAAAGTCGTTATGTAAATTATTATTCATGATAATTTTTGTTAAAATGTGAAATTCATTTCCATCCGGCTAATACTTCATACCTAATACTTCATACTTAAAAAGCCGCTCCACCATATCCCTCAACTGTTTACAAGCCCGGGAATATTGCGAGCGCACGCTGCTTTCGCTGATGCCGAGTTCCTGTGCAATTTCGGTATAGGACCATGCTTCCACACAGTGCATATTAAAAATGGTGCGGTAACCTGTCGGGAGTTGTTGGACAAGTTGGAGAATAGATTCGCTCATCAGTTCGCTGTCGGGTTGCACATGCATGGAGTCACCCGGCAATTCCGTGTAATTTTCTGCAAAACGCAATGGATTTTTCCGGCGAAGCGACCGGAGCGATGCCCGGACGGTAATCCGGTGCAGCCAGCCGTCGAATACACCATCGCCTTTATACTGGCCGAGGTCGCGAAAAATGGCGAGAAAAGCATCCTGCAGCATGTCTTCTGCTTCGGGGCGATCGCGGGCATACCGGAGGCACACGGCAAAAAGCCTGGTTTTGTAGTGCTCAAACAAAGCGCGTTGGGCAGCCATATTGCCGCGTTGGCACTCCGTGATGATTTTTAATAAAGTTGCATCCATTGTTGTTTGTCGCTTTGGAGGAAACGCGGCCGCTTGATTCCGTATTGTGTTGTATGGTAGATGGTGCAGGGTGGCGAAGTTTTGTTGCATCGCCCTTACAAAAGAATTGATAGCAATGGGTATTTACAAAAAGGTAACTTACCTTCGTCACATGACAACTATTTACAAAAATGCCCGTGTTTTCACCGGCGATACTGTACTCGACAAGGCGCATGTCACGGTAGAAAATGACAAAATCAGTAGTGTCCAAACCACCGAACCGGACACTACTGGTGCACAAGTTATTGACTTACAAGGAAAATCGCTCGCTCCAGCCTTTATTGATCTCCAAATTTACGGCGGCAAAGGCAAACTGTTCAATAACGAGCCCACGGTTGAAACCATCCGAAAAACCTACGAAACGGTGCAGGAAGGGGGCGCTTTTGCGTTCCAGATTACGCTGTCCTGTTCGCCCCCGGAGACGATGTGGCAAGCGATCGATGCCTGTCGGGCCTATTGGGCCGAAGGCGGAAAGGGGCTCATTGGCCTCCACCTCGAAGGTCCGTATTTTAACCCCGACAAACGCGGCGCACATCCGCTCCGGCATATCCGGCAACCGCATTACGAAGAAGTGGCCGCACTGATCGACCGCGGCAAAGGCGTCGTCTCCTACATGACCGTCGCCCCCGAACAATTCGACGATGCCACCCTCGATCTATTGCTCAAAAGTGATATTCATATTTCCGCCGGCCACTCCAACGCCTCCTTCGCACAGGCGATCCACGGTTTTGGCCGGGGCATTCTCCGGGTCACGCACCTGTTCAATGCCATGAGTGCTTTCCAGAGCCGCGCACCGGGCCTCGTGGGCGCCACATACGACTACACGCCCTGGGCCAGTATTATCGCCGATGGGGTCCATGTCGACTATAATGCCTTGAAAATCACTAAAAAAGTATTGGGTAAAAAGCTGTTCCTCATCACCGATGCCGTCACCGAAAGCCCCATGGGCGATTATCATTTTCTGTTCGCCGGCGATCATTATGTGGATGTGAACGGCACGTTGGCCGGCTCGTCACTGTCCATGTGGCAGGCCGTGAAAAATGTGGTCCAACACGCGGGTATCGACCTCGACGAAGCGCTGCGCATGGCAAGCACCTATCCTGCAATGGTAATTGATCAGGGACATCGCTGGGGAAAAATTGCGGCGGGATATGAAGCGGCGATGGTGGTGTTTAGTGGTGAGCGGTTAGTGTTTAGTGGTGAGTGTTTAGTGGTGAGCGGTTAGTGTTTAGTGGTGAGCGGTTAGTGGTGAGCGGTTAGTGGTTAGTGGTTAGTGGTGAGTGGTGAGTGGTGAGTGGTGAGTGGTTAGTGGTGAGTGGTGAGTGGTGAGTGGTGAGTGGTGAGTGGTGAGTGAGCAGTGGTGAGTGAGCAGTCCAGTGAGCTCGAGTGAGCGTGTTCAAAAAACTGTGTCAGACAGCATAATCATTACGTTAAGTATTGATGCTTGATTTGAAATGGATGCAAAGTCGCAAATAAATACGATTCCAGGCTATAATGGATGCGCTCCAGTCTTGTGTGATATTGCGCATGGCCATGTACAGGATTTTTTCAAGTGCGTCTTCAGAGGTAAAAGCCCCTTTGGACTTCGTAAATTTTTGGAGTTGTCGATTAAAACCTTCGATGGTATTGGTCGTGTAAATGAGTCTTCTAATCTCAGGGCCGAAGTCAAAGATGGTTCGCAGCCGATCCCAATCGCGCCGCCAGTTGGCTGCCGCCGGGGGATATTTTTTGCCCCATTTTTCTTCCAGTTCGTCCAGTGCAAGGAGCGCAGCGGTTTCATCAGTGGCCTGGTAAACCTTTTTGAGATCACCACTAAACACTAACCGCTCACCACTAAACACTCACCACTAAACACTCACCACTAACCGCTCACCACTAAACTAAACACTCATCGGGACTTCCATTACCAGAATTTCCGCAGCCGCACTATCGGCCGTCAGGGACACTTCGCTCGTGTCCCATACGCCATAGCCATCGCGGGTATTTAATGGCTGTCCATTCACGGTAAAAGTACCTTTCAAAACAAAGAAATAAATACCATTGCCCGTTTTTTTCAAATTATACGTGGTGCTGGTGTCTTTATCGAACGTACCGAGGTGAAACCACGCATCCTGGTGTATCCATACACCGGCATCGTCGGCATTAGGCGACAGGATTTGCTGGAGTGTATTGTGGCGGTCAGCGGCGGCGAGGGTAATCTGGTCGTAGCGGGGCGTTACGCCGCGTTTGTTAGGGAATACCCAGATCTGGAGGAATTTGACATCCGTGTCGCTGTTTTTATTGTATTCGCTGTGGCGGATACCTGTTCCGGCACTCATCACCTGGATATCGCCGTTTTTAATGACGGTGGCATTACCCATACTGTCTTTGTGTTCCAGATCGCCTTCCAAAGGAATACTGATGATCTCCATATTGTCGTGCGGGTGCGTTCCGAAGCCCATTCCCGCCGAAACAATATCGTCATTCAGGACGCGCAACACGCCAAAGTGCATCCGTTCAGGATTGTAATAATTGGCGAAACTAAAAGTGTGGCGACTGTTGAGCCAGCCATGGTCAGCATGTCCGCGGGTATCTGCCGGATGAAAAACGGTATTGGCCATAATTGTTGAATTGGTGTGTGGTAAATGGTTAAAACCCAAAATATCCAATGGATGGAGTTCGTCGATGTCGTTCAACACGACATTGCCGAGGGCCGAAGTAGCTGCAAAAATACCAGTACCGAGCAAACCTTTTTTGAGAAATGTTTTTCTGTTCATGATAAATGTCGTTGTATTGATGACGCAAAGTTGGGGGTATCGCCCCCGCAAAAGCATTGAACAAGTTCAAGACTTCTACTGTTCACGAAAAAAAACGGCGAATAATCCACAGAACCACATTCAGGAGCACACTTATAGCCACCGCGAAGTGGTCTTGTAATTGCTCGGTTTCCCTCCGCCCCGCTGACTGCGTTGTAAAGCCTCGCCGATGCGCTGCATCGCCTGCGTTTTACGCCTTGTCAACGGAACTGATGAAAACCGATCATTTTACAAAACCACTT
>JBILHQ010000133.1:0-17748 GCA_044350415.1 Saprospiraceae bacterium | reverse complement strand
GTTGTATGGCCAGAGCAATTCTGGTGGTGCGCCCAATTTATGGATGACTTTTAAGCCATCGCGGATGTAAGCGCCTGCGTCTTCGTTGGCCGTTCCTTCTAAGCGACGTTCGTTGTAGTAAATGAACAGCCTTGAGGCGGTGAATGGATCTTGCTTGGCCCTGATTTGGGCATTGAATACCGCAGTGGCAATGGCATTGGCGGTGCAGGAGCCTAGGGAGTACTGGTTGAGGATTTCGCCGCAGTTGGCAGAGATATCTACCCTTGCCGGGAGTTTTTTGGGTGGGGTGATGGAGAAGTGGAGATCTCGGGGATCTTGGGGCTGGGGGAGCCAGCCGGGGGTGAATGTTTGTTTGTTCATAGTTTATATTATTTATGGTACTATTTTTTGTACAAAGATAGTGATTTTTGAGTAAGTAGTTGTTTCTACCATTACTAATACTGAAAATCTCTTTCATTTTAAGTCTTCACCTCTTCAGTTGACAAAACGGATATGTTATTTTCAGGTTGAAATTTTACCTACTACACCTTATTCCTCTTCAATAACGATAAGACAGCATCCTCGACGCTCCCTCCTGGCACTTTTTCTAATGCTTCAAATAGTTTGGATTGCCATCGGGTTACAATTATCCGGAAAAAGAATTGCAGGCGCTCTAAAGTTGCCGGGCAGTAGGTACCATCATGTGCGATAAAGTTTCTTTGTTCATATAGTTGCCATAAAAAGTCTTGATAAAAACGATGCCAACGGGATTCCTCTGCCCTTTTGTTAATCTTTTCGAATCGACGAATCAGCATCTTTAGAAACGGGTAATCTGTAAATGATTTTATTTCCTGGATGCTTTTGCCTGGATCTTTCCAGTCAAATTCATTACCATAATATGTTGATGGAATACCAGTAATTTTATCCCCATTATTATTTATTGCATAATTATGAATGATTAAACCTTTTGAAGTAAAAATATCTTCCGCAATTTCATTAGCCAATAATAAACTTAGGTCATTGATGATTTGCTCACCTTTCTTGGTCTGCGCTTTTTTATATTTCCCAAACCCAAAAGAGGTTTCCCAATATTGCCAGAAGTGGGAAATCATATCATCAGGATTTTCGCAGGAAAGCCCTTTGAAAAAAATTCTACTGCACCTGTCAAGGTAGTGTTTTATTTCTTGTGAAATAGGTTCCGGGTAAGGAATCGTTTGCTTGAAATCACTCAATAAATTAACATCATCGTTTCCAATATTCACAAATCGGGAACTATTTGTTCTGTAATAGGCCCCACTAACCTCATCTGCAATAATTATTTTGCTGCTATCTAATTGACCACCTTGCTCATTCAGAATATAATGTAATGCATCCAAGGATGTGTTGATTTGGTATTTCGCTTTATTTATTGCTTGTTCTTTAGATTTGAACGCTATTGGTATACGCGCAATTATGGTATTTGCGGCGCCGAAATAATCTTCAAAATCCTTTTTCAAAAAATCGTCGAAACGATAGTTATTTTCTTTAATTTTTTCAAAAGTTTGAAAAGTAACTCCACCGTATTTGAACTCAAAATTAGAAGTTGGGGATATTCTGATATTGTTAATTCGCATTACAATTTCACCTCTTTGAGTTTCTTGGAGCGCATGCAACATCCCTTCGAATTGCGTTAAAAAACTATTCCCTGCCAAATAATTTTTCAATATTTTTTTAAAGGACCTTGTATTCCGTTTCATTTCTAAATCAGATGGTAAAGGGAAGCCTACCTGGTGAGGTTTTTTACTGGTTTTTAATTCTTCAAACTTTAAAATTTGTCTAAATACGCTCTTAATGCCATTATGCTCTTTAGCATCAAAACCTTGTCTCATATATTCAGCAACTAACCATTTTGAGTGTTTCATAATCTCGTCTTCATGTTTTTCCAACTCATGAACGCATGTCAAAAATGAGACCTGAGATTTCAGAACCTCCTGAAAATACAGTGACCCATTTAATCCTTCTTGCCCATTCAGTAGAAAAATCAGTTCGTTTACTGTTTCTCTGAATAATTGCAAATCAAATGCTGCGCCTTGTTGACTTGCTATTATTTTTAACCGTTTTACAAGTGGTTTAATTGTTTCCTTCTTAGCGAATTCATCTTTTTTTGTGTCAAATTCCGGTTGATTCAGCCAGGCACAAATTGCCATCCGTGAACTTTGATGCATTTGCAACAATACTTCACCTCTGAATCTCATACGTTCCAAGTAAGTAAGATGGTTCTCCGGAAATCCTTCCACCCGTTTGGCTCCATCCAGTAGCCAATAATGGAAACAATCGTGGAAGAATTTTACTTTTTGATCAATAAGTGGGTGAGGATGAGTAATTGCTCCGAGTTTCATAGAGTTTATTGGCAAATTTTTGGGTTTGATCAGGTTTTAATAAAACCTATTGAAGGGTGGAAAATGAAAATTCAATACCCTGATATAAATTCAACAATTTATTAATTTGTGGAGCGTCAAAATTCCATTCAAACAAAAGTAATTTTAAATCGCTTCTTCCCGGAAAGTTGGTACTCCCCAGACGTCTTCCGTTTTATATGCCCTGCCATATCCAACTTTTCAAGAAAATCAAGAAAATCCAGGTGATTTATATCCTGACGAATTTTCTTCGGCAATTTATCGTATAGTTCATCGGCACTATGCAAATGTTTTTTCACTTCGTCTCTCACCAGTAATTTGGCTAAAATGTAGTCCTCTTTTTTACTGAGACTAATTTTCTCAATTTCAAACAGGAAAGGAATAACACCCGGAAGAACGGATGCCGCAACTTGAAACTCCGGTATCATAGAGAACACACTACACATAAATGCCCCTGAAAGTGCCGCTTTTACTAATCCTGCTTTAATTTTGATAGTCCATCCCCCCTTAAAAAAGGATAACTTCTCGTCTTGTTTTTTATGTCCAGTATACTCGAGAAAAGCATCCTGAAATGCTCTTCCTCCTTCCAATGTAATATAATCATCAGCACCCTGAAACTGCTCAGACCACCAAGTTTGCAAATCGGAAGATCCAATTATAATGATCTCTTTTTCAGGAACATTGCTTAATTCAAATAATGTGTACGACATAGTCAATAATTTTGGGTTAAAGCGTATTAAAATCAAAGATACGTTCCTCGTTGAAAATATGGCCTACAACAATATTGATCAGCCAACTATTTTCATCAATAAAGACCTTATCCATTATAAATTGATCCGTCGGGCGCTCGTTCAACAAATAATTATATATCACCCGGCAGGTGATTTCACTGGCCGGCAACACATAAATCGGACTTAATGATTGCTCATCATCATATTCAGTACCCTGAAACAGTAAGGCACAATGTCTGTATTGAGCATCATTCATCCAGATAATATGCAATCCGATTTTCTGGTAAGCAGGCTGGAAAAAAGACTCGAATTGTTGATAAGGAGGCACGTCAAAGAGAATGGTGCAAAGCGTATGTTTAGCAAATGTTAAATACCAGCCAGGTGTCCAATCTGACAAACCTAAAGTATGCATGGACAGGTTAGACACATGAGGTTTTGCTTTTGTGATTTCCCAGAAAGCGAGCCATTGCTCCTGGTTTTCAAAGAGATATAATTCAATGTTAAATGTTTTAGTACTGGGATTAAAAGCCCGTCGTCGCAAAAACACCAAAGGCTGCTCTCTGTGTTGCTCTAACCACTTTCTATCTTCTTCCAACCATTCGTATTGCGCCTCAAGACGATAGCCCACCCTAGAAACCCAAAAAAAGTGTTCATTTTCTGCGCTTGATGCGGTTAATTGCAGCCAATAGCTCTGGGGTACTTGTGTTAGAGGGACAATAACGGCCATTGCTTTTTCTTCTCTGACAATGTATTTCTCATACATGAAATTGAGCAATACATTTTTAGGGATATCCATTGGTTCTGTATTGAGTACCAATTTCATTTTACGAGCATCTGCACCAGCATTCGCATTAATTACCTCAAAAACAGTTTTCAGAAGCGGTATATTTTCAATAAGCCGGAATGTAGGCAGTCCTCGTTCTTCAAAAAAAAGCGCCAGATTATCAACCCAATGCTCCACCAAGCGATTCTGTAGTCCGTCCATTTCGGGAGAAATCGCGGCGTGATACATCGCAGGATTGGTCTCCGTCTGACGGAGAATATCAACCGTTATTATATCCTTTTCTCTTAGACAAAATCGTTCAAAGGAAGTGGTTAAAAACCCTTTGGGCAGTTCACGTATCAATAAATTCAGTCGCTGATCCGGAAATTCGGCACTGCGAACCATCCCGGGATAAAAGTCATTCAAATCACTCATTGCCGTTTCGTATATACTTTTGCTTTGAAAGCACGATATAATTAACGCCGTCACGGCCACCTCTTTCAGGTAGTTTCCTTTAAAATCGACAGATAATTGAACCCCTTGATGATAGTAATCCTGATAATCGGGGTATTTGACCAATAATTCAACAGGATCTATTCGCTTGTTTTTGAATGATTCGCTTATGACCGTCGTGCTAACAAAAGTAGCATAAATCTCATGCGCCTTACGACAGCGGTTCACCATACTGCCAAAGCGCTGCTTCTCCTCTTTTACATTGTTACCCGCACGCACCATAAACGCATAGCCCTGAAGCAAAAAACCATACACGGTCATGTTGTTCAACTCGCTGTGAAACGACTCGTGCAGCGTCGTTAGTTGTACTAATGGGCTATCGCCCTGCGATCCAGCATTGGTTGCCCAGCCCAGATGGTCGTAAGCGCCTGAGGGTTGATGTTGATCGCCGAGAAGTAGGCGGGTTAGGTCGTTTTGGTCGAAGTGGGGCATTGGATGAAAATAAAAATTTACGTGCAAAATATTCGAAAAAGTAACAATTTTATCCTTTCTCTGCAATAATCTAACTACTTCTTCACAATCCTTCCTCACATTGTTCATTTATAACACCTCGCCGTCTGTCTCTACAAATACATGCGGCAATGCAGTTAGTATCAATCAAATAAAAGCAAATAAGCCTGATAAACATAAAAAAACGCCTCCGGATTAGTCCTCTTAAACCGGTTGAAACGGTTATAGTCAGTAGTATCAATATTCCAGGTGGTCACCTCCTGCGCATTGGAGAAACGGTTAGGCGCGGAGATATCTTTTTGCTTCAATAGCGTAGTCAGATACATGACTTTGGCTGCCGCAACAATGGCATCATCAATGATGAACCGCTGAAAAATGTGTGGGCGAATATTGGTGATGCCTGTTTTTAGGTGGAGGAATTCAGCAACTTTTTCATCCCGATCGCAGATGGTCAGTGCGGCCTGGAAAGCGTCATCGAGCACATCTTCCGGTTGGATAGACAGATTTCGATAGGTGATTTCCTGAAGGGCCACATTTGTAAAAACCCGGCTTACTTCCAAAAAGTCAGTTGCCACTTCAAACAAAGCACCGATATCGTACAATTGTTTAATGATTTCCAGCGGGCGTTTTTTAGCGTATAAAATACCAGTAGTTGTTGGAGCAAAAGCGGTCAACTTATCCCCTAATAGTCCTTCTTTTGTAGAAATATTGACTTCAATTCCGGTTCCTTCTATTTTCAACCAGCCATGCTCAACAGGTTTTAATTCCGTCCAATTCGGCAATGCAGTTTGGTATATAACATCCAGCAGGACATAATTGCTCTGGGAAAGTCCTGGATAATGGCTGGAGTAGTAACACTTAAAGTGCTGAACGGGCAAATCCTGATTGTGTTGAGTGCGAATATCTTCTTCCCACCGTTCAAACAGGCCATCCAATACCAAGTCATCTAAAATGCCCGAAATGGTAGTTGCATCGTCGATAGTGACAATGTCTACATCAATGGAAAAACGACGGGGTGTGGAAAAGTGTAGCAGTAGAGAGGTGCCGCCTTTGAATTGAAATTGAAGTCCTCTGGTCCGAAGTTGCTCGGTGAGAAATAAGGCCCGAATGCATTTCTCCAGCAAAGCTTTGTCAATCTTTCCCAATTTGGCGGCAACAGCATCTATCCAAGGTTGAGAAAGCGAATCAAGGTGTATCATTTAATATCTTGTGGGGTTATGATCAGTTTTTGAGCAGCCGGTATCAATTGTTCAACGGCTTGTTGTTTTCGGCGCCGACCGGCATAGCGCAACATTTTGGATTGATTGATGGGTAATTCCTGAAAAGCGACGTTAAAAATATCCTCCAATTCGCCCTGCTGGGCCTGAAACAGGTCCGGTTCAGCAACAATGTCTACGAGGATTTTTTCGGGCATGGCAGTCAGGATACCATCATCACTCCTCATTGGTGCCTCCTTTACCAAAGGTTTTATAATGATGGCCTCGTTCAAGTGGAGCAGGTACAATTCTGTCATCTTGCGATCAGGGTCGAGAAACACATTTTTAAATTGCTCTTTCAGTCGGTAAAAAACGGATTCGAGCATTTCTTTTTCCACCTCCACCATAATCCAGGTGGCAGCGGGCTGCAGATTCATCCAACTGCTGATCCAGCGGGTCTCCCAAATACAGGATTCCACAAGGGGCAACTCTTTGGCTAATTGTTTGGCAATCCGTTTAGTGAGGTTTCCCAGTATTGGTTGAAATGCTTTTGCTGTGGAAAGGCGATAAACACCACGTCCAATGCTTTGAAGCACACCTCGGTGTTTTAAGTCAGAAATACGCCAGGTTAAAGTTTGGCTCGACGCGTCCGGATAAATGCGCTGCAACCAAGCCATGAGTTCATGTTTGGACAGCATGCTTTTTTCGGAAAAAGCCGTTGATATGAGCGGTGCAGATGCAGCTTTCATGAGTATGCTAAATTTTAAAATAAAGATAGGGATACCCAAAGGATAAAATCAAATTATTGGCACTTTTTATTTTTTAGTGACGAAAATAATTATTCTACCTCATCTCCCCAACCACCTCCCGATACACCTCCACATAACTCTTCTCCCCACTATACCCCTTAAACCGCTCCGCCGCCTGCTCATGGGTGTACTTCCGGTAAGCGCGCGTCAACACATCTTCCCGTTTGCGGCAATTGGTAGTGAATAAAGAGATTAGTCGCTTTTTGCGCTCATCAGAGCAATCGCCGTCCCGGTAACAGGTGACATGCAGTTCTTTACTCACCCGGCGACAAGTATTAGAATTCGGAAACCGGTAAAAGTTCTTCATGGCGTCCAGACCCATGAGGGATTGATAGGCGCCGCGAACGGGTTTCTGTATCAGGGTCAGTTTACCGGTATTCAAGCAGACGGAATAGTAATACGTGCCTGATACCAGGTCCATCACCCAGTAGCGTTTGATCTCCAGCACCACACGACTGTCCGATTTGCGTAATAGTACCCGCGTGATTTTATCGCTGGTTTTATCCTGGCGCCACGCCTGGCGCATCCCTTCGAGGAAAGTTTGGAGGGCAGGTTCTTCTTCGCCTTTTACAAATTCGCAGTCCCGTGTTGGCTTGATGGCTTTTACCTTTTCATCTGCCGGTTCTGCGGCGTCATTTTTGTCGGCTGTTGAGTCGTCTTCGCCCTGGTTCTCCACCTTGACGACCTTCCCCGCTTTTTGGGTAATTTTAGCATTGTCGGCTTTTTGGTAGTCGGTTTTGGCGGCTTCTCCTTCGACCACATACATCGGATGGCCTTGTTTGTTGATGGCGATTTTGTCACCGTTTTCCGGATCAGCGACCATTGGTGCGACGACGACTGTTTTTTCTTCCGGGGTAACCAGCACGATTTCATTGTCGTCGCAGTCGGTCCTGCCCACTACTTTGGCGGATTTTATTACGTCTACCGGTAGTTTTTCATCAAAATGCACCACCGATAAGTCTTCACCGGCTGATCCGACTTTTACCACGGCATCGGGCTGGAACATCTCGGTTTTGGTTTTGCCTTTTTTGTCCTGGTATTTGACCTGGTGACCGCCGCCGCGTTTTTTGGCGAGGTTGATGATGGTACCGATAAATGCGCCGTTTTTATTGGTGACCTGTACCGTGTCACCGATTTGAAGGACTTCGCCATTTTGGTCGAGCAGATTGCCATCGTTGTCCATGATGGTCATGCCCGATTTGGTTTTATCTCCGGCCTGGAGTTCCGGATGGGCGGATTTGGGTTTGCGCTCTTTGGGGGGCGCGGGTTTTCTGCCACGTTTTTGCGGTTCGCTGGCGGGTTTGGGGTCGGTTGAGATGTCCATTTTAGCCAGTTCGCCTTCGAGGCTGGTGATTTCTTCGCGGGCGAGATCTTTTTCGAAAGCGTCAACTTCCGGGGAGTTGAGAAGGGCGCGGTAGTCCGCTATTTCTTGTTGAATTTGTACTTTTGTCATGTTATTTTTGAAGAAATTTTGAGAGTAGTTTAATACGTGTTGCTGCCAGTTTCTTTTTGTCTCCTTCTAACCTGTTTACCGCTTTTTCAAGCAGTTTGAGGCGGGTTTGAGCGAGTTGTTTTTTATCGTCCGTCTTTTTCAGGGCCAATTCATTGAGGTGGATCTTGTCTCCGGTTGTCGTTTCTTCCGCATTGTACCAAGGCGTATGTGATCTCGATTCACCCGGATTGGACTTTAGAATTTTGACTTGCTTCCCATGGAGTTTTGGATTTTTTGGATCATCCACAATCGCCGTTTCTCCAACTGAAAATTGGGGTTGGATAACTTTGGAAGTCTCCTCCTCTTTTGCGGGTTTATTGTCGCAATACCGTTCAATACGCGTCACTGCATCCTTTGACAGTTTGGAGATGATGTATCCTTTGAAGGCTTCTTCAGGCGCAACTACCTCACTTTCAAACAGGGCATTACCACCTGCTTCCGACTGACTATCATTGTATTTCCGTATAGCTTCGCGGAAAATTCGCTGGCCTTCGTTCATCAGGCGGTTGATGTAGACGGTGTTGCAATCGGCCCGTTCCTCAGTGAACATTCCCAGTTGATTAACAAAGTTTTCCCAACTGAGTCCGGAAGCGATGACTTCGCCCTGGTAGCGGATGGCCTTATTGATAAACGGGATCAAAGTGGCCGATTTATCCAGATTTTTATTGGCAGTCAGTACCGGCAAGGCATTGACTACCGCTTGCCGGAATGATTTGATACCGTCGCGGTTGGCAATGCGCAGGGTATTCGGTTCCAGGATCAGGGAGGCGAGGATAGTTTCCAGGAGCGTTTTACCGTCTTCTGTAAAATACCCGCCGTCAAGATAGGCGGGCATGTCCTGTTCGTTGAGGACGCTGCATTGCTGCATGGCCGAAACCATCCTTTTTATGGCATTGCGGTCGGCGTAAAAGTCACTGAGGGTATCAAAATCGCCGATGATTTTTGGGATATTCGTCTCGCACAAAATCTGTTCGCGCAGAGTCGTGGCCAGTTCCACCGCTTTATCCACCGGACTTTTGGCTTTCATGGCCGAGGCGTTGTATTTGGCCATATTGGTGGTGGTCAGTTCGCCGAAATCGGAGTCGATGCGGACCAGTACCGGGGCGGTCATTTCTGCCAGTTTATCCCAGTCTGCTTTGTCAAAACCAAATACATCGGCGTCGTTTTGCAAGGCGGATTGGTATTCCTTCCATTTGGAGGTATACTTCTTTCGGGCCAATTTCAGCGACATGGTGCGGTTGTTGCCGCTTACCACTATGCCGTCCGGCGTGATAATGGGCGTTCCGTCCGGTGTACTGGTGAGCGATATCAGCAAATCAGGGTTCAGGCTCCGTGCGTATTCTTCCACCAATTGCTGGGCGCCCTTGTCTGTCGCGTAGTTGCGGTCGTTCAGGTTGCCACCCAAGGTGTTAAGCGGGTAACCTGCGGTATCGGCAAAGGTTTCTTCGTTATGGCTGGCCAGAATACTGTCCAATTCCACAATGGCGTATTGTGCATCGTGTTTTTCACCGTTGGGAAGGGTGATTGAACGTTTTTTACCCAGGATTCTGATGGATGCCGGATTTATTGGCTCGCTTAATTGTTGTAGTTCTTCGGTCACTGTCGCTATTGCTGCTTCTGTCTCCACTATTTTGGTTGTTAAAGGCGCAAGCGTTTCATGTCGCAGTTGGGCGGTATGTTTTTCATCCTGATCTGCGCCTGAAGCCCGAATTACCATTGGTTTTTCCATTTCCCGAAGTCCCAAATCCTTGCGCCACAAAGCGATCATCATATCGTATTCATCCTGGGTTTGGCCGGTGACGCGGATCAACAAACCCGGTTGGGTCGCCTCATAATCCACCCATGCGCGTTTGATGAGGTTCACCCGTTTGAGCGCTTCGGTCATTTTGCCTTCATGGATTTTTTTGCCCCGATCGGTCTTCTTGGGTTCGTTCATTTTGAGGCGTTCGGATACGGCCTCGCGGGCTGCGTATTTCAGTGACTCCCAGACGGCTGTTGGAAAACTTTGTACCCGCCACTGGGGAAAATCTGATTTTTCACCTGGGTTTAAAACGCGGTAACGGCTCCACAGGCTTAAATAGCCAGGCGTTGCGGTGCCTGATTCGGCTTTGAATACCCACCTGTTTTCTTTTATTTCAGTGGATGCACCGCCAAAAACGGCGATCATTTTAGAAATAACTATGTTTTTGGCCTCCATTCTGCCCACTAACCGGTAACCGTCGATTTCGGTAATCCCGTCCATTTCACCTTTGTCGAGATAATCTTTAGGGTCCAGCATTTCAGCGTCCGTGATTTGAAAATCGCCTTTTTGAACAGGGCGGTTGAAGGGCACATGGTATTTATCCGGATCCAGATCGACTACTTTGGCGGCGGATTGCTTTTGGATATCGGCCTCTAATTTTTTGGTGTCCTGAATCTTAGTACGTTCGGCTTTGGGTTGATAATCGTGGCCTTTTACGGTGGTTTTATAACGAAATTTGTAATCGCCGTATGAAATAGTACCATCGTCATTGAGGTAAATACTGTCCGTCCAGTGACTGTTGGCCTGGCTGTTTTTCAGGCGTTTCATGTCGTAAGAATCATGGTTCAACGATGCGGTGGACCATTGGAGTTCGTTGTCGTTGATGTAGTCCGTCGAATCGGTCATACCGTCAAAACGTTTGTACCTGGCCACTTCCATTTTCCCGGATTTGATTTCATCGCGCAGGATGCCTTGCGGCACTTTTCCGCGTGAGGTGAGGACTGCCAGCGTGATTAACCGCACATTCACATCGCCCGGGGCGTGGAGCGGCATGGTGGCCGGATTGTCGGAATGTTCCGTATCGCCGCAGAGGTCGATGGCAAACTGGTGAAGGGATTCCGAATACTTGACGTACCAGATTTTTTGGAATTTGGACCAGCGAAAACCCTTGGCTTTGATGCGGGTCGTAATTTCGTCCGATGGCTGTTTGGGGAACTTGATTTCGATGCCGTTTTGCTTCAAATTCCGTGTGACGTTGCAGATGGATGGTTGGGGTTCCTCGATGATTGGCGCTGCCATTTGGACCGGCTCTTCCTTTACTATTTTATCCAAATGCTCTCGAATATTATCGGCCACTTCACCAAAATAAATCAAATCTCGTGCAGGGATGGAGTCCCGGTTTTGACTAATATGATCTTTGATTTTCTGATAACCCTCTTCGGTATGCGGAATGGAGGAGATATCAAATTTATCGTCCACCTTTTCTTTGTTTTCAGGCTTTTCCAATTCAAAATAATCAGGATCGACCTTGTGCAAAGCCTCCCGGAGCGTCACTGGTGTCCAGTAAAAGTCGAGTTCGATCCGACCGTTATTGACCAGATCGGAAAGTGCGGTTGCTCCTAACTCCGCCATTTCAGCGTCACCGTTGAGAATATTGAATCCGAACAGGTTTTCGTAATTCTCATCAAAGTCCGTTTCCGTAATAAACCAATCGCTGTTGCCCCAAAAATAATGAGCATACACCACAGCCTCCCGGCCTTTGCCATCCTGTGAACCGTATTCGCCGAGTTGCCGCAGGTTCTTTTCAATCCCTTCCAACACACTTTTTTTGTCATCATCTTCATAGCGTTGCACCAGGTTCTTTTGGTGTTTGGGCATGAATTTCGCAGCAAGCGGGTAATCGGAAAAGGATACCCGTTTTTCTGGTGTTTCCTGTTTGGCTGGAATGCGTGTACCTGAACGGGCAATGATGATTTGTGGCTCGTTTTCTTTTTTATCAGTTGGAACGTCCAACGCAGCCAATTGCCCTTCCGCTGTTTTAATAGCATTTTGCAATTGTTCGCGGACGGCGCCCTGTATATTCGGGTTCTCCAACCCCTTGCGCATTTTATCAATTTTAGCCTGTAATTCCTGTTGGGTCATGGTATTATGCAAATTCTAAAGCCACTTCCAAAGCCTCGATGGCCTCCCGGAGCGGTGGTTGGTGATCAGAAAATTCGAGTGCAGTTTGGAGGGCTTCGATGGCATCCTGAAGCGGGGAAGTGGGTTTTTGAACAGGTGCAGGTGTCGGTTCCTGCACTTTAGTAGCGCCATGCCGTCCGTAGATATCACACATGTCGACCTGGAATTTGCAGTCGAGCAGGTAGTTTAGTCGGGCGAACTCTTTGACTCGGTCATCCACACTACGCCGATTGGCGGCCTCTTCCGCTTTTTGGGCAGTGGCGATTGCGAGCACTTGTTCGAAGTATTCGGCCGAGTTAATCCTTTCGATGGTCGCCTCTATTTCTTCAAGGCGTTCAGCGATTTTGGTTTTGGCTTCGCCCAATTGAGAAATAGGCAGTTTGTACGCCGATAGTATTGTTTCCTCCACTCTTTTCAGCGTCTTTTTGGCTTTCAGGTGTTCGTCGATCGGACGCGTATCCACCCAGCCCAAGATGTAAGCCGAACTGGTGGCCGACACAAAACGCGAAAATGCCCTGATCTTCCGATACACCGATGGCATGTCGGAAGCGGTGGCCTGCATCGCCATGATTTCTTTGAACTTCTTCACCCGGTCGGCATATTGGTTGTCCCACCAGTCCGGATATGCCTTGGCGTCGATCTCCCGTAACGTTTCTAAAAGGGTTTCTTCGATCTGTTGCAGGCGGTCCCGGAATCGGATGGCTTCCGAGACTTCAATATCCTCTGCCTCCAAAACGACTTTTTGACTTTCGGCAATCGTTCGCTCTTCACCGATCTCGAATTTGGCCAGTTCTCGCGGATCAGTAATGAGCCCTTTTTTGAGTTCCTCAGCGTTCAGTTCGCCTTCCTCAAACATCTTGGTTACCCCCGCGCGGGACCAGATCGAATTCAGGCGGCTCATTTTCTCCGACAGTTTTTGCCAGGTGAAGATGTCTGCCGAATTTTCCACCAATGGCGCCACGATCCGCACATGGCTGAATTTATTCCCAAAACGCCAGCCCCGACCGAACAACTGGTGCAAATCCGTCGGATTCCAGTCCAAGTACAGGTCGTAAATCACGCTGCAATGGTTTTGCAGGTCCATACCTTCCCGGATTGCCGAGGAACCAATGATGATTTTGATACTGTTGTCCTGGAAACCTTCTTTGATTTTTTCCCGTTTCGCCTGCGCGGTTTCGCCGGTGAGTAATTCCACTTCATTATCCGCAAAACCGACCTCTTTGACCAAATATTCCTTCAAAAACTGGAAAAAACCGGTGGCGGCATTACAGTAGATGATTTGTCCGGAAACGGGCGTATTGTGCTGCAAATGCCAGTTGCGCACTGATTCTATACATTTCATCGTGTAGTCCAACTTCGGACTGCTTTCAATCACCTGCCGAAAGGAAATCTTCGACGGCTCGTATTGCGCTTTGCCGCGCAGCGTGATGGCCAGCGGACTGATCGTGGCGATACGCGCCACATTCAGGGCCACCAAAACCTGCCCGTCCGGCTTTTTTGTTTTGTCGTTGGGTGGATAAAGACCGGTTTGGTAAATGGCAGAATCTTTGAAATTCGGGGAGGCGAACAGATACGCATCTTTCAGCCACCGGCTTTGCTCCTTGTTTTCCGGTAACCTGGTCGAAATGACATACTCCGCAGGCAGCGGCAATCCTTTGTCGTCATTGAACAGCGGTAAAATGATCTTTTGTGGCCGCTGGATATTGGCCTCTTCACCGGTTTTGTAATTGATCGACCGGAACAAAATCGTTTGTAAAACCGGGACGTTATTGTACCCGCGAATCACATAACGGATATCGAATTTCCCACTGGCCGTCCAAACCGTTTCGCTCGTTTCGTCGATGAATACCTTGCAAAACTGCGCGAGGTTATGTACGCCGAATTCCGCCAGTCCGTCGTAATCGAAATGCGCCATCATGGAATAAATCTCCGTGGCGCGGTTGGTGAATGGTGTGGCCGAAAGGCCGATGGTATTGCGGCCGCTGTGTTTGCTTTGAACGTAAAGATTGAGAAGGAAAAGTTTGACGGACCGGGTCGATGGTTGGCCGGAGCCGCCGGACTGGAACCGTTTGACTTCCCGTTCGCCGTCGCCGTCGATATCGCCTTTTACTTCCGTGAACAGCACCCGGAAATTGTGGCATTCATCCACGATAATCGCATCAAAACCAAAATCCTCAATACTGTATTCTGTTCCGGAAAGTGCTTTGTCCAACCAACCTTCAGCGGCTTTTTCTTTGAGCGCTGCGCCCCGGCCGCTTTCGCCTTGGGATAAAGCAGACAGGACTTTTTCCACTAAGCTGCGTTCGCTGTTTTCATCAAAACCGATCTTTTCCAGTCCTTCGTAAGTCAACATCGTGATACTGCCTTCTTCCACCATTTTGGCCTTCCCTTTGGAAACTGTCAGGACCGAAACACCGGCGCCCAGGTTGAAGAGGGCGTTTACTTTTCGGTGCGGCAGAATACCTTCAGCGATCAGGTCGCCTTTTTTCGCCACTTTTTTGCCTTCCCGAATGATGTCTTTTTCGGCTTTGATGCCATTGATTTCACCCACCCATTTCCAGTACACGCCGTTGGGCGTGACGATCAAAGGCCGCTTCCAGAAGCCTTTGGAAAAACCATCTTCGATGGACAGAATGGCTGTAGCCGTTTTTCCCACACCCACGTCATAAGCCACAATACCGGTGCCGCGATACGACAAAAAAGCAACACCTTCCCGCTGTGCTGCGCGGATCTTCAGTTCGCCACCTTTGAATTTTTTACTCGCCTCAAAACCCACGGGAATGCGGTGGTATTGTACCGGGGCGTGGTGGTTGCGGGTGCTGTTGAACAGGTATTCAATTTTGACCTGCATATCGCGGCTGATCCCTTCGATACAAAACCGTTCGAACAGAATTTGTCCGACGATAGTGGCGTTGCGTTTTTTAGTGGCTTTTTGTTCGTCGGTGAGCGTGCTGTTTCTTGGAAAACTCCTGGCGTCCAACCATAATTGTTTGACATCCAGTTCATTGGAAGTGATTTTGCCGCCGTCCGCAGTGAATTGATTGCCGGGAACCTGATTGACCCATTGTTTAAAAGCATGGTTGACCAACACGGGATTTTCGTAGGGTTGCCCGTCGGAATCCTCCGTAAAACTCACCTCATCCCATAGCCGGTCGAAAGGACTGACGATCAATGCTTCACGCGGATCCGTGCTGAAGCGCAAAGGTTTGGGGCGGACATCACTCAGCCCTTTCAGAATTTTATCAAAGCCGTTTTCACCAACCTGCTCCACAATAGCCGACCGGTTTTGCTGGATCGACTGGATTTTATCGTAGATATTTCCAGCATAAAAAAGAGACGACGGTATCCACTGCGTCCCATCAAAAGCCAAAATATCGCGGTCGAAATACTCCCGCAGCGGCAGGCTGTTGTTGATGTACTTCCCCCAGGCATTTTGTCCGATGACAGCGACATTCCAAATACCTTTACTGACCTGGTAAGTGACAAAAGCGGTAATTTCTTCCTCCGAAATATCGTACTGACCCATGGTCCCGTCCGGACGGCGGTACTCCACACCTTTATTATAGGTAGCGATGCTGTCGGACAGACAAACGATATCCTCACCGCAGACATAGTCCGTCGAAGGTTTATCCGAATGTTCCTGCCGCGTGAGTGCAATGACCGCTGAAACCCGTTTATTAGCATTTATATTATCAGTGGTACTGTTTTCAACAAAATGAACGTACCGTTGCACCATAGGAGCGTCAATGCGGGATAGCGCATCCTGCAAAGTACCGCGTACTTCCGGACGTGGTTTGCCGTAAGCATCGGTCAGGAGTCGATCGGTGTTCGGGTTGTGCGTGATGAGTTGCCCCAGGATGTGGTCGGGGTGCTGTTCGAAATAAGTGGCTGTTGCAAGTCCCATATTTATGCAGTTTCGCCCAGTTCCTGCTCCAACTGCGCCAGGGCAGTCTGCACCGAAAGGACTTCTTTTGATGAATGAAGGATGCCCAGGATTTGCCCTTCGAGTGAAAGGTAATTCTCATCCCGCAGGGCGCATACGCGGGGATGGGTTTCGCACAAGAGGCGGTCTGCTTCCGTGCGGATCAGGTTTCGTAAAATGGTGGTTTCGTTTGCCATAGTTTAGTTTTTGCGATAAATAACGATATCCGTAGCGACGTCCGTTTGTCCGCTGAAGGTGCTCACCGGCATCCGGTAGGCTTCCAGCAATTCGAGGTTGGGAACGTCCTGATTGCTGTCGAGCCAGGTGGATGGGATAATAAATACGATCAATCCGCCCGACAGCAGGATATCGGCTGACCTGCGGATGAAATATTCCGGGTAGGTCTTGGCGCCGGTGCGGCCCTTTTCCTGCGCGGTGAGTCGGCCAGTGAATGCACCGTAAGGTGGATTGCCGATCACCAAGTGATATTCGGCTTTTATTGGTTTCAATTTTCCGGATCGGTCTGTGAATAGTTCATTGAAGGTTTGCTTTTTGATGTCGTATCCCGGGAAGTTTGCTTTGGCGATGGAGGCGCTCACTTCATCGGGTTCATAAGCAATGACCGGTGTTTGCGGACTGAAATAATGCAAAAACCGGCCGATGCCGCAGGAGGGTTCGAGTACTGCCTGACCCTGCTTGTAGCCGTATTTTATGGCTAATCCGATCATTTTCTCCACGACTGCCCAGTCGGTGTAGTATTCGTACAGGCCGCGATTACCTTTGAGGTTGTCGTCGAATTTCCACATGCCGCCAAAGCCGGTGTATTGGTTGATGTAGGCGAGGTCGTCGGGGGTGTATGGGGTGGTTTTGGCCATCACAAATGCCTCAATTGCCTTATTGAGGTCGTATGCTTCGCGTAGATTCATTTTATTATTGAGGGGTGTTGTTTTCCAACTCGTTGGATGAAAAAAGTTTTGACTCGCCATTCGGGAATGTCACTAACCACATCCGGCCAACCTTACCGACGACGACCCCACTTTTGTTGATCTTTATGGCGCGGACCAATGATCCAAACTGGATTTTAATTGACTTCTTTTTCTTTTCCATAATTACTTGTTTGCGTTAAATCGGTTTGTATTATTTGTGGCACTACAAAGGTGTGGGAAATGCGGCGAAATTGCAAGGGAATGCGGCGGAATTATTTTGGGGTTCAAATTTGTCCACTGATAATTATTTTTAAAATGTAATCTTACGGTTTACATTTGCACAATTCTTTAATTATCAAAGAACTTGAATAATGAATATAGCCCAAATAGAAAATAATATTCAACAACTCCTGACCAGCTTCAGCAATGACACTTTCATCTACGATCTCCTGCTGGCTTACGGCCAACCCCGGTCGTCCGTTACCCGCCTGCAACAAGGCGGTTTAAACCTCTCCAATGTCGCCGGAGAGGTCGCCTGGAAAAAAAAACTACTTTTCAAAACAGCAGAAAACGAGGATGTACAGGCCATATTTGACGCCATAAAAACAGACCCCAAAGCCACAAAACACGATCCCCGCTTTGTGATCGT
>JBILHQ010000132.1:0-17811 GCA_044350415.1 Saprospiraceae bacterium | reverse complement strand
GCAGAGACATTAAACCGGCGGGCGTGCATACCAGCACGGAATAAAAAAGGTTCGTTACCAATTTTAGACGCCTTCATACCCTCAAAAATACTCTGCCCGTAATGTAATGCCAGGTTAGCCGGACTCAACTGCATCGGGCCAAACGGCTCAATTCGCGGATCGACCCATTGCTGACCATCATAATCAACCACGAACATATGATCCGAAATAACCTTTCCGAATGGAATATTCGCAAAATCGACAGATGAAAGCCGCGAATGCGTAGTGGGAGTTACTTTCACAGAATACTTGTTAACCATAACGAGAGATATAAAAAGTGAAAAAAAAACTGGAACTTGTGCTTTGAAATATTCAAAATTTCGCCACAAAGTTAAGGAATATTTTCTTAAATTTACGAAATATAATTCTGAAATCAATTTATTTTTGTTAATAATTCAGAATTATTGCAATTTTGCGCCGCATTTGACCCAGTTTGTTTTCCAGTATGTATTCTAAAGAAGATCTTTTTTTTATTGTTCCCGAAACACCATTATCAGAAAAAGGGCAAGGACAATATGCCCAAAAAGTGATGGTAGTGGTACAAGCGGAGCCAGCTTACCCCGGTTGGAAAGATTTTTTGGAGAAATTATTGGGCGCCGCAAAATTAAATTTAGACCAGGATACCCGGTTGTATATGCTGAATGCCGGCGATTCGGTGCAAATTGCCCGGGAAATAAAGAACAAACAACCCGATCAGGTTTTGATCTTTGGTATGACACCGGACAGCCTGGGATTACATATTGTCGCCACCAAATACCAACCTTTGTTTTTCGGTAACACTACGCTTCTTTTTGGAGACGCACTTTCCATCCTGGAACCCGACCGAAATCTGAAAACCCAAATGTGGACGGCATTAAAAGCAATTTTTAAAATATAGCAACATCTTAATTTATTCAATATACTTATATGCGAGCGTACGTATTTCCAGGGCAGGGTTCCCAGTTTGAAGGAATGGGCAAAGAGCTGTATCACACTAATGATGCAGCCAAAGCATTATTCGACAAAGCGAACGAGGTATTAGGGTGGAACATCACCGATATTATGTTTGAAGGTACTAAAGAAGACCTTACCCAAACAAAAGTAACCCAACCCGCTGTATTTCTCGAAAGTATTATCCGCGCGAAAATAGCTGGCGAAGATTTCCGGCCCGACGCTGTGGCCGGCCACTCTTTGGGTGAAATAACCGCTTTAGCTGCTGCAGGAGCATTGACGTTTGAAGATGCATTATTACTGGTGAGCAAACGCGCATTCGCCATGCAAAAAGCCTGCGAACTGGAGGAAAGTACTATGGCCGCCGTGCTGGGCATGGAAGATGCCGTGGTGGAAGAAGTTTGCCAAAGTATATCCGGTGAAGTCGTGGTAGCCGCAAACTACAACACACCCGGGCAATTAGTGATTTCCGGTTCCAAAAAAGGTATTGAAATGGCTGTGCCGCTTTTACAGGAACGCGGTGCCCGTCGGGTGGTATTGCTCGCCGTTGGTGGCGCATTTCACTCGCCATTGATGAAACCTGCACAAGATGAATTGGCTCAGGCGATTGCCGCCACACATTTCAGTGTGCCGGTATGTCCAATATACCAAAATGTCAACGCACAGCCATCAACAGATCCCGAAATAATCCGAACGAATCTCATGGCACAACTGACCGCCCCGGTGCGGTGGGCGCAGACCATAGAAAATATGATTGCCAATGGCATCACCGAATTTATCGAAGTGGGTGGATCAGGTGCCGTGCTCAGAGGAATGATTAAAAAAATCAATAAAGAAGCCATAACAGAAGCGATTTAGGGATTTAAGATTGATTCGATTTACGATTATTACACAAATCGTGAATCGCAAACCGAATCAATCGAAAATCAAGTCAATCGAAAATCGAAAATCGAAAAAAGTATGACAGCGAACACTGAAATTGAAAAAGGGAAGCTTTTGTTAGCGGAACCATTCATGGCAGATCCGCATTTCAAAAGAGCCGTAATTTTACTTTGCGAACACCATCCGCAAGGCAGCCTTGGTTTTATTCTGAACAGACCTACCGATGTGGTTATCAATGAATTAATGGAAGATTTCCCTGATTTTGAATCACTGATTTTCTACGGAGGTCCGGTTCAAACCGATCGACTGCATTTTATTCATAACCTCGGCGATTTAATCACCGACAGTCTCCGGATCTCCGAAGGTGTGTGGTGGGGCGGTGATTTTTCAGAATTACAGTTCCTGATAAAAAGTGAAATGATCACCCCACAAAACATCCGTTTTTTTGTGGGATACTCCGGCTGGTCTGGTGGTCAGCTGGCAGAGGAAATGGAAACCAATTCCTGGATTACCGCAGACATGGATGCGAATTACCTGTTTAAGCTGGAATCGGAGGAACTTTGGAGTAAAGTAATGTATAACAAGGGAAGTGCTTACCAGATACTGGCTGATCTGCCGGAAGATCCATTTTTAAATTAATAAATCTGATCTTCGATATCCCTCACTTCTGCTCTGTATAAAGATGTAATTTCCATACGAAGTCGCTGATCAAAATACCGAACAGCGCTCCTGCGACCACGTCCGTTAAGAAATGTTGTACCAAAAAAACACGGGAAAGACCTACCAACACGGCCGTCCAGGCTGTCAAAAGTCCGATCAGAGGATACTTTTTATAAAACATTAAGGTGATCAAACTGAACATCGTGAAAGCGATAATCGTATGACCGGAAGGGAACGAATTGTACCCGCCCAGCAACTTCACCCCTGGCACTTTTATCACTAATTCCTGGTAATTATTGATATCCAAAAAGGTATTGGGACGCGGTATTCCAATAAAATGCTTGGTCAATGCAGCGATTGGTGCAATAATAGCCCCGGCCACCAGGATAATTAAGGTATACCTGAATTTATAAAAGGCAAGTGCAATGGCCACCACCAGCCAAAAATAAAATTCCCCAAGCCAGGTAACGGTCACAAAAAACGTATTTAACGGTTCTGCCCGGAATTGGTTGAGTGCTATCAGTTCGAAGCCATAAGGATACCACCAGGTAAATGTCAAAGCGGCAATCAGAAATAATAAAACTGGTATTAAAAACAAGGGGCAATCCCAAATACTTCGCATACTTTATGATATCGGTGTGGCTCGGATACGGTCCCGTTGAAACTGCTTTGAAATCCACCGCACCAAACTGTCAATTCGATCAGTACTAAATAACTGTCCGTCGTTATTGGCCCGTTGGGTGAGAAAAAAAGCAATGGGCATCATGACTATACATGGCATCATTGCCGCCCAAAATGGCGTCATTACATACGATTCGGCCAATTTTCGGAAAAGAATGGTCAGAAAGATAAACACCACAAAAAAGATAATCGACACCAATATAGGATAACCAAATCCACCTTTTCGGATCAGGGCCCCCATCGGGGCACCAATAAATAAAAAGACGATACATACCAAGGCAAAACTATATTTGGTATACAGTTCATATCCCGTTTTGACCGCTTCGAGATTCCTGGATGCAATCTGCGCCTTCCGGTTGTCTAAGTTGGTGATCGTCAATTTTATTTGTCGTTCCGCATCATCCAAAAGTGCTTTATGGAATTTGGGGTCGAAGGTTTCCAGCAGGGACTGGTATGCTGTCACAGGTTGCTTTAATTCCTGCATGGGCATACCAGGCGGAAAGGGCGGTGACGGAATAACGGTTTGGAGCGTCAGTGGCAGCGTTTGACCTGGCCGGATTGTTGGAGGTTCTTTGACCGGAAACTGTTGAGAAGTGGCACTAGCCGGCCTTCCCCGAATACCGATCAGCGAAGGTCCCGTATCTTTTGTTTTGCCTTTGGAGGCACTAATTTTCAGTGGCTGGTTTTTAATTTTGGCAGAATCTACCGCCGGAATGACAGGTGGCGGCGTTTTCATTGGCCCTTTTTTCAGATTCGTGAGCATATCTGTAGCAATTTCCTGTTCGCCACTGGCCATTAAAATATACAACGAATCAATGCTCTTCTGCAACTGTTTGATACCCAGCATAGAACGCTGCGTTTTGAACCTGTCCTCGTCTGTCACCGTCATATCGAACTCCTGCATATCCCACACTTTGGCCCAGGACTTAAAATTGGTGCGAGTAAAAGGGTATTTTTGTTTTTGCTGCCCCCCTGATCCTCCGGGCTCCTGATAACGGGCACCATTAAACAGGTTCATCACAAAATACCGTTGATCTACAGTGGTAAACATTTCACCACTATCAGCAAGTATCTGACTGAATTTGGATTGTCCAATGGATGTTTGATCTTCAATTATTATATTTTTGATCGTTTCTCCGTCTTTTTCTTTTTTCCCAATCCGGATGATAAACTGCCTGAAATCATCATTAAAAGTCCCCTGTTCAATAGACAAGGCCGGTTTTTGTTTTCGAATATCAAACAGGCGGGACCGGAATTTAAGATTGGCGTATGGAATGAAATAATCAGAACAGACATACGAAAATAACGAAATCATACCGCAGGTAAAAATTAAGGGACGCAACACCCGCAACAGCGATACTCCAGCCGATTTAATACTCGACAATTCGTACCGCTCTGCCATGTTCCCCAATACCATTACCGAAGCAATAAGCACCCCGATGGGTAATGCCATTGGGAAAGTTGAAACAGACAGGTAGGCAATCAACTCCAACATGATGAATATACTCACCCCTTTTCCCGCAATTTCATCGATATATAGCCACAAAAATTGCATAATCAACACAAAAAGGGCTATCCCGAATGAAATCAGGAATGGCCCAATAAATGAAGTAAGCAGTAATTTGTCTATTCTTTTCATCGAAAACAAGTCGGCACTAGTGCCTTGACCACTAAAACGCTTTCAAGGCCCTGACTGTTGCCTCAGGATCTTTTGCGCCAAAAACACTATTGCCGGCAACGAGTACATCTGCACCCGCCTGAAGCAGGCTTTCTGCATTCTGAAGGCCAACCCCACCGTCAATTTCGATCAGGGTGCCTGCGTTCGCAACACTGATCATTTCCTTCAGTTTGCGGATCCGGGGAATGGTTTGGTAAATAAATTTTTGTCCGCCAAAGCCTGGATTTACCGACATAAGACACACTAAATCAATTTCTTCTATCAAATCTTCCAAAACACTTACTGGTGTATGCGGATTTAATGCGACGCCAACTTTTGCACCTGTAGCTTTGATTTGTTGCAAAGTTCGGTGCAAATGCGGGCAAGCCTCATAATGAACCGTAATCACTTCTGCGCCAACGGCCCTGAACTGTTCAATGTATTTTTCCGGTTCAAGGATCATCAAGTGAACGTCGAGTGGCTTTTGGGCTAATTTATTTATCGCTTCGATAATAAACATACCAAACGTGATATTCGGTACAAAACGGCCGTCCATTACATCTAAGTGAAACCAATCGGCTTCACTGCGATTTACCATGGCAATCTCGTCGGCCAGCCGGGTGAAGTCGGCTGCAAGCATCGAAGGAGCAATCAAATGCGTATGTGACATAATCAATTACAGGTGAATGACCTCACCATAAGCGGCAGCGGCAGCCTCCATGATGGCTTCGCTCATGGTCGGGTGCGGGTGAATAGATTTGATAATTTCATGTCCGGTGGTTTCCAATTTACGGGCCACCACTATTTCAGCGATCAGTTCTGTTACATTGTAGCCGATCATGTGGGCACCCAATAATTCGCCGTATTTTTTATCAAAAATCACTTTTACAAAACCTTCGGGATGCCCTGCTGCTTTGGCTTTACCGCTGGCAGTGAACGGAAATTTGCCCACCAATACTTCATATCCCGCATCTTTAGCGGCTTTTTCAGTATATCCGACAGATGCTACTTCCGGAATGCAATAAGTACAGCCAGGAATATTGTTGTAGTCTATTTTTTCAGGATGGTGACCGGCGATTTTTTCCACGCAGGTAATACCTTCTGCACTCGCAACGTGTGCCAGGGCCTGGGTCGACAATACATCACCGATCGCATAAACACCAGGCACATTGGTCTCGTAAAAATCATTGACTTTGATGAAGCCGCGGTCGGTAACAATACCCAACTCTTCCAGTCCGATATTTTCGATATTAGGCGTTACGCCGGCGGCACTGAGAACCACATCACAAAGGAGGGTTTCAGTGGCTCCATCTTTGCGGTTTTTCATGTGGACTTTAATTTCCTTTCCGGAAGTATCCACCGATTCCACCGCCCAGTTGCCGTACACTTTAATACCTTTTCGGGTATATAATTTATTCAGTTCTTTAGAAATATCCGCATCTTCCCGTGGCACGAGTCCTTGTTCCATGAATTCCACAATACTCACTTCAGTGCCCATCGTGTGGTAAAAATAACCAAATTCCACGCCAATAGCACCTGCGCCAACGACCACCAGTCGCTTAGGCTGCGATTCGAGGGTCATGGCTTTGCGGTATTCAATAATTTTTTTACCGTCGATCGGGAGGTTAGGCAATTGCTTGGCACGACCACCTGTGGCGACGATGATGTGCTTGGCAGTGTATTCAGTGACCTTGCCTTCGGCATCAGTCACAGCGACTTTAGGGCCGGTTACCAGTCTGCCTGTTCCGTTAATCACGGTGATTTTATTTTTTTTCATCAGGAACTGCACGCCCTTACTCATACCATCGGCAATACCCCGACTGCGTTTGACCACCGCATCGAAATCGGCAGTTCCCTTTCCAATTTTAATACCAAAATCTTCTGCATGTTGCAGGTATTCAAACACTTGTGCGCTTTTTAATAATGCTTTAGTGGGAATACAACCCCAGTTCAGGCAGATACCACCTAAGTTTTCGCGTTCAATAACAGCCGTATTCAGCCCCAACTGAGAGGCGCGGATTGCAGCTACATACCCGCCTGGGCCACTGCCGATAACAATTACATCAAAATTCATTTTATGCTGGATTGCTGATTTTATTTGTGTTGCCAATAGAGAACGCAAAGGTATAGGTTATGGGGCAACCCATTTCAAAAAGGGCGAAATAAAATTTGGGGACAATCGGTTAAAAATGGAAGCCTAAATAGAGCAATCGGGGGATTTCAGCACCGGCACTACCCGGTCACTTTTTTCAACACTTCAATAGCCCGCTTCCGTTTTTCCCGCCGCTCGACCGCGATTGGCGGTGCGCTCCGTTCCTGGCAATCCACAACAGAACACCGTTCACAAGTGACATTGACGGTCATGTGCGGTACTTGCGGATCACTATGAAAACGAATAATTTTCCGGGCGGGGTCGTCTAACAGGATGCCTATCATCACACTGACATTCTTTAGCTGGGTGGCAGCACCTGGTTTCGCGACTGCCACGCAGAGGTATTCTTCGCCGGTATCTGCAAAACGAGCGCGTTGGGCACCCGCTATTAAATGCGAATGATCGCCGGTAGATGCCTGTTGAAGTGCCAATTGTTCCAAAAGGGAAAGGGAGAGCCACCGGCGGCAATAATGCTCGTTCAGCCCGGAAGCATGGGGTTGATGTCTCCGGTTCAGGTGCAATTCCTTGTCTATTTCAAATCGACCGGAAGCCACATGGTGCATGGTCCTGAAGAAGAAAATTTTATGCAGGCCAAATTCTTTGGACAGTACATTAAAACGTTGAAACAATACTTCCGGACTGACACCGTACCGGTCCATCAATTGTAAAAAGGCATCCGGTTTCCATTGTCCATCGTTAAAGATAGCCGTCAGATCCTTGGCAAATGTTTGACGGTTCACGAGGATGCCCACCGCAAAATAGCCCGCTTTGTAATTATTGAGGGTTTCTTCAAAGGACTTCACCTGCAACATACTGGAAGCTAATGGCCGCTCTTTAAGTTGGAGTACATTAAAGCCAATTTCTTTTGCTAATTGATAGGTGCGCTGCTGTGCAGACAAATCAGGGTTCAGTAGTAAAATACGTTTTTTAGGCACAAAAACACTGCGCACTTCCAGCAATTCAGGGTATTTGGCCAATCCCTTTTCATCGATGGAATAGCCAAATTTATTAGTCAGTATTTTTTGCAAAAGAGCGAAAGTAACCGGTTCGTCTACCGGAAGTTTATGCTGCTCCACAAATTCATCCGCCAGATTTTCAATATCGTCGAAGTAATTCATGTGCAGTTCCTGGTAGGCCCGAAGTGCAGCAAAAAAGAAATTCTCGTCGCGCAGAGAATAGTTACGGGCAATCTCGAGCATCGCAGAAATGAATGCATTCACCCGGTCAGGCGCTTTGGCAATAATTTCGACTACTTGCTGGAGTTCTATCCCAAACAGTTCCAGCGGTATTTCATTTAAAAAATTACTTTGTAAAAGTTCCCCTAATGGAGCGTTTTGCTTCGTCAGGATGGCCGATGTTAAAAACGCATTGGAAATCCCTAATGCCTTCGACAACTTGACCTGGTTGTCGGCCATTGGGTATTTTCTCCCTTTTTCAATTTCATTCAGGTAGGAGACAGAAATACCCGTTTGGCGGCTCAGTTCCTCAAAATTCCATCCTTTTTCCTGCCGGAATTGCCGGACTTTTAACCCTAAAATAATTCGTTGTTGAACTGAAGCCATATACTGAGGTGAGAAATAAGGGGTAACATGATTAACTTAATTTCTACTTTATAGTCGTCAACAACTTGAGGATTGGTGCCTAATTCGATATGATTACAAAGCCTGCTTCAATATGATTGCGGGGCATGTCGAAGTAGGCTCTGTGACTACTTGATCGTTGTTTTTTGATTTCAGATGTAAGATTTCAGATTTCAAATGTACGATTTGGACAATGAGTTATTTCCTTCCATGAAACTGCTGAATACCCCCTAACCATAGAACCCAAATCTGAAATCTTACATTTGAAATCTGAAAACAAAGAAACGCTCAAGACAGTTGACCACCCGATGTTCGGTGTAAAGTACTTGCGTACTGCACCCAGCTCTCCCCCACGCCTAAAATCTCGGACAAGTTACCTTCGACCGCCGGTGCTCCGGGTGAAAATAAGTCATTGAAATCTCAAATGCGCCCCGCGAGTTATTGGCACGGGAAAGCGATGAAACAGTAAGGTCATAACTCAACCCGAGCATCCAGCGATTGAGTTCGAGCATGGCTACAATCGTAACGGCATCGGCCTGAATACCTTTATCTAATTTATTGACAACCCGAGCCCAGGCTCCTGCACGCAGTGCGAGTTCATTCAGATCGTTGTTAGAATAGCGAATATTGAGTCCCAGATCTGTTTCGAAAGACGGCCCCTGTTTCATTACCTGCACACCTGGCAAGAGGCTAAGTGTTTCACTTACAGGAAGTTGCCCACCTGCCTGACCCGACCATCGACGGTAAAGTTTGAAATTATTAGTTCCCATGAGGGATACTTCCGGTTGGTTCAGGTGATGACCAGCACCGCCCACATAAAAGAAGCCGTCATTTTCTGTAACTACATACCATAACAACCCCGCATTAAAATCGGCAAACATGGGCGTGTTGCCCGTTCCAAAGGACTCACCATTTCCGGCATTGAAGTCTGGGATCTCAGCCACATTATCATACTGGCGACTAAACCATAAACGACCATAATCAATGGAGTTCTGGCCAAAACCTGCCTGCGCACCTGCAGAAAGGTAGTGCTCATTGCGGTTTCTGCCACCCGACAACTGCTTTAAAAAAGCAAAACTGAAATGCGCTTTGTTTTGCTGATAACGGGCTGTACCTACTTCGTCGTGCATGGCACCAATACCAAAGGCAACATAGTCATCGGAGGCTAATGCATACCTGAATTCCCCGGATACAGAATACGTGCGGAACGGCACTTTAGGTAACAGGCTGTTCCATTGATCCCGGTAATTCGCTGTTGCACGCCACTGGCCTTCAAAAACGCCGGTCAGTGCAGGATTCAGGGTGTAAGGAGACGCGTAATATTGGGAAAAACGCGGGTCCTGTGCTTGCAATTGGCATGCAGCAATTAGAAAAATAACAATAAAAATCGGCTGTTGGTACAGTTTTCTCATGGATTGAAAGTTAAAGAATGAAATGTGGTGCAAATATATCCTTTAAAATGAAATGATCACTTCTTCTTCTTCACCAATTTCATTTCCCCAATAAGATTTTGCGCCCCCGCATATTTGTCAATAATGAACACCACATACCGAATATCCACCATGATATTCCTGCAAATAGCGGGATCATAACTGACATCACTCATCGTCCCTTCCCATACCCGGTCGAAATTCAAACCAACCAGGTTGCCCTTAGCATCTAAGGCCGGACTTCCGGAGTTGCCACCGGTCGTGTGGTTCGATCCCAAAAATGCCACCGGCATCCGGCCATCCTTGGTAGCATAACGACCGTAATCTTTTGATTTCCAAAGCGATATTAATTTCGCTGGCACATCAAATTCATAATCTCCCGGTATATATTTTTCCATCACACCATCCAGATACGTGCGGTAGTCATACACAATACCATCTTTGGGGCGGAATCCTTTGACCTGTCCGTAGGTGACCCGCAGGGTACTGTTGGCGTCTGGGAAAAAACGTTTTTCTTTAAAAACCTCCATCTGAGCAGCCATATACTGGCGTTGCATGGCATTGATAACTGGTTGTATTTCCCTGATTTTCGGTGCCACTTTTTCATCGTAATCTTTGGCCACGCTCCGCCAAAAAACAACGGCCGGATCTGCTTCTAATGCTTTGACCATATCGGCCGGATTCAGGTCGAGCAATGCCATCGCCCGTTTTTCATCGGTAAGTGCGCTGTTTTGAAAAATAAAATCGGCAAGTCCCTGGTAGCCGCCATGGTCAACCGCAGCTTTGCTGATGGTCGCAGCACCCCATTCTTCCGGGACATTTTTCACATACATTTCCGTCAAAGCCGCGAGTACATCCCGATCGACCTGTGGCTTGTAATCTTTATAAAAATCTTTCAGACTTGCTCTGGTGCTCCCGATTTTTCCGGAAAAACCAGGCGCACCCTGCTGGGCATAAGAATTAATCCAACTGTTTAGTCCAGCCACCTGGCCGAGAATCTCTGTATTGCGCACAAAAATTTCGAGGTAATAATCCCGCGCTTTAGCATAGGGCTCGATGGCCTGGTATTGCACTTCCATCCGGGGGAGCAAATTACCGTATTTGAAATTCCAGTCGACATTGTTTTTTAACCTGGCGGAAAAATCAGCCTCCATTGCCTGTTTTTTCTCCACGGCTTTCGTGCTTTTCAATCCCTGCATTTCTCCCAGCCATTTTTTCCAGGCATTGGCCATGGAAGATTGTTTGGCGACGTAGGCAATTTTAACCGACGGGTCGGTGCGCATGTAACCATCCAAAATCTTCAGTGCGCGGTCCCGGATGCTTACCCGGGCAGGGTTTAGTACATCAGTTATTTGTTCCACTGCCACCGCTGGCAGGTATTCCGTGGTGCGGCCTGGAAAGCCGTACACCATTGTGAAATCGCCTTCTTCCACGCCATCGAGTGAGATGGGCAAATAATGTCCCGGAATAAATGGAATATTTTTTGGAGAATAGGCCGCGGGAAGACTGTCGGGGCCCATATACACCCGAAATAAAGAAAAATCACCCGTGTGCCGGGGCCAAACCCAGTTGTCAGTATCAGCGCCAAATTTGCCGATACTGCTTGGTGGAGCGCCTACCAGCCGGATGTCTTTATACGTAACCGTAATATACATAAAGTACTGATTACCCTCAAAAAATGGCCGGATCAATATCGATTCCTCCTTTTTGATCCTGGTCCGCGCCTTTAAATCCTTCAGGTTTTGATCAATCGTAGATTGCCGTGCACTTTCTGCCATATCGGAGGTAACCCCTTTGAGTGCTGTTATGGTTACATCTTCGATACTGCGCACGAACATAGCTGTGGCATCCGGGCAGGGCAATTCTTCCGCTTTAGATATTGACCAAAAGCCGTCCTCCACGTAGTTTTTTTCCAGCGTGGAATGACTTTGAATGTCACCGAATCCACAGTGATGGTTCGTGAGCATTAAGCCTTCAGGGGAAATAATTTCGCCGGTACATCCGCCATTAAACTGGCAGATGGCATCCATAACACTGGGTTTTCCGGGATTATACAAATCATCGGCTTTCAGTTTGAAGCCCAATGATTTCATTTCTTTTTCATTCTGGCGTTTGAGATTGAGTGGCAACCACATCCCTCCCTGCGCCTGTATTAAAAGGGGAAAGGCCAATAAAATAAGTAGTAATTTTTTCATATTTATTTAAAAATTGAGCATTCGGGTGAAAGAGATAATCAGGAACTTAATCTTGTTGCAACATCAAAAACTGAAAACCATAGTTATCGTACCGATTTTCGGCAAGGGTGGCATCCCGGAGGGTTTGGAGGGCAGCTTCCCGCTTTTCGTTTTTTTCTTTTGCCAAAAAATGAGGTGCGTTTTTGATGACTAAACATACGGATTGATATCCCGGAGGCAAACTGGAAAGATCACAGAGAGCATCCAGTAATGCATCTAAGTTTTTTCCAAAATAATCTGCAAAATGCAATCCGGCAGCCACCCGTGGATAAAAGGAGCGGAGGGACTGCATTTCTTTTCCATCCAGTTCCACCACGAATGTTGCGGTATCAAAAAAAGGCAACGTTGCAATATATTCCATAAATTAATTATTCAATCCTAGTGAAGGTTTTATAATGATCTTTGGTGTACCATGCACTTTGGTCGGAGCCTGTAATTAGTCGCTCGGCGCCCCGATTTTTCCCTTGTTTTTTGGGGTACACATCCCATTCGCGGTATTGGATTTTTTGGCCGTCCCGGGTTTTTAGAGGCAGGTTTTTTTCGCGATTCTGGAATGTACGTCCACCGACATACCCTTCAGGAGCCCGCTGATGCAGTTTGACAAAAGAGAGCACTACAGTAACGTAAGCCGGAATCTTTTTGCCGGAAAGGCTTGGGACTTCCGTGGTGTGCGATTGCGAAGTACCCTCTTTGGCTGGTTCATCTTTGCCCGAACAGGAGAGAAAAATTCCTAAAAAGCATAAACCAAGTAATACAGACCGCCAAAAATATTTTTTTTGAGCTGGCATCCCACAACACTTTTCAGGCAAAAAACATACTTTCATGAGGCAAACGTACATACTTTCCGGTATTTGGCCGCCTTCAAATTATTTCCATTCATTCAACCAAATGACAATATTTTACTTAATCTTAATTTTTTATCATTTACAGGCAATCATTTAAGCAACCGCTGTCTATATTTGCTCCTTCTATTTGTTCATCTCTACTTTTCAATAACATGAAAAAACTGCTAACCCTTATTTCATCTTTTGCACTAGCTGGTGCATTAAATGCCCAGTTGCCTGACAACTCGATTGCCCCTGACTTTATGGCTACCGACATCAACGGTGTTCAGTACAGTATGTACGACATCATTGAGTCAGGCAAACCTGTTATCATGGATATTTCGGCTACCTGGTGCGGACCATGCTGGAGTTACCATAATTCTGGCGCGCTTGAAAATCTTTATGACCAATATGGTCCTGCCGGCACCAACGAACTCATGGTTTTATTCGTTGAAGGCGATGGCTCAACTAATACAAACTGCTTAACTGGATCGGCAGGTTGCAACTCCTCTACACAAGGCAACTGGGTACTCAACACCCCTTATCCGATCATTGACGACAGTTCAATTTCGGAGTCTTATGACATTGGGTACTACCCAACTGTCTACCTTATTTGCCCTGATCACCTCGTGAAAGAGGTTGGCCAGTTAAATACTGCAGGTTTGAAATCTGCTGCTGATGCTTGTCCTGAACCCGTGAACGGTGTGGCAATCAATGCTATACAGTTCGGAACAGATTATGCTTTTGGCAAAATCTGTGGCACACAGTCTGTTACACCACAGTTTTTGGTGATCAACGGCGGTACAGATGCACTCACCTCTGTGGTGATTGAACTGAAAGTCAATGGTGCGACTGTTCAAACACTGGATTACACAACGTCTATTCCTTCGTTTTATCCACGTATGATCAATTTTGCACCAATTACTTTGACAGGCAACGCCATCATCAAAGCCACCATCAAAAGTTTGAATGGTGTTACGTTGACCACCCCGATTGTTAAGCAAAAATCATATCAGAAAGCAAAAGCGACTGCTACGCAGTCATTGACGCTCGAACTGAAAACAGATGGTTATGGTATCGAAACCTACTGGGAACTCATCGACGAGCAGGGCAATGCTTATGCTGCAGGTGGTAACGAAAATGTGGGCCCTAACGGTGCCAATAC
The DNA here is from genome assembly GCA_044350415.1 of Saprospiraceae bacterium. Lineage (GTDB taxonomy): Bacteria > Bacteroidota > Bacteroidia > Chitinophagales > Saprospiraceae > M3007. The sequence continues at coordinate 3,577 of JBILHQ010000132.1, read as the reverse complement.
AGGTACACCGGCCGCTGGCCCGGGTGCTTATGCTAACCTGACCTCTTATACAGAGACTATGGAAGTACCGGCAAATGGTTGCTATTTCCTCCACATGGTAGACTCTTATGGCGACGGTATGTGCACAGGCGGTACAGGTTCTTACAAATTGTATGAAACTGCTGCTCCAGCGAATGTACTTGCTGAAGGTGGTTGCGATTTTGCAAATGCATTAAATATCTTTGGTGCAGAAGGTATCGTAGGTGTAAACACTATTCTGGAAGAAGGAACCCTCAAATTGTTCCCGAACCCGGCTAAAGACCTGTTAAATATTAACTTCAGCCTCAAAACTGCAAGTGATGTTCAAATCACTGTACTGAACACATTGGGTCAACAAGTTCGCAACCTTGGCAATACGTCATTTGTTGCAGGAACTAACAACATGACGATCGAAACGGCTAACCTTGCTTCCGGCATGTATGTGATTAACTTCCGCACAGCAGAAGGTAATATCGCCCGTACATTTACTGTTCAACAGTAATTCTTAGTATCATCAATACCAAAGTGGCCATCCTGAATTTTTCAGGGTGGCCACTTTTTTTTGGAAATAACGGGAGCCCGGAGATAATTACTATTCATCTCCCCATCGGAGTACCAATACCATCCACCGCCACCGGTTTTGCCATTTTGCCATGTCGCAAATCAATGCCCTCCGTGTAAATGCGGATACATTAAACTTGCCCCCATTCCGCTGTTGCAAAAGATACAAGTTTTCCAGAGCGAGTTCTCCAAGGCAAAATATTGGAACCAATAAAGCCCTGACGCGGGCTCTTCCATAGACAGAAGTATCGCTTATTTGAATGGTCGCGATAACCTGCTGCGAAGATTGGCGGTAAATTTGACGCAATTCCTGCATGTCAATCGAAGAGGTAGCGAGCGTTTGAATGCCCGCCTCCCTGTCTTTCCAAACATCAAAAATATCGTTGAGTAGTTGCGCAAAAGCGCCGAAATGGGCTGCAAGATTCCGCCCCCCCAATCCCCCTTGCCCTTCCGTGATGACCTGCCATCCCAGTTCGACTGATGCCGCACCTTTTTGGACCGTCATTTGAACTAATTCCTGTTGAGACAACCTCCCATTCACCTGTCTTTTGCTGTCCATTTGTGCCAATACAATGGCCTCCCAATATTCGTCCCACACAAAGCCTCCCTGCTCAAATAACGCCCGACAAATAATAGCCTTCGGATGCTCTGGTTTGGAATGCCCGGAAACCAACGCCTGAATATATTCCCTATCCAATTGCAGTTCGTCGATCAAGTCGTCAAAAAGGGGGGTTAATCCATTCAAATACAGAGATCTGGCGGACTGTTCATCAGTAAACACCCGACCCGTTAATTGAGCAAAAAGCGATTCCATCAATAAAAAAGGAGGAATATATTGCGTCAACCGGCCTGCAATGGACACCGGCACAATACGGTCGGGAAAGGCCCGCGATACTTCCTCCAATAATTGCTTTTTTCGTTTCCGATAGCGCCACGCTATATAAAAGGAGGCATTTGCCAAACCAATTACTGTGTGCCAATATCGAATAACTGGAGCCATAACCCTGTTTCTTACCCGCCCGGCTGTGAAAACCGGACCATGACTGATCGGCTAATGGATAACAAAACGGAAATAGCCAGGAAAACAATGACATCCGCTGACTTCAGCGCGTCCGGTAATTTATCTGCCAGCAAAAAAGCTGTCCAAATCAGCGTTTGCCCGGCAAAAATGGCACATAAGGCCTGAAGGCGCTCTTTCCAGGATTCAACCTGATCATTCATCATCAGGGCTGCGCCGGCACCGACTATTTGAATGGAAATCCATAAAACACCCCAGGAAATGGAAAAACCAGTAAGCATCACGGGTACCGACCATATCACTAATGACGTTCGCAAACCAAAGTAAGGCCGTAACATCAAGGGGAGTAAAAATAACGGCAGTAACAAAGGCACCACAATACCCACCATGAAACAAACTGCAATCAGGAACTGGATGCCCAGAATAGTTACGAGCATCAGGAGCATTTTATTTTGATCGCCGTACACCTGGCTTTTAAAATAATAGATCCATCCCAATAAACTTAAGTAGGCCAAAAGACTATACAAAAAATACCCCGATAATATTTTCCAATTGGTGCACTTGTCATAACGTATGGCCGTTTCCGTCAGTACCTGTGCAACCGCCGGCGTAACTTCTTCATTATACCGAATCACCAAATCACCTTTTTTATAACTGATTTGCTTAATCTCAGGATTTTGAACATGCCCCCGATCGGCAGCAGTAAGGGAGTCGGAAAAGAAAGCATTTGGAACAAGGGCTTTTTCCAGAATGGGAAGCAGCAATTCAGGTTGGCGCAACGGACTGAATGGCAGGGAATCAGTTATTATCCCAACGGCGTCGTCGACCAGTAACAAACTGTCCACCGGAATTGGCCGGGAGGATTGACCAACCAGTACCACAAAATCGGAATTTTCCGGTCGGGCCTGCACTATTCCTCTTTTGTACAGGTAATCCAGCAATCTGACCGCATAGTTTTTATAGGCACCTGAATTACTGACCAAGTCCTCATATTGCGCATCCTGACTGCTTATTTTTACCTGTTCCTTGATTAAATCAGCGATAATGCCCTTTTGTTGTCTGGCAATTTCCGGGTTAATGACATAAAATGGCGTAACAGGTAGTTTACTGACAGCATCCGGGACACTGTCATTGGGCATAAGGGTAACATCAAACGGCGCAAAAAAATCAGGATAGGTCCAAATTCTGCCAGATTTAAACGAATAGGGAAAAAGATTAGTTTTAGGCATCAAAAGTGCACCCGCCAGAGCGCAAAGTAACGCTGGCAGCAAAGGGAACAGTCCTCTGCGCTTACCCGAAAAGAAAGGAACGGGAATATGATTTGTTTTTTCTGGTAATAAAGCAGCCATTTATCTTTTTTTCCAAACAACTTCCTGAACACCATACTGGACAGCCAGATGACGTGCAAGCACGAAAAAATAATCAGATAATCTGTTCAGATAGGATAAGGCCATGGCATCTACCACTGCTTCCCTGCTCAAATGCACCACCAGTCGCTCTGCCCTGCGGCAGACCGTCCTGCAAATATGACAAATAGAAACAGTGGTATGCCCACCAGGCAAAATAAAATTCCGGAGTGGTGCAAGGGATTGGTCCATGTTATCCATAGCATTTTCCAAAGCGATAATATCTTCCAGCAAAATATCAGGATCCACTTTAAATTCACTATCAGGGTCCGTTGCCAGGTGAGCACCAAGACCAAACAGCCTGCATTGAATATCCAATAATAAATTATTCACTGGCGTATTAGCGGACGCAGCGTCATTGAGCAAACCAATAAATGCATTGAGTTCATCAACAGTTCCGTATGCGTCTACGCGAAGGTCGTCTTTAGAGACCCGTTTTCCGCCAAAAAGGCCCGTTTCGCCAGTGTCGCCTGTTTTGGTATATATTTTCATGGATTTATTTTCCGCCTCCGTCTGGCTTCGCGTCGGCATCGGAAGCAGGTTTAACAGGCGGTGCCGGTTGGTTTTCAGTGCC
>JBILHQ010000305.1:0-5639 GCA_044350415.1 Saprospiraceae bacterium | reverse complement strand
TCGCGCCCCAACGCCGAAAGAAGTGGGGGAATTGATCTTCGCCGTAAAATGCGTAAAACACCTGAAATCGAACGGTATCGCTTTGGTTAAAGAGCGCCAACTGATCGGAATGGGCTGTGGACAGCCATCAAGGGTAGATGCTTTACGCCAGGCTATTGCTAAAGCAAAAGCATTTGGTTTCGACCTGAATGGGGCGGTAATGGCATCAGACGCCTTTTTCCCGTTCCCCGATTGTATTGAAATTGCGCATGAAGCGGGTATCACGGCCGTTATTCAGCCCGGCGGTTCGGTAAAAGATCAGGACAGTATTGATGCTTGCAACAAATTTGATATGGCAATGGTGATGACCGGACACCGGCATTTCCGGCATTGATAAAAAATGGCTAAAATCAATAAACGACTTAAAGAAAAAGCATCAGCAATCGCTGCTATTCTGGAAGATCTCTACCCGGAGGTGCCAATTCCTCTCGACCACCAAGATAACTACTCTTTACTGGTAGCAGTGCTCCTGTCGGCCCAATGCACAGATGTTCGGGTCAATCAGGTGACCCCTGCCTTGTTTGAACTGGCTGATAATCCTTATGATATGCTGAAAATTCCGGTGGAAGACATTCGGGAAATCATCAAACCGTGTGGCCTGTCGCCTACAAAGTCGAAAGCCATCAGCGTCTTATCGCATATATTGGTGGAACAGTATGGAGGAAAGGTGCCGGAATCGTGGGAAGCATTGGAGTCGCTGCCGGGAGTTGGGCATAAAACAGCGTCTGTCGTTATGTCACAAGGGTTCGGGCATCCCGCTTTTCCTGTAGACACCCATATTCACCGGCTGGCGGCACGCTGGGGATTGAGCAGTGGGAAAAATGTGGAACAAACTGAGCGCGACCTGAAAGCATTGTTTCCGGAGGCGACCTGGAACAAACTCCATTTGCAAATTATTTTCTACGGCCGCGAATATTGTCCTGCTCGGGGACATGATCCATCAAAATGTATCATTTGTTCGAAATATAGCGGGTTGTAGATTTACTATTAATTCGATTTGCGATTTACGATGAATACAAGATCACGGCCAACCTCCTGATTGGCAGATATAGCTGGGATCTTGTATTCATCGTATTTCGACTTCGCTCAATAACAAATCGAATTAATCGTAAATCGTAAATTTACTGCCCGCCGTCTTTTTTCTTTGCGGATCCGTCACCCTGAAGGGACGCACCACCAGCATCTGCACCTGCTGCCTTTTGAGGCGCTGAAAGGGATTGACCTCCCATATCTGATGATATTGGTTTAGCCAGATCAACACCTTCGGATTTTGCCATTTCTTGTCCCATTTGAATCAGATCTTCTGTTGGCCGCTGTGCAATTTGGCTGATTTTTTGGAAGGCTTTTTCAAAATTGTCGATCTTGTTGGTCAACATTTTGTATTTCGCTTCGACGCCCTCTTTTTTAATTTTTCCTGCTTCGTAATCGGCCTGCAAATTTTTCAATTCTTCTTTAGAGGCATTGTATTCCACCATCACAGCATCAAATTTTTGTGATAGTTTATTGACTACAAACGTGGCCGCAGGAGCCTTTTCTACAGGCAGACCTGCAAATTTTGTCCGGAGCTGCTCGAGGTTAATCGTTACAGAATCTCCGGCAGGTTTGCTGTTTTCGAGCACTGTAGCACTCTGCTGCATTTCAGTGACTAATTTTTCATCTACATTTTTGCAGGCATTCAGGCCCAATAAAAGGGCAATTGCCGTGGTTGCGATAACATTTTTCATGTTGCTGAGTCAATTTTAAATAAAAACGGTGCAAATATAGACAGAATTCTTTTCCTGCGCTGTCAGTTTTCTACCTTTGCGGCTCTAACATTTAGATTTAACATATCATGCAGCCCTTTCATACAAAAAAATATATCAATGTTTATCTGTCGCTGGGCAGTAATTCTGGCAACCGCCGACAAAATATTGAAGCCGCCCTTGGATTGATTACCAAACAAATCGGTAAAATTGCCCGGAAAAGTCATTTGTATGAAACCCAGCCCTGGGGAGTTACCGACCAGGACCCTTTTTACAATATCGTCGTCATGGCTAATACCACGCAGGAGCCAAGGGAACTACTGGAGAATATTACCAAAATCGAGAGAGAACTGGGACGGGAACGCAAAGAAAAATGGGGGCCCAGAGTTATCGATATCGATATTGTTTTTTACGGCAAACGCATCATTCGTGATAAGGGTCTTGAAATTCCTCACCCGGAAATGCATAAACGTGCATTCGTACTGGTGCCTATGATGGAACTGGATCCCGAATTTGAGCACCCAACTTTGCATACGGCCATGGATATGCTGTATATGGATTGCGACGATCAATCAGATGTGGTGATGCTCGATGCCTGAACCGACCGCCAATAATCCGTTTAAACGCCACTCTTTTATTGCCATTGAAGGTAATATCGGATCGGGTAAAACTACGTTCTGCCAGATGGTAGCGGAACGTTTTGGCTGTACGCTTGTGCTGGAGCAATTTACAGATAATCCGTTTTTGCCGTTTTTTTACCAACACCCGGAACGGTATGGATTCCCGGTGGAACTGTTTTTTATGTCCGAACGGCATAAACAAATGCAAGAGCACTTTGCCACACCCAATCTGTTCAGTCCAGTCTCCATTGCCGATTATTACTTTGTAAAAACACTGTTATTTGCCAAAAACAACCTCAACGAAGAAGAGTTTCGGTTGTTTCAACGCCTTTTTGGGGTGCTGAATAACACCTTTCCCAAACCCGATCTCTTAGTTTATCTACATCGCCCCACTACCACACTGCTTCGCCAAATCAAAGGGCGCGGCAGGGAGATGGAGACTAATATTACGGAAGAATACCTGGAAGAAATTCAAAATGCTTACCTCGATTTTTTCAAAACGGAAACCGGAATACCAATTGTGATTCTGGAACTCGGCGATACCGATTTTCAACGCAATGAACAAGCCTTTGAACGGATTTTATCCCTAATAGGAGAGCAATATAAGGAGGGGGTGGTTAGTCAGTTGGTTAGTTAGTCCGTTGGTCGGTTTGTCCGTTGATTACATATCCCATTTTTGGTCTACGCTACGCCACTTCAGCGTTCGATATTCGATATTCAGTGTTCGATATTCCTCTCGCCTTTCATAATCCTGGCACTCCTGAAAAAATAAAGTACCGTACCGCAAAGGAGGATATGGCCGATATCAAAAAAATTGAACCAGGGGCTAAAGGAGAATTTGAGAATATGTAGTAAAACGGCAATAAATGCCGGAATAAGTGCCTTTAACATCCAAATACTGGATTGAGAGTTGGCGCTGCGGTACAAGCTGATTTCGATGGGCAACATGATACCCACTAAACTGAAAGCGGAATACATTTCCACCATTTTAAAATTCAGTCCGGCGATTGCTGAATAAAGCAGTCCTGCAAAAAGTGCAGCATTCAGCACCGAGAGCGCTATGGCTGCTTTTTTGACAGGCCCATTGCCGTTCCAGCGGATAATAGAGGCCTGCGCCACCATCCCAACGGCTACCATCCCCAGACTCCAGCCCGGCACCTTCCACCATAAATCTAGTCTTTGGTAAAAAGCATGTCCAGCAATAGCGCCGAAAAAGTTAGATAACCCCAAAAAGATAAAGAAATAAGCCATTAAACGCGCTGGCCACTGTTCATTGCTGGTCCGGTCGAGTTTCCGGTAGGCTATCAAAGCGGCAACAGAAATGAATAATCCGGTGGCAGCAGTAACAGGTTCATTAATGGTGGTCCCCCAAAGGGAAATATCCGGTTGCGGAATTACCGCGAAAAAATCAGGCATTAGCTGGAAACTTTAAAATTCTAACCCTTCAAACAAACAACGAATAAACAAATCGTTTTAAATTTGCACGAAACAGCTGCAAATATCTGTTTTTATTTCAACATTGAGTAAACCTGCGACAAACGAATCACCGGGCGGTGAAGAGAATATCATCGAAAAGGCACTGCGCCCCACGCAGTTAGAGGAATTTCATGGCCAGCGAAAGATCGTGGACAACCTCCAGATTTTTATTCAGGCTGCCAAACAACGCGGTGATGCTCTTGATCACGTGCTGCTGCATGGTCCACCGGGATTGGGCAAAACCACGCTCTCTCATATTGTGGCGAATGAATTAGGTACGGGCATGAAAATGACTTCCGGGCCGGTATTAGAGAAGGCCGGCGACCTGGCAGGCGTATTGACCAACCTGGAGTCGGGCGATGTGTTGTTTATCGATGAGATTCACCGGTTAAATACGGTGGTCGAAGAATACCTGTATTCGGCTATGGAGGATTACCGCATCGACATCATGATCGATTCAGGCCCCAATGCCCGCAGCATACAGATCAGCCTGAATCCGTTTACCCTCGTGGGCGCGACCACGCGCATGGGGCTGCTCACGGCCCCGCTCCGCGCTCGATTCGGCATCACCTGTCACTTAGATTATTACGACGTTCCCACGCTTGAATATATTATTAAACGCTCTTCCGCTATCCTGAACGTGCCGGTAACCGACGAAGGCGCGCACGAAATCGCCCGCAGAAGCCGGGGCACTCCCCGTATCGCGAATGCACTGCTGCGCCGTATCCGCGATTTTGCACAAATCAAAGGCACCGGCGAAGTGGACCGCGAAATTGCACGCTTCGGTCTGGCCGCCCTCGACGTCGATGAACACGGACTCGACGAAATGGATAACCGTATTCTCCAAACCATCATCTTCAAATTCAAAGGTGGTCCCGTAGGGCTCACTACCATCGGTACGGCAGTGGGAGAGGAAGCCGGCACCATCGAAGAGGTACACGAACCGTTCCTGATCATGGAAGGTTATCTGCAACGCACGCCGCGTGGCCGGGTAGCCACAGAGAAGGCGTATAAGCATTGTGGGGTGGTGCCGCCGCCGCAGGCCGGGATGTTGTTTTAGAGGGGAGGGGGATTGAGGTTTCGGCTACTGCAAAAGTTAATGATTTCGATTTACGCAGGCACGACTGGCAAACTGCTGCGTTTAGCAGTCACGCAGCGTTCTGCTCAGATCTTATTTTCTGTACTTAGCTTGTCGTAATACCCTGTATCTCTTGCTCTAAAGTCTTTAGGGAATAATTTATATAACTCCAAATTATGATTTGACCAAACATTTAAGTCTACTGACATCTCTTTTCATATTGATTGTGGAGAACGGTTCGCGTGCAGGCGCTCGTAACCCTTTGTTGCGCCTGCAGCAGGGCTATGGTGCTTGCACGCGGTTAGCGGTTCGGCTTTTATTTTATCCTATTTTTCAGATATAGCAATGTACTTTTTTAATTCAGTTTGTTTTTCTGCTTGTTTTATTAAAAAGTCTGCTACGTCAGCTCTATTAATTCCGCCTATATTGATTCCTTTGAATAATTTGTTTTCAATACGATATTTCTCTGTCAAGTCTTTGTCTAATAGCCTTCCTGGCCTCACAACTGTCCAATTCAGATCTGAATTAGTGACAATTTCTTCCATTTTAGTTTTGTCAGCATAAACGTCTTTTAACAAGTATTTTAAAAACATCTTTACAAGCCAAGAAACATAATTTTTACTTTCTCCAGCTCCAAATCCTGTAACAAAAATAAATGGAATATCTATTTTGTTCTCCCTATGT
>JBILHQ010000131.1:0-17927 GCA_044350415.1 Saprospiraceae bacterium | reverse complement strand
TGCAGGTTATTCCATTTGGCAATGGTGCCGAACGAATGCTGGGCAACCGCAATCCCGGCGCACATTTTGGCAATTTACAGTTTAACCGCCACGGATCGGCTCATTTTTACCGGGCCGCTTTGGAAGGGATTGCTTTTTCATTTGTTTATGGTGCCCAAATCCTGAATGGTATGGGCGTTGGAATTAAAGTAATGCGGGCAGGAAATGACAACCTGTTCCAATCTGCTGTTTTTTCTACTACGATCGCTACCCTGCTCGACTGTAGCATTGATATAGTGGAAACCACAGGAGCAGTAGGGGCAGCCAAAGCAGCCGGAGTCGCCCCTGGATTTTATAAATCACTGGAGGAAGCACTCCACAATACCAATGTTTTAAAGACATTTATACCCGCAACTGAAAAATCGGCTTTTGAAAATGCCTACAGCAATTGGGAAAAATATCTGGAGGTCGTTGCAGCTGTATAAAAAACCCGTTTTTTCATCTTTGACCTTTATTTTTTCATAAATAAATTACAATCTATAACTTATATATTAATTTTAAACTATTAAACTAACTACGTGACAATGACAAAAGAAAAACTAGGCGCGGTGACCGTTACCCTTGGCCAAAAAGAGTACTTCAAAGGTATTCCGCCAATAAAGTATGAGGGAAAGGAAAGTGACAACCCACTGGCTTTCCAATATTACGACGAGCGTAAAGTGGTTCGGGGCAAAACCATGAAAGAGCATTTCAAATTTGCGGTAGCCTGGTGGCATACCCTTTGCGGTACTGGTGGCGATCCTTTCGGTCCCGGCACTAAAAAATTCCCTTGGATGGTTTCGGCTGATCTCATGCAGCAGGCAAAAGACAAAATGGATGCTGGGTTTGAGTTCATCAGTAAAATGGGCATTCCTTATTATTGTTTTCACGACTACGATTTGGTGGAAGAGGGAAAAACGCTGTCTGAAAGCGAACGCAGGTTGCACCAGATAACAGATTACGCCGCAGAAAAACAAAAAGCATCCGGCATCCAACTACTCTGGGGGACTGCCAATTTGTTCTCCCATCCAAGATATATGAATGGCGCTGCCACCAATCCCGATTTTCAGGTAGTGGCATGGGCTGGCGCACAAGTCAAAAATGCCCTGGATGCCACGATCAGGTTAGGCGGACAGAACTATGTCTTCTGGGGCGGTCGCGAAGGCTATATGACCCTACTCAACACCGACATGAAACGGGAACTCGACCACATGGCGAAGTTCCTGCACATGGCGAAAGATTACGCGCGGGCGCAAGGGTTCAAAGGAACGTTTTTTATCGAGCCCAAACCTATGGAACCCAGCAAGCATCAATATGACTTCGATGCCGCCACCTGTATTGGCTTCCTGCGGGAATACGATCTCCTACAGGATTTCAAACTCAATATCGAAGTGAACCACGCCACACTGGCGCAACACACTTTCCAGCACGAACTACAGGTATCCGCCAATGCGGGGGTACTCGGCAGTATGGATGCCAATCGCGGCGATTACCAAAATGGCTGGGATACCGACCAGTTTCCCAACAATGTCATGGAACTCACCGAAGCGATGTTAATTCTACTTGAAAATGGCGGTTTACAAGGCGGAGGCATCAATTTTGATGCTAAAACGCGGCGCAATTCCACTGATCTGGAAGATATTTTCTATGCGCACATTGGCGGAATGGACACTTTTGCCCGTGCACTGATCGCCGCAGATGCCGTATTGGACCACTCGCAGTATCTGGTGATTCGCAAGGAGCGTTATAAATCATACACTTCGGGAAAAGGACAAGCATTCGAACAAGGCAAATTGACACTCGCCGATCTGTCTGCAATTGCCGCAGCAGATGGGGAACCAAAGCAAATCAGCGGAAAACAGGAACTGCTGGAAAATATTATTAACAGGTATTCTTAGTTGTTTTGCTACATATACAGGAGTTTGCCACATAGTTCACATAGGCGTTTTTACATAGATCACATAGTGCGTAAAGCAAGGCATCGTGGACATCGCGCGCTATGTAATATATGTAAAAAAAACTATGTGTATTATGTGGTAAATAATTTACTGCTTTTTCCGCTTCCGCAACAACCTCAGTCCCGTATCAGGAATTACCATCACCACCTCGTAAGCATCATTTAATTTTTGCACCTCATCATCCGAATCGGTATAATAGAATTCGGTGTCCCTGGGGAATTCCCGCGCAGGATGCCACTTACCTAACGCGATCACTGGCTCGTAATGTGGCGTACTCATTTGAATATGGTACATGAATGAGTTAAAATTAGGCCAATTGGTATCTAAAGCATACGGATCAGTGTGATTTTCACTTTTTTGCAATGCTTCTAAAAAATGAATAGCTTTGAACGTACCCGCGTCAAACCACCATTCATAAGCATTACTCAGGTTGTAGCAACGGTAAAAATTGAAGCACAGTAGCCAGGCTGCCGGAATCGCAAAAATCAAAGCATAATTCCGCCATTTCTCCCATATCCATTGAACCATTGCCATAAGTTGAAGGGCAAATAACGGACAATAAAACAAGGCCGTCCGGGCATTCAAAAATGGCGTGGCCAATAAATAGTGCTGGAGCATATTGACAATAAAAGTCCCGGCAAAAGCCCCTGTAACCATTATAGACATATCGAGCCGAAACCCCCTTTTCCACCAGCGTACCAGGGCAATTATCCAGCCTGCTACTACAATTAATATTATCGCCCATGCCAGTACAAAACGGGTATCCGGGCCAAAAAAATCAGCATTACGCGTTCCTGTGCGCACTAATTCCAACAAGGTTTCTTTGTAAAACCCTTCGTTTCCCCAAAAAACGAACTGATTGGTGGCGCGCATGGCGGCGATGGGGGTATAGCACAATGCAGCCAGCACTGCTACTCCTCCAAGTATAACCGACCAATGAAGCACCCATTGGGTCTTTTTGGAATCTTTCGAAGCGAGCAGCAGCAATACCACAAACGGTGCAAAAAAATTGAGCAGCGTAAAATTGCTCTCCACGGCGAGAATGCCCCAAAACAGCGCCGATCCAATATCTTTTACCGCTCTGGAATCCAGGTACCGCACCGAAAAATAAATGGCCGTAAGCATTGCGCCCGCGCCCAAGCTGTACCCGCGGGCCAGGGAAAAGAATTCAATCAAATATGGATTTCCCAGCAACACTATCCACGTAAAGAGCCGTATCCAAAAGGTTTGACCCAATGCTGCCATCCGGTTGGCGGCCCAAAGGTATAAAATGCCACCCAGGATCGCCGGAATACGCACGACAACGTGGTGATGCCCGAATAGCCAGGTAAAAAAATTGACTAATAAGGTATGCAGTACATGGTTATTCGGCGTAGCATCTGCCCGGTACGTAATAATGTCATACACACTCCGGGTAGCATGGTTAACCACCGTCGATACCTCATCAATAGTGATAGGGATGAGTTTTGCCCTGAGGACAGCATAGCACAACAGGAGCAGCGACAACGTGCTGAATAAAAAGCGCTCGTGATTGGGCCTTAGTTGCATGGGCAAAATGTATTAATCCTCTTTTGGCGGATTAGGCTTTGGGGGATTATTATTGGATTTCTCTCCACCGTCCCCTCCTTTATTAGCATCAGGGCGATTAGGCTTCTGACCGGGGCGATTACCCCGCTGTTCCGGCCGACCTTTGGATTGCTCCGACCGATCACTGCGCGGCTCCTGTGGACCTTTCGGTTGGTCGGGGCGGTTAGTGCGCTGCTCCGACCGATCACTGCGCGGCTCCTGTGGACCTTTCGGCTGGTCGGGGCGGTTAGTGCGTTGTTCCGGCCGATCACTGCGTGGCTCCTGTGGACCTTTCGGCTGGTCGGGGCGGTTAGTGCGTTGTTCCGGCCGATCACTGCGCGGCTCCTGTGGACCTTTCGGTTGGTCGGGGCGGTTAGTGCGCTGCTCCGGCCGATCACTGCGCGGCTCCTGCGGACCTTTCGGCTGGTCGGGGCGGTTAGTGCGTTGTTCCGGCCGACTGCCATTTTGGGGGCGGTTGTCGGGCCTGCGGGCTTGGCCACCGGAGCGGCCGCCACCACCAAAGGGTGCTCGTTGTTTATCAGCCTGTTCGGCGCGTTCGACAGCAGTGGCAGCGGTATCGCCACGGCCATTTTTCTTCTTTTTCTTTTTCTTTTTTCGGATTTCCAACGGAAGTTGGATTACATTTTCAACATTTTCAAAGTCCGGCTCCTCTTCTTCCTGATCTTCGGGAGGTGGTGCCATTGCAAGAATATCATCCAGACTGCCTGGAATATCTCCCGCTTTAATCATATCCATGGCTTCCCATACCTGATCGACATGGAGCGTATAAAACTTACTTTTGTTTTCGGCGTACGCGAAATACATGAGTCGCTTGAAGACATCCGTTTTCATCAGCACCGCCAGTCCCGCCTTTGTTTTCAGACGGTCGGCCTTATCCGGAAAATCCTCGAGGGCATCAATATACGTATCGAGTTCGTAATTGAGGCAGCATTTGAGTCGGCCGCACATACCCGAAAGTTTGGTTTGATTGATCGCCAGATTCTGGTAACGGGCGGCGGCGGTATTCACCGACTTGAACTCCGTAAGCCAGGTGGAGCAGCACAATTCGCGACCACAATTGCCTAATCCGCCAATCCGGGCCGACTCTTGCCTGGCCCCAATTTGGCGCATTTCAATTTTTACCTTAAATTCTTTAGCATAGAGCCGGATCAGTTCCCGGAAATCGACACGGCCATCGGCGGTGTAGAAAAAGGTGCACTTACGGCCATCGCCCTGGAATTCGATATCGCAAACCTTCATTTGCAAATCGAGTGTACGGGCAATAGTCCGGGCCTGTACCATCACTTTTTTCTCGTCCCGACGCAATTCATCGAGCCGTTCGAGGTCGCGTTCATGGGCTTTACGAATCACTGCACCCAGGCGGGCATCGCTGCGCACCCGTTTGCGCTTCATTTGCAGGCGCACTAATTCACCGGAGAGGGAAACGGTACCCAGGTCGTAACCACCTGAAGTAGATTCAACCAGCACATAATCGCCGGTGGTGGTACGGGTAAACGGCGGATTTTTAAAAAATTCTTTCCGGGAACCATTTTTGAACGACACCTCGACTACATCGAAGGGTTGCGTATCAGAAATGCCCATCGCCGTTATCCAATCAAAAGTATTATGTCTGTTGCATCCACCAGTTGAGCAACCACCATTCGAGCCACATCCGCCTACGCTATCTTTTCCTGTGGAGCAGGAGCATCCTAAACAAGCCATCTTTATATCACATTTAAAATTGACTACTGCGATGTATATGTCCACCGCAGTATAACTAATGGGGAAATCATGCGCAATATTACAACGAATTAATCATACTTGTTACAATGGAAGTTACCCGGCTGCTGTTTGGCGGAGGATTGGCTATTTTAACGCTTTGAAAACGGGCAAAAAAAAGCGCGCCACTCGTTTGTGGCGCGCCGGTTTCCCGTAATATAATCTCATGAAAAGTTGCGAAGTTAGATCAATGTTGCTTCTTCATTTTCTTTCCCGTCTGTGTCGTTTCGCTTCATTGATGATACAAAAGTGAGGCAGTCCCGCTCACTTGCAAAAGGCAAATTTTCAATTTTGTTGAAAAATAATATTGCCATGCATTCGGTTTAAAATTTAAAAAAACACCATCATTATTCAATTATTGCGCAAAAAAATTCAAAAAATAAGGCCTTAAAAATTATATTTGTTGAAAAATTATTATCAATTCAAGGGGTAATTATTTTTAAAAAAAAGAAAATTAATTTTTAGAACCGATAAATTTTAACATTGCAGGTGCCATGCAAGTTGATAATACCACTTAAAAAGAATAATATCCAGGAACATTATCAACTATCCTGATTATCTTTGACAAAAATAGATCAATATGAAAAAACTAAACATCTACCCATTATTGGGTATGGGGGGATTTTCTTTCCCTCTTTCTTTTGCCAACCGGTAATTGCCCAAAGTACACTTTACACGACTGTTACTGTAAATGACGCAATGCTGAACAATTCAGCGACACTACAGTATTTCGCCCTTTCTGATACTTCTTACAGCAGAAGTGCGCAGTTGATCTCTCTAACCGATGTAAGGGAGGTACAGGAAAATGTAATACTGAAATTTTTCCTGCCAGATGCCCCCGGTGATACGCTGATCGCAGAAGCAGCATTAATTAAAGATCATCCGGAAACCGGGTTTTCATGGTCGGGCAATCTTATTTCAGGCGGCCATGGTTACGCTATCTTCAGAATAAAGGACCATCGACAATCGGCATTTATTTCAGTGGATGGCCGCCAGTATGAGATCGTCGCCCTTACAGATAATATACAGGCATTAGTCAAAAAGAATCAGGATTTTTCATTGGTCAATAATTGTGGGGTGCAACTGCCCCAAGATATCACATTTGAAGAAAATTGTGCGTACACCCCTGATTATAATGATTGTCATGCGTTGATTGATATACTGATCGTTGTCGATCCGGAAGCTGCCGATGAGATCGAACAAACCCATGGCACAGTTGATGCCTACCTTGCATTCGCAGACTTAATCATTAACCTTGCTTTTTGGAACAGCGACATTCCTAATAAAGAAGTCGCTGTAAAATGGATTGAAATGGGTGGGTTTAATTACTCGCCTCCTAGTGATCCTTTAGGAATATTTAAAGATGCTGATGAATTTGCATTATTTGCAGAAAACAGTAATTTGAGAAGTCTTCATAATGTTGACGTTGTCTTTTTACTAACAATAGAACGTTACCCATCTTTTGGAGGAGCAGTAAATGAAATTGGACCAAACATAAATGCTGCTTTTGGGATAGTAGAAACCAGTTCCTTCTATACTATACATGCCTTTGCACATGAAGTGGGACACATTTTTGGGTGCAGGCATCAATGGGGGAGCGACGATACAGATGTATGCGCACATGGTCATTTCCAGGTTAATCTTTTCCCACCATTCCCCGGACAAACGGAGGGCAGTGGTACAATCTGGCGTACCTTGTTGGCAACGCCCCTGTCAGTACAAAACCCCGTATATGTTGACCCGCAAGGCATTACTTATGTATTAGATAATCAGGGAGCTATTCTGCATTACTCCAATCCGGATATTGATTATGCCGGAACTCCAACCGGTAATATATTGCCCAAAACTGAAAACAATGCGCAACAAATCAGGAATGCCGGGTGTATCGTCTCTAGTTTTTTGCCAAGCTCCGTACTTGATGTGGAAATAACTAAATCAATTTCCTGTCAGTCTGCGACCTTTTCTGCAGAGGCGATACCTCCTGGAGTGAACAGCCTGGGTCAACCGCCATATTATTACACCTGGCATTGGAGTCCAGACGGTGTATTTGGTCTTAATGTCCTGATAAATAATAAATTTGGCACTACCCAAACAGCTACAATAACATCCACTCCAGTTTGCCCAGTTTATTGGGCCAGGTGCACTGTCTCTTCTTCAGACAGCATATTTATTACCCGTATTTTTCAAGTAAATCTGAGTAATTACCACTGCGATTGCAGTTTGGAAATACCGCCGGATGAACATAGTGTGACGGTGGTAAGTGAGGATGAAAGAATACAGATAAGACCTAATCCTGCCGGCGATTATATCCAGTTGTTCGCGGATAAATTTCCGGAAAAAGTAAACTATGACATCATTGATTCCTGGGGCCGTGTTATCCGGAAGGGTACGTTTACTAGTGATAAAAATCGCTACTCCATCCCTGTTGCTGATTTTTCACCGGGAGTTTATCGGATCCACTTAAATTCAGCTGAGCGCAGTTCTGTTCTTTCATTTATCAAACAATAATCCGCTATGAAAAACTTAAAATATATGGCTTATATAGTCAGTTTTCTGGCGATTGCCCTTTTTATACATTGCAATAAAGAGACTGTTATCCCACCTGTTGCCCCACCAGAACCAGTGCATTTGACAGAATTGGGGAAAATGGAAGTACTTCGGGATGGTAAACCCGTAAAAACAAACGCTCACTTGTACTTTGATGGCGAAAAATGTGAAATATCTACTGCTTTAAGAATTGTCGGTGGTACTAGTTTAGCCGAAGGAATAACAATTGAGGAAATATCATTTTCAGAAGGCAAATACGATATTTTTAAATACGTATACCCAGATGATGGGAAACCACATGCCCGACTGTTTTGGTCGGTAATAGATGAACTGATAGGAGTTTTACGATCCACCGACGACTTTTCCGAAGATTATATCGAAATCATCAAAGCAGATACGGTCAATAAAACCATCGAAGGGCGTTTTCAATTCCACCTGAAAAATGTAGATGGAACCGACCTGAGTCCTTATGGAATGCCGGATTCTTTGTATTTTTCGGAAGGGGTGTTTTATTTGAAGGCGGAATAAAAAACACTTTACCTGGCAAAAAAAGACAACACCGCCGCCGCAAGGGCTTTTTCATCGGGTGTTTCTGCCACAATCACCCCGGCAATACCCGCCTCGCGCAATGCATTGGCCGTGGAATCACCGATGGCAGCCACTTTTTGCCCGGGTGTAAGGGAAAATTTAGACAGATAGGCTTTGGCATTCAATGGGCTGGTAAATACTAATACCCGCACGTCCCGCATATCCGGAGGGGCATCTATGGGAGTATTGTCGTAAACATGGAGGCTGTACCCATCCACCTGGCCGTTCAGGAACGACTGGACGCTTTGCATGGAATTGACCGCTCCCGGGAAAACCACCTTTTGCTTTTTGGCCACGGTAAAAAAAGCCTTTGCTGTGGCACCTGGATCACCATTGCCCACAAAATCGGGTGTATGGCCGGTCTGCCTTTCAATTTCTTCGGCAGTCGACGGCCCCAGTGCCCCCATACGCACCAGGGGGGGCAGGTTGCGGCCGGGCAGAAAAAGCCTGACGGCGTTTTGGCTCGAAAAAAACCACCAGTCCGCCTGAGGGACATTGCTCACCGAAAGAGGCGTTAATTGCACTAAGGACTTTCCAGTGACCTGCCAGCCAGCAGCTTCAAGGATTCCCCTGAACAGAGAATCACTTCCCTGCGCTCTTGAAATAAAAACTGTACGCATAGAAAAATTATTTGGGGCGGTTCGGGTCGTCAACTTCAGTACCTTCAGGTGGATTGATCCACCAGCGAGCCGTCGCCTCGATGCTGCCATTGCTAAACTGCTTCAATCTGGTAAGCCCGATATCGTAGGACAACATGATGAAGAGGTTTTTGGTCGCCTGAATGCCTGCCAATACGTCGATACTTTCGCCAAGATTTTTGGCATCTCCTCCGGTACGGTAAGTTAGCCCGGTCATAAATTTGCTTTGGAACGCTGCCGAGAGGTTGACATCGAGATCGGGTGGCGCATTTTTAGCGTAGCGAAACAGGATTTGCGGCGTTAATTTAACCCCTTCTCCAGCCCAGAAATCAATACCCGCCATGGCATTAATATGGCGCACTTCTTTGGTCAACGTACCTTGATTTTCGCCTAAACCAATGTTATTCCGCACCAAACGCGGGGAACTTATACCAGCATACCAACCTTCTTTCGAATCATAAAACAAGCCAAATCCGAAATTAGCCACTAGTTTGCTTTCGGCATTCGCCGGAATAGCATTGTCCAGGTCCCGTGGCTGGGAAGTGATCACGCGCTCATCCTGCCAGTTTTGGCGCAGGTGCCGCATACTGGCCTGAATGCCCATGCCCAGGTAACCATGAAATACTGGTAACTGGTAAGCATAAGACAATTCGGCGGTGATACCCCTGTTAATGGTAATGGTATTCCGTACGAGATTTAATCCCACACCAAGCCGGTTGCTCAAAAAAGGCTGACTGTACGAAAGCGCCTGCGTATTAGGGGCACCTTCGACCCCCACCCATTGGTTTCGATTGATCACAGAAATGGTGGGTGCAATAAAACTGCCGGCATAACCAGGATTAAACGCCAGTTTATTGTACATAAACTGTGTTTGCATCGACTCCTGTTGAGCCGAAAGGGATATAGAAAGTGCGCCCAGAAGGGCCAGAATACTATATTTGCGATACATGTTTTCGTCTTTTTTAGCGTTGAATAATAATGAAGCCTGTCTTTTTGGCTAAACCGGTGCCCGAATTGTATTTCAGGACATAGAAATAACTTCCGGCGGGAAGATCATCCCCACTTCGCGTTCCATTCCAGTTTTGCTGGTATGGCGATTGGCGGAATACGAAATCACCCCATTGGTTAAAGATGACCAACTCATTATCCTGTATACAATCGGCGCAGGAAAGACAGGGAATAAAGAACTCATCGTTGATATTGTCGCCATTGGGTGTAATCACCGTCGGAATTCCGTCACAGTCGGATGTTCCATTTACCAAAAGATAAATACTGGCTACATCACATGCGTTAAGTGTCCCCGAAGAAGTATCCACAGCACAAAACTGGTTGCACAACAAATAAGTCAATACCTCTGTCCCTGAAAACCCGATATCAGGCAAATAAGAATATTGCCCTTCTGAAATTTTGTTCAATTGCCCAAAAGCAGCATTGGCAGTGATCGACACCCGAAAATCATTGGGAACCAAGTCATTACCCAGAATATTCAAATTCATTGGCGTACCAAAAGTCAGCTGAATGGAATCTGTGACGGCATCTGGCGTTTGCTGGAAATTGACAATGATATCATCGCGGGAAGCATCATCGCACAGTCCACCATTCGTCTCCCAGGTCAATATATTTTGTCCGATACTTAATCCGCACACTTCCGAATTGGGACTTCCCGGCGTAAGGAATTCAATAGTTGGATTACTGCTTTTCCAAACGCCTGATTCATTGTTTTGCACCTGTGCATTCAGCACCACACAATTTTCAATACCACACAAAGTCGTATCCTGCCCTGCATTAGGTTTTTGTGTTACCACAATGAATACCTTAACGGTGTCTGCTGAAGTTCCGCAAGTCGCCGAACTCACATTCCATACAAAATACCAATTGTTCGTATTGGGCGGAATACCCGATACGGTGGTATTGGGATCCATAGGATCTGTAATAACAATGGGTGGTTGCAACTGTGACTGACTATTGGGCTGGCTCCAGAAACCTGGCGCAAATACACCTTGCGTCGCGGAAAGTTGGATACTGGTGGCAAAACAAGTATCAATATCAGGCCGTGCCATAGCTGGCTGATATGCCACTGCGCTCACCAAAACCGTATCCTGGCTATAATTTTTGCAGGACTCATTACTCAATGTCCACAAAAAAGCATAATTATTACCTAGCGTTGCCCCAATAATTGTTGGGTTTATATTGGCAGAATTGGTAATCGTTACCGCGGGTCCGTTCAATTGAGACCAGAAACCAGTGCCTAAATCTGGTAATTCAGCATTCAGGTTGAAATTACCAGGAACACAAGCTATAATATCAATACCGGCATAAGCATTGATATTGGGTATAGAATCAAACTGGATAATTTTAGTGGTCGATTTTAGAGATTCACAACCATCTAAATTCGCAATGACATAAAAAGCATTTTGCCCAGCTGTAAAATTGCTAAAATTAGTAATACTGAATATCGGAGAAACACTCGGTGGCCCCATCGGCATTTGGTTCGAAAAATTATACCAGGTATACGTCGCTAATGGCGTTTGAAAATCTGGCGATACCATTAAAATCAGGGTATCTGCAGCCAGTGAGGACATACATATCCTGTTGTCCGATATAATCAGCGGCCTCTTCGGACGGGGTTTAATTGTCAAATATACAGGTTCGCCAAAAGAAGAAGAGCATCCTTCGCTTGTGGTTATTTTTACATTGTAATCACCCTCATTATTAAGGACCGCTGGATAAACAAACGGATTCCAAATACCCGGCGGGTTAAAACCGACCGGACCGGTCCACAAAAAGGTGAGATTATCCAATGGAACGCCCGGCGTCGGAACTGCCTCGAAAAATATCGTATCGCCTTCACAAACAGGTGTATTGATAGTTAGAATTGGCGGACTGGGCCGGTCATTCACTTGCAAAAATATGGATGCCGACAAATTAGAGGGGCAACCGGCAATGGATACCTCAACGGAATGGAACCCATTATTATTTAACGAAGCATTGGTTCCGGAATACATTGGCACCGCCGTTTCAAATGTTCCGCCCACTGGCAAATTCCAACTGAATATTGCATCACCGTTTGTATAATCGTTGGCATTAACAATCGTAATTTCGAAAGGATCGCCTTCACATACTGCTGCAGGAGAAGAGATAAGCGGCAAAGGCGGCGTGGATTTAACATTTATAGTAGTACTCTGCGGAGCAGACACACAACCGTAAACATCTGTAACCCACAAGGTGTATGTACCGTTATTGGCAATAGTCGCGCTTGGAATCACCGGACTTTCCACGGCAGAGAAAAAATTGCTCCCCCGTTTCCATTCGAAAGAAAAAGGTCCGTAAGCACTGACTTGCGTATGAAACAATTGGATGTCGGAAGTGCCATCCACACAAGCCGGGGCGTCACTGGTTACCGAGGTAATCACTGGTGGTGCTACTACCAATACCTGAATAGTATCAGTAGCCGAACAGCCATTGGGGGTGGTTACCGTTACCGAATATACACCACTTACGGGCGTCACATCAAATGGTGAAGGATTATTGAAAGCAGAAAAACCATCGGGGCCCAACCAGGAATAAGTTACCGGCAAATTCACATCGGCCACCAATTGCAGCACACCACCCTGGCATAGTGGAGTATTAGCATTCACCACAGCATAAGGGTAATCATCCACATCCACCAAATGACTAGGTGATGCAGGTGATGCACAACCATTCAGGAGCGCAATGACATGCCATAGCCCTTCGTCGGTTTGCACGACATCATTTAATACAAATTCGTTGGTGCCTGTAATGACGGTGGTATCAGAGTTGGGAGAGACCCACAAGAATGGGTTTCCCACGGGTGGCTGTGCAGTGAGCTGCACGGTTCCTCCTACACAAAGTCCATTAGTCCCCAGAATAAAAGGTGCATCCGGACGATCCCGGACTTCTACTGACACCTTGGCAGTGGCACCCGGGCAACCATTATTATAAATGACTAAGGTATAATTGCCTCCATTCGTCAAAGATGCCGCAAATACTGGTGGATATTGGCTGAAGTTAACAAATCCTCCCTGACCTGACCACCTGTAAGTAAGATTGGGGCCTTGTATGGAAGTCCCCAACGATATCGGATCGCCCTCACAAGGGTTAAGATAGCTTTGTGTAACAGATGCGGTTACAGGCGTATTTACCACCACCACCCGGGGGGCCGACAATGCTGAGCCACAGTTCAGATCCACCACCCGGACAAAAAACTGATAGGATCCACCCGGTGGATTATTGATATTCAGATAAGGCTGAATGGTCGTGGAAATTAAAGTATCAATTGAATTTCTGTACCACTGATAGGATACCTCGGAACCTGAATAGGCATTAGTGGTTAAGATCAGATTTTGCCCTGCACAAAGACTTATCGCACTTGCATCGACGGAAGGTTGATAAGGCAATCCGATTAACTGTAATTGGGTAATTCCTGAAGCCGTACAACCTGTAGGCCCTGTCACCTTTACGATGTAAGTTCCTTCATTAGCCAACTGGGCATTGTTGATTAGCGGATTTTGCGTCATGGACGAGTACATGGAGGGACCGCTCCACAAAAAGGTATAATTGGATGGGTTGCCCGGAGGATTGGAAAATAACAATGCTGTTCCACCTTCACATACATTGGCCAACGAACTGGCGCTAATAGTATCCGTCTGCACATTTACACTGGCAATACAACTTTTAGAATTACCCGAAGTATCCGTTACCGTCAATGTAACAGGAATGATTTGATTGGACTGGTTACAAGTAAAATTCGTTTGGGATAAACTGAATGAGAGCGTATTCCCGGAACAATTGTCTATACTGCCATTATTGATATCTGCCGGCGTAAGGGTGACAGGAGCGGCACCTGTCACCGAAGTAAAAATAGTGCGGTTTTGGCAAAGCGCTATCGGGCGAACAGTATCCCGAACGGTTAATGAAAAAGAAGCAACACCTTGATTACCAGTGACATCTGTGGTCGAATAGTTAACAGCATAATTACCAGGCATCAAAGTCGCCGTGGATTGCGGGCCAAAAAGCGTCCCGCTTTTTACGACCGTTTGCTGGCTGTTGGTAATGGTATAATTAAGGGAGGCGTAATGATATTCCAGCATTACCTGTACCGAACTGATACCATCAAGCCCCTGCGCATTCAAGGGGGCGCAGGGATTGATAAAATCTGAAAAGTTTATGGCATCTGTATTGGCAATCAGTTTGATCTGTGCCGATCCATTGGCAGCCCAGGTGTTAATCTGTGCCGCGCTGACTGGAATGGATGTCGTGTGAGTGCTGGTACAGGACCCTGCTACCGGGCCCAAATTGGTAATGGACAAAGGAGTATTGAGTTCATCCACTACCCGGAAAAACTCCCCGGCATCGCTGTTGTCGCCTCGATGCTTTATGGTCAATACCCCGCCTGTGAACGCATTGGGTATCAATCCGGGAATCGTTAAAGTAACTGTTTCAGGAACATAACCGGCATTGGCATTGGAGATAAACTTTACATTGGCAATAGGTGAGCTTTGCATTAAATATCCTGAAAGATCACAATTTTCGGTCACGCCTGGCAATGGAACCGGCCAAACTACCTCGCAATTGGATGTACCTACATAAACCGTTTGTGCTGCAGGAGGAGCAATTAATGGTGCCTGCACATCATCTATCCGCACAATAGCTGTTTGGGAGACACTGTTCCCTACGCAATCGGTGGCAACATAAGTAATGGTATGTGAACCGACATCCAGGAAAGTAGCTGTTCCGGCAGGATAAGGTTGCAGTGGGGCATTGTCAAAACGATAACTTAACTGAACGCCCACTTGCGGATCAAGGTATTGATAACTCAGTTGGGCACGTACTCTCCGGCCGGGGCAAATCGGATTGATCGCATCAGCACCAATACCGTTAGGCGCCAATACCAAGGTCATCTGGCCATCTGCAAGCCAATTATTCAACTGATTGGATGACAGTATGAATGTAGTGGAACCGTTGCTACATTGTGGTGCAGGAGTCGGTAATGTCTGCCCAATGTATACGCCATCCTCTCCAAATACCCTGAAATACTCCTCCGTACCCTCTGCATCTGCATTGTCGAGAAACACGGTAAGTACGCCATTGCCTTGCACTGGCTGCAAAGGTGGCAGATGCGCAGCAGTAAGTCCTAAAAATACGGTGTCGCAGACAGCGTCACTCGAAGGAGGTCCCGTTATCGCGGTTGTATCTAATAATGTGGCATTCACTGGCAAAACTGCACACCGGTCGAATGCTGATAATGGTGTTGGCGGGAGGACATCAGTGCCACATAAGCCAGGGGCATTCGGCAACAGAACTGTATCTTTTACCGATAAAACAGGCGGAGTATTGTCCATCACACTGATCAGTTGCGAATACACGCGTACATTACTGCAGGCATCGGTCACTGTCCAAACCCGTTTGATCTGGTAATTACTCCAGTGATCGCAACTGGCCAGATTAGGGTCCCGCACCTCTGTTTCTACAAAACTGACTACAGGCAAGACATCACAGTTATCGGTAATGACTAATGTGCTCAGGCCTGGTGCCGACGGAATGGCATCACACTCCACCGTAATATTTCCGGGAAGGCCAGTGATAACAGGTCTTGTGGTATCACTGACCAAATAATTGCGGGAGAAAAAACCTTCATTGCCACAAACATCTTTGGCTTTCCAAGTAACAACGATAGCGTAGTTGTCGGGGCAACTCCCTGCAATAATCGTTTGACTGACTTCGGTGACCGGCCCTGCCACCGGACTGCAATTGTCGGTTGCGGCGGGAAGTATGGGGGTTAGCGGCAAATTCTGGCATAAAATTCCAACATCTGGCAATGGCACCGCACTTACCGGCCCTTTAGTATCCCGCACTGTAATGACCTGCTTGGCAGTACGGGTGTTCCCACATTTATCTGCCGCAACAAAAGTGCGGGTAATCTCAAAATTATAGTGGCCGCAAAGATTAACATCGGGATTGCGGTTGTTGGAAGTCGAGTAAGTGATCCCTTGCATGGCCCCACATTGATCAGTAGCAGTAACGTTGGTTCCAATTACTGGTGCAGGAACCAGTTGAAAACTATCACAACTGACTGTGATATTCGCAGGTACCAGGAAGAAAACAGGGCGAATAGTATCTCTGATGGCAAATATCTGGATGCGGGTGCCCATATTATTACACAAATCAATGGCCTTCCAAAATACTTTTAGGGTATAATTGCCCGCGCAGGCGGTATCCGCAAATTGCGTGGTATAAGTGGGTACAATTCCAATGGCGCAATTATCGGTGGCCGTTGCACTGAAGGTCGTTGGGATTGCCGCCGGGCAATAAACAATGATCGTGTCGGGAAATCCTCCAATCACCGGAGGTGTGGTATCGCTAATACGAAATCGAAGTGTTTTTGACCCAACATTACCACATTCATCGGATGCCCGAAAAGCCACATCCACAAACCAGTTACAATTATTGGCTTGTACTACAGGGAATGGGCCGGTATTAAAACCTCCGGCGCCCATTTGGCCGGTAGAAGTAGTAAAACTAAAATTCTGCCAGGAGACAGCAGAACAATTATCAGAAAAATTGGCATTACCGTGGGCATTAATCCAGGCATTCAGCTTCAATTGATCATCGCCGCCGCCGCATTCTTCTGTAACCATCGCCGGGCCTGCGATGATGGGAGCTGTCGTATCTCTTACGCCGAATACACCTTGCCCTGCAAACACTTCATTATTACAGATATCTTTTGCAAAAAAATCGACCCTCACATATCCCCTTACCTTGGTATACAATTGGCTACCAATCAATTGCACTCCACAAGGATCACTTAATGACGATACCAGTTCTGCCACTACGCCGGCTGAATCGCGCACGGTCCCATCCACCAGCATTTTCCAGGTAAGATTAGAAGAACAGGCATCTGTTACTTGTGAATAGGCTCGGGTATGGATAAACTGGGCGAGTGGCCCCAGGTGATTGCCACAAAATGCAATGGTATCTTTGGGCTCCACAACGACCACAGGCGGCTGGGTATCAGTGCTGGAAAAAGTGGCAGTGGCCGTTTTCGTATATCCGCAGGCATCAGTAGCGGTAAATTTGACCGTAATTGGAGTGGGACATGAAGCCAATCCGGGAGGTGCGTTATTCGTATATGATGCAATACCTGATGCATCTGTGGCCGTAAAATTGGCCATTTGGGTACTCAGCCAGCTGGTGTAGGCCCCGGGAAGAGAGGCGCACGGAGCAGAACCATTAACCGGTGCAACCGTAATCACAGGCGGTAAGGAGTCTCTGAAAACCTGAATAGTCTGTGTATAAGTAGATACATTACCCGATTCATCGGTAGCCACCCAGGTGCGGGTCATCGGTCCTGCCTGACAAAGCGGTGGTGGGGCGGTTTCACTGAAAACCTGATTGATCATTATGGAATCGCTACAGTTATCGTTGAGTGCAATGGGCCCCAATGTGGGCAATTGCAGTACCGAATTTATCCACAGCAACGATGGCGTGATCCCGGAATTAAATACGGGAGGCGTAACATCAATCATATTTATGGGGTAAACGAATTCCCAACTGTGCCCCATATTGTCAGCCACATTCCACTTTACCAGGTAAGTGCCCCTTGGCAAAGGATCGGTATAGCCAACCGGATTGATAGGTGCGTACTGCGAAAGGGTAATAACGGCACCTGGTGTGGTGGGGGTTACAGTTGGCGGTGGCCCGAATGAAAAAGCCGCCTCGCACTCGCTGTTAACAGCAATATTGGGCGGCGGAGGCGTAAAAACAAATGCGCCGGATTGCCCTTGGGCAACAGCTGCAAACAACAATAAAACGG
>JBILHQ010000304.1:0-5657 GCA_044350415.1 Saprospiraceae bacterium | reverse complement strand
TCTCGATAGTTTTGATCCGAACGCAATGCCTGAAGAGGCGCAGAAGACGGCGCTTTTAGTCAAACTTAAACCCGATGTCAATGCAGGAAACTGGGTAAACGCTCTGAATCAGTCTTCAACAGCTAATTTGAGACTCGTGAGGCGGGTATCAGCCGAAAATATTTGGGTGGTGGTATTCGACGCTTCAAAACACAAAACGGCTGATATACTGACGCTGCTAAAAAGCAATGACGCTGTTTTGGAAGCCCAGGAAAACAGGGAGGCCCAGGAACGTAACAAAAATGAAGAATGAATAAGTGGTTGCAATCAGTGATTGGTATGCTGCAAAAACCACAGGTACTGTGGTGGGGATACGGTATTGTGGCGGTGCTCACAGCAGTACAGCGCATGGCCATTGGTTTTGACGAAAAAGGGTATTCCCGGTACGAAAACTACCGGATTTTTAAGTTCTCCTGGCATTATTTTATTGCCGGAGAGAATCCTTACACAGGTCATCCAGAAACCTGGGATTTGTTCAAATACAGTCCGGCGTTTTCCGTAACGATGGCTCCATTCTATGCCGTGCCCGATGTAATAGGTTTACCGGTTTGGAACCTCCTCAATGCCCTGCCGCTACTGGCTGCTTTGTTGGTACTTCCTGGAATCACCCCGGTGCGCCGCTGTTATATGGCCTGGTTGGTACTGCCCGAACTGATCATTTCGCTGCAAAATACCCAAAGCAACGGCCTGATGGCAGCCTTGATGATCTGGACTTATATTGCCCTGGCCCGGGAAAAACCTTTTGCAGCTGCCGGTTATGTTATGGCCGGTGTTTTTATCAAAATTTTTGGCGTTTTCGCTGCTTTAACGGCATTGTTTTACCGAAGTCAATGGCGGGTATTTATTCCAGCACTCATAGGATGGGGAATTTTTTGGGCACTCTTCCCGGTTGTTTTTTCTGGATGGCCCCACCTGAAACAACTCTATGAATGGTGGTGGATGCTCTTGCGCGATGACCATGCGGCATCTGTAGGACTTTCCGTTTCAGGTTGGATGGAAACCTGGTTTGGATGGATGCCTGACAAATCGATGATTACCATAATGGGATTGCTGCTTCAGGCAGGGGCAGTAGTACTCGATGTTCGCAGGAACAAATCGCCTTTGTATACCCTGGCTTCCCTACTAATTTGGGTAGTCATTTTTAACCATAAAGCAGAGTCACCTACGTTTATTATTGCTTTTTGTGGCGTTGCTATCTGGTATTTTATGCAGGAAAAGCCTTCAGCTGGTGCAAAATGGGCAACAGGAATCGCCTTTTTTTTGGGATCGGTAACGCCCACTGATTTGTTTCCACCAGCGTGGTATCACCATATTATTCAACCTTTTACCCTTAAAGCCGTGCCATTTATTGGAATATGGACATGGCTAATGATTAAAGCATTTCGAAATGAACAACGAATTAATCTGGAAGTTTCTTAAATTTGGCGTGGTTGGTGGTTCAGGGGTAATTGTCGATTTCGGCATTACTTGGCTGCTGAAGGAGCGATTCAAACTCAACGCCTATGTAGCCAACAGCGCGGGTTTCACCTGTGCAGTGATCAGCAATTTTATGCTCAACCGCATTTGGACGTTTCAAAACCATGATCCGCATGTGGCGGTGCAGTTCGGCAAATTTGCAATAATCGCTGCCGTTGGTTTATTGATGAATAATGGTATTATCTATCTGCTGACCGAACGGTTTAAAACTAATTTTTACGTTGCCAAACTCATCGCTACCGGAGTCGTAATGCTCTGGAACTTTTGGGCAAATATTACTTTTACCTTTAAATAATGCACCATGGCAACACACCCACCAGATTATAATCCAGAACAAGGCGGCGGTTCTATTTTTGGCAAACAAATATTGTTGGTCGGGCTGATTGCAGCGGCTGGTTTTCTGATTTATAAAACCTTTTTTGGAGGCGGAACTGGAATTGCAGCCTTTTTCAAAGGCAGTGAGCCTGTCGATATTACGTACGTTCCTTCTGATTTCCAGCCCAACCTTGACGAGGAGGCAACGCTCCGTATTTTGGCATCGCCTGAGAAATACCGCAAAGAATTTAACGACCTGGTCTATAGTTTTAACATGTCGCTGCTTTATCATGTGGCCAACCGGATGAACCTCGATGATAGCCTGAAACGACGGCTGGAACCGCTTTATGAAACGCACCATGAATACCTGAAAACCTTGTATTTCAATGATTTTGTGGCCTTAAAGGATACCACTGCCAGTCTGTACAATACATTTTACAAAGACGATACCAATGAAGCCGTCCGGGTTTTTAATGAAGTAGCGGGCAAATACACTTGTTTTTTTGTGACACAGATTATGGCCACGCTGCTGAAAACAAACGGCGGAAAACTGATGGCTGCCGGAGAGGGCGTTGGGTCGCCATGTGAAATCGCTTTGCAGGAAGGCCTGAATCCGATGGTCGAGCGCCTGAAAAAACGCGCAGAAATTGTCGATTTCAGTGCATCCCGTGGTTTGCTGCGACAAAAAGTGCAACAGGGAATTGCCGAACTGGCTACTTACGAAATCAGGGACCGCAAGGGACTCGACAAAACCCTGAGTTATAAAATTCTCGGTTTTAATGTTTCGGAAACAAATATCGAAGTGGAGGCAATTAGTGTTATCAAAGCTGGCTTCAAACTCGATCAGGGCCTTGATGTCACCTTCAGCCCCAAAAAAGGTATTATTTATATCACCCTACCCGATCCAGTTATTCTTTCCCACGAAGTGTACCCCCGCGTTGACAAATTGGATGTCGGCTACCTTTCCGGGGTCAGCGGTGAAGATCTCAACCAGAATTTTAATCAACTCCGCACTTATTTTCGGGAAGACGCCATCCAGAATGAAAAAATATTTGAAAAAGCCAAACTTCGCGCCGACTCGGTCATGCAATTAATTATGAGCCCTGTAGTGGCCTCCATCAACCGGAAATATAAACTGGAAATCCGGTATAAGGGTGGGATGGCACAGTAGGTTTGGCCTGAAACAGAAAAATCAGTATAACTTTTATTCCTTGATAAAAGCCAGTTTTACGTTTTTGTATTTCGGATACTGCAACATTGTTTTTATATTTTTAATGGTTTCGCGTGGGCCGACGTCAATAGCCAAATTGACCAACCATTCAGGAATAGAGCCACCTGGATTGGAGTAGATATAATATTCCACATACACCCACCCTCCAGGCCCCGGAATCAGGGTCCATTTGGTATTGGAAGTGACAATGCGGATATAATCCTTTTCTGCAGGAATATAAGTCGAAACGGAAGTGCTGTGGGAATAAACAGCCTTACTTTTTGGGTCCTGTTCTAACCGGGTGTGCATCACCACATCGCGATCTTCCATTGGCCAGGGGAAATCTAATTTGGAATGGTAGTACATTTCATTGTCGCTCACTCTTTTCAACAGTTGGGAAGACACCACTTTATAACCCCATTTCGGATAGTTGTCTACTTCACTGAACAATTGAATGATACCCGACAAGGACGATTGAATAGAAGTAACCAATTTAACTTCTTGTACATCTGCAGTTTTTTTGTAATAAACCTTAATGCCATCTTTGTCATTTTTCAGTGCCCATCCATCGGAAGTTTGTGCGGTTAATAATTGGGATACCGTTAGAAAAGCTGCAATAAAAGTAGTGAATATAAGGCGCATTGAAGTTGCTGAAGTTGAGTTGTTCTATTAAGAGGTAGTTATCAAAACGCAATTTGTATCCTGCATGTTTCAGGATACTGGTTTTTTTTTGGTATAATATTTTTTTCCGAAACTGGCAGAAAATTGAAGCGGGAAATGTTAAAGGTGAGTTTACACCTTGCGGAAGACCTTTAAATTCCTTAATATTGTTTAGGTTTTTTGGGGTTATATTTTGACGGTGGGTCGCAACTGACCTGCCGTCATTCCTCGTACCTGAAAATCAGTTTTTCTGAAAAAGAGTATATTAAAAGCCCCCGCACAAAATATATCGGTACGGGGGCTTTTAAAAAAAATTAACTATTATTTAGTTGCCCGCTGGCATTGCTGCTAATTTAGCCTGCACTTGTTTAGTTACATCAAGGGTTTCGTCGGCGTAAAGCAGTACCTGGGTACTAACATCAAACACCAGCAAATAATTACCTTCAATTGCTACTTCTTTCATGGCTTTGTTCACCTTATCAAGGATAGGTTTGTAAAGAAGTTCTCTTTTTTTACCGAGATCTTCTTCCATTGTTTGAGCGTATTTATTTATTTCCGCCTCACCTGCCTGGAGTTTAGCTTCCTGATCGGCTGCATCTTTTGGTGCGATAAGCCCTTGGTCTGTTTTGCGCTTTAGTTCAGCAGCTTTTTCCTGCAGGTCTTTTACCATATCCTGGCCTTTCTTTTGGAGCTGTGCCTGATAAGCTTGCAGATCACTGTCAGCTGATTTAACCTCTGGCAGTTCAGAGAGGAGCGCAAGCGAGTTGCAATATCCGAATTTTTGTGCAAAAGATGCAGTCGCAGTTGAGAGAACAAGGGCGAGCATCAGTACGAACGTTTTCTTCATCGTTAGTTTACTATAAAATGTTGCTTTGTATAAAAAGGACGCAAATATACCGTGCATCCTTCAAATAATGCTTAAATTATCCTTTTTTCAAAATACCTTTTACTTCTTCGGTTTTATCATTTTTGGGATCTGAAAAAATCATACCCGAAGAGGAACCCTTATCAAAAATAAAATCATAACCGCGGTTTTCAGCATATTGCTTGATGGTGCTGTAAACTTTGTCCTGAATTGGTTTGACTAATTCCTCCCGTTTTTTAAATAAAGAGCCCTCTGCACCGAATTTTTGGCGTTGTAGTTCGCGCACTTCTTTTTCTTTAGCGGTAATTTCATCTTCACGCTGGCGCTTCATTTCCTCGCTCAACAGCACTTGCTCTGCCTGATATTTACTGTATAAGGCTTTGATTTTGTCCTGTTCGACGGCAATTTCCTGGCGCCATTGGGTGGCTACCTGATCGAGTTGTTGCTGCGCCTTCTGGTAATCGGGCATACTCTCGAGGATAGCATTGATGTCTACTATTGCGATTTTTTGCGCAAAAGAAGCAGCACTGAGTAAAACAGCAAATAAGGCCGTTGAAAACAATTTTTTGTACATGATAACTAAATTTTATTGCTTGTTAGCAGGTGTTTTGAATTAATTTGATGGGCCAAAAGTAGGATGTTTTAACGCACCAAGTGCCGTTCTGACGATAGAATGATAGATTAAGTTGCTTGCAAGTATTAACGTATTTTAGTTAACGAAATCTAATTGTTTGATTGTCAGATATATTTATCAAAAGTTGCCCGCCAGTTGCCCCAATCATTAACCAGGGATTAACTAGGATTTAATTCGTTTTAACAAAACGAAATTCACTCCCCCGGCTGAAATTCACTGCGCTGGCTTTATGCCGTAAAGAAAAGTCGTATCTTGTGCCGATTTAAATCGTGACTATATACCGCGCAGCTCTTGCAAAGCGTGTTACACTTGCAGTCATTATTGAAGACCTTTCACTCTTTTTTGGGTATTTCGCCCGTATTTTTTACAATGATTATTGAAAAAAACAAAGCGGTGTTCGTTCATTATACGCTCACCGAAGGAACCGCAGATGGCCAATTGGTCGAAACCACTGAGAA
>JBILHQ010000130.1:0-17938 GCA_044350415.1 Saprospiraceae bacterium | reverse complement strand
CATCACGAGACTCATAACCCCACATCACGTACCCCTATAAGTTCACATCACGAGACTCATAACCCCACATCACGTACCCCTATAAGTTCACATCACGAGACTCATAACCCCACATCACGTACCCCTATAAGTTCACATCACGAGACTCATAACTCATAACTCATAACTTATAACTCATCATCGCCCTTGGGGTGCGCCTGGTCATACACTTTTTTCAGTTTCTCAATGCTGTTGTGCATATAAATCTGCGTGGCGGATAAGTTACTGTGGCCCAATAGTTCGCGGATAGCATTGAGGTCGGCACCGTGATCCGAGAGGTGGGTGGCAAAAGAGTGGCGGAGGACGTGCGGACTCAATTGTTCTGCATTGCTGACTAAAGAAAGGTATTTTTTGACGATCGTATACACCGATTCTGGGCGCAATGCAATGCCCTTTGGGGAGAGCAGGAGCGCCGGGGTGGGGGAGGAAGGAAATGCTTCTTGTCGGGCGGCGATAAATTGCTGCAATAAATCCGTTAAATAGCCCGCGATCGGTGCCAGGCGCATTTTATTGCCTTTTCCTTTGATTCGGATCACTGAACGACTGAAGTCAATATCGGGAATACTCAATTGCGTGAGTTCGCTGCGGCGGATACCGGTGGCATACAGGACTTCAAGGATAATGCGGTGTAGCAATCCCTTGTACCCATCGGGGAATGTCACCTTTTCGAATAGCATGTTCATCTCCGGTTCGCGCACCACTACCGGCAGACGTTTGCCCGTGCGGGGACCGATGACCTTCAGCATGGGATTCTTATCGATCAACTGCCGTTTCAGCAGGAATTTGAAGTAGGTTTTCAGGCAGGAAAGCCGGCGGTTGATGCTGCGGGCCTGTTGACCCGATTCCATTTGTACCACTACCCATGCCCTGATATGCAAATGCCTCACCCCGGAGACCGAAGTGAGGCAATGTATATTTTCGCAGTATTGTGTAAACTGCTCCATGTCGGTGCTGTATGCCGTTAAAGTATTCGGCGACAGACGACGTTCTTTTGCTAAATGATCGAAAAACGACTCCGTGTAAAACACGTATTAATCGTTTTTAAAGCCGTACATTGTTTCTTTGTAAGTGGCTTTCAGAACTTGCGTACGACGCTCAATAGACGGCTTCGTAAACGCTTTACGGTAACGTAATTGTTTCAAAGTGCCTGAACGCTCAAACTTTCTTTTGTACTTTTTGAGGGCCTTGTCGATAACTTCTCCTTCCTTGATCTCGATAATGAGCATGAAGTAACTTAATTTTTAATGGAAAAATAAATGATTGTAAATTCGAACCGCAAAGGTACATTATTATGACACAATAAAAGAAATATTTTTTAAAAAAATACCGGGAAAGAAGCTGCCGATCTTAAATAGGGCACCGTGCACTGCCGTATATTTGCACTCCTATGCTCACACACGATTTTAACCTGGCATTACACCCGCTTCTGTTGGGTCCACTGAAAGAGACTTTCCCGCGCTGGCAACAAGGCCGGTCGCATTCTGCCGTTTTTATCATTGCCGATGAGCATACGTGGGCACATTGTGCGCCGGTTTTTTTTGAACAAACGGGCCTTTCGCCTGAAGCAACCGCGCATGTGGTCATTCCGGCCGGCGAAAAACACAAATATTTAGTCACCTGTGAGCAAATATGGTCGGCGATGTTTGCGGCGGGGCTCGACCGCAAGGCATTGGTCATTAACCTGGGCGGCGGCGTGACAGGCGATATGGGCGGTTTTTGTGCAGCCACCTACAAGCGGGGCGTTGACTTCCTGCAAATTCCGACCACCTTACTCGCCGCAACAGATGCGTCGGTAGGCGGAAAATTAGGCATTGATTTTCAGGGCATTAAAAATGCAGTGGGTGTTTTTGCCAATCCCGCCGGCGTATTGATCGACCCTGTATTTTTCAAAACCCTGTCGCAGCGGGAACTTCACTCCGGTTTTGCGGAAGTGATCAAACACGCGGCCATCGGCACGCCCGAGTTGTGGAATATGATCGGCGGACTGACAGATTTGCGCACGGCCGATTGGTTCTCCATTTTGCGCGCTTCGATTACCGTTAAAACAACCGTGGTGCAACAGGACCCTTTTGAAAAAGGGCTTCGGGCAGTCCTGAACTACGGCCACACCATTGGGCACGCCATCGAAAGTTATTTTTTAGATACCGATGCCCCATTGACCCACGGCGAGGCCATCGCCTGCGGGATGATCTTAGAAACCGCCATCCGGGAAAAAAATGGCCGAGTTTATACCGGTGAAAAAGCGTTTTTACAAAAAGACCGCTTAACCCAATACCTCCATCGCTTTTTTCCACCCGTCGCCCTTCCGCCCAATAGCATAGATGAACTCTGGACTTTGATGCAACAGGATAAAAAGAATGATTCCGGCAGTGTCCGGATGGCGCTGCCGGGAGATGGGGCGTTTACGATGGAGTGGATGGGGTTGGAGCGGGAGTATTTAACTTGAGCATTGAAAATATAGCATTGCGCGTTGAACATTAAATCGCGAATGACTACCCACATCTCTTTCGAAGAGGACCGTTGAACATCGAACATTAAAAATTGAACGGATCAATGAGGCGATGAGTGATGCTGCTTCTTCAGAACTATTACCGATAAAAGACTACCTGACAATGTCCTGAAAATCGGTTTTTAATTTATTATGACACGTTCCATAGTAACTCGTATCTTTGTAAAACAAACAGAATCATTAAATTTAAAGATTGACATAAATGGCAAAAGACATCATACATTATGCCATAAAAGATGCCTTGTTAAATGACAATTGGGAAGTAACAAACGATCCGTTTACAATCGACCTGGATGAAGACAATACATTTTTTGATATAGATCTTGCCGCACAAAAAAACGAAACCACCGTATTCCAAAATCGTTCAATGTTGGCAATTGAAATAAAATCATTTGCAGGAGCATCCGTGATACATGCTTTTCACGAAGCTTTGGGGCAATTTTTAAACTATCAGGCAGCACTGGATGAACAAGGCTTGGAATCTGAATTGTTTTTGGCTATTTCTGTTAGGGGATGGGAAAGATTGAGTGCATTCAAGTTTATAATGCGTCGGATTGATCAATTTAATCTAAAATTCATCGTTGTTAATATTCAGGATAAAAAAATTGAAAAATGGATAAGATAGAAAAATATCGAAAAATAATTGAAGATATCCTCCGCCAACGGGCTGCTACCAGCCTTGCCAATGTTCGCGGGGCAGAACCGCATTTGGTGATTGACAAAGAAAAGGATGAGTTCATTTTGTTATGGGTCGGCTGGACGGGCAACCATTACAAGCATGGGATCATGTTTCATCTCCAAATCAAGGATAAAAAAATCTGGATCCACGAAGACCGGACAGATTTTGACATCGCCGGGCGATTGGTGGACGCAGGTATACCTAAATCCGATATTGTTTTGGGATTTGTTGAACCGTTGATACGGGAGACGGCAGGGTTTGCTATAGCGTAATTAAGTATTTTCATCCCAAAAGCTCACCCCGTAATCCGCGCGCGGTGCCATACAAAAAGCGGCAGAACTTTCAACCAATGTCTACTCATACTGCCGCTCAAAATCGTGCGAAACGATCCTGTTTGTCCCAACAAGAATAAGATCAGGAACAGGTACAATCATCTGTGTATCAGGAGCCATCCGGACCACATCATGCGCTGGAGGGAAAGGCGGAAGCCTATATTGTTGTTGCGGTTCGTCGGCGTGTTGTTGTTGCGATTCGGGACGCGGCAATTCTCCGCGTTGTTGTTCCAACTGCCGCCACGATTCACGCGGTTGTCGCCCTTACGATGATTGACCTTGTATCGTGTGCCATACTTTTTGCTGAAATCCAGCGGAATCTGCATGGCTTATAAACGCCCGGAGCGGCAAAAAACGCCGTTGACATGCCGCTTCACTCCAGATTCCGGTATGATAATTGGTGTCAATGAGTTGCAGTTTTTGAATATACCGCACTTTGCTTTTTTGCAGCAGGCGGACCTGGTAAGGGAAAATATGGAAGCCCACAAACGGCAATCCTGTTACCGAACGCTTCAACAGAATGGGCTTCAATGCACTGCCCAACTGTGTCTCCACAAATTCATGAATGCTCTTGATTGCCGCCTGTAGCACCGCTTTGTCGTCGCTCCACAGCACCATATCGTCCATGTAGCGCACATAGGCTTTGATTTGTAAGGTTTCTTTAATAAAATGATCGAGGCCGCACAAAAAATGATTGGCAAAATATTGGCTTGTCAGGTTGCCGATAGGCAGGCCCCGTTCAGGGGATGCGCTATAACTGTCTATGATTTGGGAGAAAATACCGAGCAATTGTTCTTCTTTGAAAAGTCGCGCCAACTGTGCTTTCAAAACGCCATGGTGAATGCTTTCAAAAAATTTCTTTACATCCAATTTCAAAAACCACGTGTGTCTTTTGGTGAAATATTGGGCGCGTTCGAGTGCGGCAAAATGCCCTTTCCCCTTGCGGCTGGCATAACTGTCAAATATCTGTACCTTTTCAAAACGCTCGTGGCAAACGTTCATCAAAGCATGGTGCAGCACTTGTTCGCGGAAGGCGGAAGCGCAGATTTGCCGCTCTTTTGGCTCAAATACCTTGAAGTACCGATAATCGCCCACTGACACTTGCCCACTCTTGATTTGGTGGTGCAAAAGGGCGATATTTTTTTCCAGGTCTGCCTGATACGCCAAAACCGAGGCTGAATACCGCTTACCTTTGGCTGCCTTCCAACTCGCATACCGCAAGTTTTCAGGGTCTGCTATTGCTTCGAGTAATCCGGAGGCTCTTTTCATCCTATGTTATCGGGACCAAATGCTGTCCGTATTTTTCTGCTTTTTTATCGCCAATACCTTTTACGCTCTTCATGTTGGCGATGGTTACTTCTTCCATTTTAGAGAGTTCCGCCAGTTCTTCATCGGTGAAAATAGTATAAGCTGGCGCATTTTCGGTAGCAGCCAACTTCTTCCGAATCTCCCGGAACTTTGAAAATCGCTCAAAACACGCAGCATCCAACACTTCCCGGTAATCCACCTTCTCTTTTCCACCTTTGACGAAGGGTGAATAATCCTCCACGTATTTGATACAAAAACTCCACAACGCCCCGTCGCCGTCGCCCACCAATCGTTGCTCCGTCTGGATAATTTTTTTAGAACGAAGAAAGGCATTCATGTCCTCATTAACGGCTTGACCACCAATAATTGGAATACTGAATATTTTGATTTGCATAAAATCATATTTCCTTTTTGTGTGCAAAAAGGGGGCCGTGTTTTGGAAAATACCCTATTTTTCAAAATAAATTTTCGGCTTTGCCGAATTTCTTAAAACCGTGATGCCCACACGCCAAAAACTGGCAGTGAAAGGAGGGCTGGTCGTCCCTCCCTTCGCCCTCCCTTCCACTGCCAGTTTTTAGGCTTTCTTTTTTTGCGCATGATGTGGGCCCGAATAACCCCCTCCTCACTGGAGGGAAAGGCGGAAGCCCAGATAGTCGTAGCGGCGCGTCGGCGGGGTGGTGGTGCGACGCGGGACGCGGCAATACCCCGCGTAGTCGAACCAACCGCCGCCACGAATCACGCGGTAGTCGCCCTTTTCTGCGCCCGTCGGGTTCGAAACCGCGTCGCTTTTGTAGGGGCCGTACCAGTCCCAACACCATTCCCATACGTTACCGCTCATGTCATAAAGGCCAAAAGCATTGGCTTTTTTTCCGGCGGCCGGGTGTGTACGGCTACCGCTATTATCTCCGTACCACGCCACAGCATCAAGATTATTGCTACCTGCATATTTATTAGGTGCGCGGGCGTGGGCGGCATATTCCCATTCAGCTCCGGTGGGCAGTCGATAGCCGTTGGATTGAAGTTTTATTTCATAATCATCATCTCCTGAGCCGGTTTTTACTATTGCAGTATCCCTGCCTTCCCGGTTGCTCAGCCAATTGGCGTACGCTATCGCATCGTACCACGAAACATTAATAACCGGGTTGTCGCCATCACTACCCCAGCCAGGCTTTGGAGGTTTTGTGGTTTTGGTTGCTTCACAAAAGAGGTTATATTGCCACCAGGTAGTTTCTGTTTTGGCCATTTTGAAGGAGGAGATAGTGACGGCGTGGCGGGGTTTTTCATCATCATTGTCGCTGCCAAGTGTGTCTGTGCCGCCAGGAATGGGGATCATGGTGGGGAAATAGCGGTCTGCAAGGAAGGTATCCCGTTCGGGGTTGAGCGTTTTGATAGCATCCCTTAATCCTTTGCGGGTGTTTAGATTGGCCAACTTTTTGAAAGTTGACAAATCTTGTCCGGCCAAACTCGCAGCAGTGTCCAGTACGCCTTTGGCACGGACATATTGACCGGTTTCGGCAAAGAAAAAAGCGATTTCGAGGAGGGCATCACTGACTTCTTTTTGGGCGGCTTTGAGGGCAACGGCGGATCGCATGATTTCCAGGGCGCCTTCGTAGTCGAGGATGTAAATCCTTTTGTCGGCTTCTTTGAGGGTGAGACGGACGACATTGGCAAGGGCTTTTTGTTGCTCGGCGAGGGCGATGCGGGCTTTTTCGGCTTCTTTTTCTGCCTCTTTGGTTTTCTCCTGGGCTAATAAGAAGCTTTCTTCGGCGTTCTTTCGCTGGGTTTCGGTGGCTTCTTTTTCTTTTTCCACTTGCGTCAGGGCATCCTTAGCCTTTGTTTCTTCCTTTTTGGCCAGATCAGAAGCAGAATTGGCCTCGTTTTGTTTAACAAACGCCAATATCCCCAAACCAATCGCCACCGCCGCCACCAAACCCGACAAATAAGCGAAAGCACGGGCACGTTTGCGGCCTTGTTCGGCTTGCGCTTTTGCTGTTTCCGCCTCCTTTTTAGCCTCCAATGCCTCGTTTTTCAATCGTTCCGCCGCTTCGGCCCTGGCTGTTTCCAATGCCCGTTGTTTTTCTGCTTCCACCAATTGTTTTTCGCGTTCGATAGCTTCGGTGCGCAGGCGTTCCGCTTCTTCGCGGGCTTGTTGTTCGGCGGCGGCCTGTGCTTTGGCGCTTTCGTAGTCGTTTTTCGACTTCAAAATGCCCTCCACGAGGGTATCGTGGCTGACTTCGTAGTTGAAATCGCCGGTAGTGTTAGGTTCGGAGCGCAGCAGGAAATCGTCGGTAAGGCGTTTGAGCAGGGCCTCATCGACGCCGGGTAAGCTGCGCAGTCGCCGTCCGTCGGCGTTGAGGCGGTAGGCGATGCCGGTGAGCGGGTCGGTTTTGACGAGTTCGTCCTCGATCATGCGGCGGGCTGCCGTTTGTTCGGCGGCAGTGGGCAGGGCGGCTATTTTGCCCCGGTAATACGCTTCGAACAGTCGCTCAAATGGTGGCAGATCGGCCGGCCCGATGCGGAGCGCTTTTTCTCCGGTAAGCGAGCGCTGGATAACGCTGGTCTCGATATTTTCGCAGCAGATTTGCAACAAAAACGCTTCCACGCGACTGCCCTGGTTGGTGGGAGATGATGCGTTGTCGGGCTTCACATTGCCACTTTTTTTCTCCAAACCCGCCAGAATAGCGGCTATAGCTTCGGGAGTATAAGAAAAGGCAGGAGAAATGAAACCGTCCGATTGTGCCAGGGCAGCGGGGCCTTCGATGGCGTGGATGGCCTGCTTTTCGCTCAGTCCCTGTAGTTTGAAACGTTTGTACAGGATGGCGGGCAGTTTATCGGCTAAGCCGTCGAGCACGCTGAGGCGGTCCTCCCGGATGGCAAACACGGACTTTACTTCCAATGGCCGTGCGAGCAGGGTTTGTTGCGCGTCGGGCAGGGTATCGGAGCGGTCGCGCACGGCCTGCGGAATGCGGGTGAAGAGCAGTTCGGCGAGTTGCAGTTTGAAATCAACCCGCTGTTGGGCTGGGTACGAATCAAACTCCTCGAATTGGTCAAAAACTAATAAAAACTGCTTGAGCGCAGGGTTTTGCTTGCGCTTGAAACGATGCCACAGCGTATCGGCTGTGCTGATGCTTTCCAAAAACGCGCTGTCGGGGTTGTCATCGGGCAGGGCGATGTCCAATTGAGTCAGCACGCGCTCCATCAGGGAAGGGCTGATACCTGGCTGGTACGCGCCGAACTGCACCAATACGGGCACGACTTCGGGGCCTAAGAGCGGCAAAATGCCCGCCCGCAACAGGGAGGATTTGCCGTAGCCGGACTTGCCGAAGAGGGTGACGATTTTTTCGGTCAGGATGAGGGCGTGCAGTTCCTCGATCTCGTCGTCCCGGCCAAAAAATTGGGCGCGTTGGGACGCTGTGAAGTAGTTGAGGCCGGGGTAGCGGCGTTGTAGTTCGTTTGCCATGGCCTCAGGTTTTTTTGATTAAATGGATGATATTATAGGCGATTTTGTTCCATTCCACCCAATAATCGCGGCTGTCTATGGTGGCGTCTTGTTGCTGTTCAGTTAGTTGCTGGAGGCGCCCGCTGAGGAGTGTAGCCTGGTCACGGTCGTCCGGGTCGGTCAGGACCTTGAGCAAGTCTGCGAGTGCGGTGTCGAGTTTGCCCGAGTAGGCACTGCGCATGAGGCGTGTTTGTGCGGGCGTGTAGCGATTGATCAGGGTGCGGAGCATACCCGCATTGTCGCATTTCCGGTAAAGGCTGTCGAAGAACGTTTCGCCTTCTTCAACGCCTTTATTGAAGGTAAGTTTGAACTGATTCAACAAAAAATCGTGGGTGTCGGCATTGGGACGGTCGCCTTCGATAGCGAATTTGGAAATGCCGGGCCTTTGGCTCAAGAAGCGCAGCAACATCTGGGTATGCCATTTTTCAAAATCAAAACCGAGAAACACGAAGGTGCTCGCGCGCATGAGTTGGGCATTGATTTTGGTGGGCAGCCCCGTGCTGAGGCAGTCTTTCATCAGGTTGAACACGTCTTCGTAGTCCAGTACGAGCGATTCATCGTGGTTGATCTCCCCGACGAGGTTGTAAATAAGGGGTTTTCCACGTTCAGGCTTGGGGAGGCTTTCGGCACTTTCGCCCGAGCGGAAATAGTGAAAATGGGTCCGCAATCCACACTGTTCAAAGGTGTCGCGCAGGAAAGTATCCGGCGTGAGGGCGATGATGAGGTGGAACGGGATGGCGGCGATGCGTTGGAGCAGGGCTTCGTCGGGCGGCAATTGCCGGTAGAGGCGTTTGACCTGTTTTTGGGCTTTCACCTTGGCATCGTCGTCGCGGAACAGGAATATGCCGTCGCGTTGGTAATGGTGCAATATTTGGTCGGGGAACTGCCGGTGCAGTTGCTCCCGCACATGTTGGCCCAGGCTTTGGCCGCCGAGGCGAACGAATTCTGGGCCGACGAAAAGTATGGCTTGTTCGTCTTCAATATCGTCGAGTATTTCTTGCCAGTTCATAGCGGGGAATTGGGGGAGGGTTATATCATTTTGAATATGCGGGCAAATATAAGAAAAACTGTTAACTGTAAAACGTATATGCTGTGTAAAAGCATATTTCACCCTCCCCAGACAACCCATTTCCCTCTTCCCGTATCAATCTGACAACAAAACAATTTTTTATTATGAAACCTGAACTTCTTTACGCGCGGCGCTGCTGTGCACTACTTATTATT
Organism: Saprospiraceae bacterium; assembly: GCA_044350415.1. Classification (GTDB taxonomy): domain Bacteria; phylum Bacteroidota; class Bacteroidia; order Chitinophagales; family Saprospiraceae; genus M3007. The sequence continues at coordinate 8,348 of JBILHQ010000130.1, read as the reverse complement.
GCCTTTTTTGCCACTGCTGCTTTCTCCCAAAAAATCAAAATCGGCCTGCAAGGGGGAGGTAATTATGCTGGTCTGCAAATGTCTGCTAAGTCCCACCCGCTGATCGACAACCAAACAAAGGCGATATTTGGCGGACAAGTCAATTTGTTTCTGGAAAAACAACTCGGCGCGCATCCCTTTAGTGTAAGTGCAGAACCCGGCGTTGTTTTTAAAGGGTACAGCGAACCTGTCGCAGGCACTTATCCGGAAAATCGGTTCAATTTTCGCCTTACTTACCTCAATTTACCGCTGGTAGTCAATTACTTTCCCGTTAAACGACTGGGGTTCAGTATTGGTACTGAATTGAATTACCTGCTTTCTACTCAGGTGGATGGGGATAATAGTCAATTCGTCCTTGATTACTTAAACCGGTTTGAAATTGCCGGTCTCGCCGGTATACAGTATAAAATTACTAAAAGATGGACGCTGGGAGGACGGTACATGCACGGTATAACCCCTTTACAAAAAATCAGCATTGCTGATGTGGAGGGTATTCCTGATGGTGAGGTGGCACGGCGGAACAGGACAGGGCAGGTGTTTGTACGGTATGTGCTGAATTAGTTGTCGAAGGTTAATGAATATCGAATATCGAACACCGAAGTAGCGTAGTGTACACCCAGTATTGACACAAATCAAGTAAAAAACTGAGATAGTCTCCTTTTAGGCTTGCTCTACGCTACTTCGGCGTTCGATATTCGGTGTTCGACATTCGACATTCGATAGTCACTCCTCTCCCGCCTATTCCACCTTCAAATCCAAAATGCGCACCTTGGGGTTCTGCAAAATAAAATCGGGTAGTTTTTGTTCGCCGTGGCTTTTAAAGGCGCAAAATGAATAACCTAACTGGATCAGGCTGTCGAGTTGTTTTTCCTGGGGCCACCAGTGGTAGGCGTTATTGGGTTGCCAGAAGCGCACCTCGGTGTCTTCTATGGTTTTCACTCATTTCATTTTCTCTTCAATACTCTTCAGAAAAGTAGCCTTGTTGTCCAGTAGTCCCTTATTCTTTTTCCTGTCTTCCTCGCTTTTAGGATTGGCAATAGTATCCACTTTGGCAAGCCAGTCTAATGCGCGTTGGTATTCACCTAACTGCGTATAGGAAAAAGCCAGGTTAAATTTTCCTTCGTCGTATTTGGGATTGATTTCCACTGCTTTTTCGAAATAAGGAATAGCTTCCGGATACTTTTCAAGTTTGGCCAATGCGGTGGCATAATTGTTTAAAACCTGGAAACTCCAGGGGTTGAGTGCCAGTGCTTCTCCGAAAGACTTTAACGCTGCTTCATCATTATTCATCCGGTACAAGGACGTGCCTTCGTACCATTGGAGGGGCAATGCTACATCATTGTATTCGTAAAAGGTATTGCGTGCGGCTTTTGCTTCCCGAAGGACGGTTTTAAAATCATTCTTTTGGTAGGCTTTCAGCATATCGACATTGTGGATCTCTCCGGCCACCCTGTTCCAGCCGATCACCACATTAAAGGCCATTCCCAGTACTAATGCCGCCATAAAAGGGGTACCAATGGCAGACACTGAAATTCCGGGACTTTTAGTCCAAAATGCGCGGCTGTAATGGACCGCAAATGCTAAAAGCAGTCCTAAGATGACCTGCATTTCGACGCGCTCCCGAGGAAAATCAAAATATTGGATGATGCAGTAACCCAAAATGCCGGCTCCAATGACAGCCATTTCATGCTGGGACTTCCCGGATTTTCGTAAACGCATTCCCAGGGCTAATCCGGCAGCCCCGAACAGGGTAATAAACCAAATAGCGCCCACTATGCCCATTTCAGCGCGTACTTCCAGGTAATCATTGTGCGCGCGGGTAAATACAATGCCCTTTTCCTGCAGGCGGTAAGCCCCTTCCAGTGTTTTGGAGGGCAACCAGAGTTTCCAGCTGCCATTACCCACGCCCCACCAGTAGTGATCGTTGTTCAGCAGATCCGTTTTGTACCATACAAAACGCCGTTCATTCGCCGTAGCACTTTCCAGATAAGTCAGCGGATTGAGTCGCTCTCCCAGACTACTTCCGTCGCTTCGGAGTGCCAGCAATCCGGCAATCACCAGTACCATAAAACCACCTGCCGGAAGGATTCGTTTAGTGAAAAACGGACGTATTGCCGGGTCGCTTATGCCTGCTGTAACCGAATAGATGAGAACTGCTGCTGCAACGGCAAGGTAAACCGTCCGCGTTTGCAATACCAGAATCAACAGTACCAGTAATGCTATATTGAAGATAAAAACGCCTTTTTTAGGGGCATTTTTGATAGTCCATACATTGAAAATCAATAAGAAAAATAAGAAGTCACTTGCTAAGCTTTTATTGCCAAAGACACCGGAGGCATAAGCATACATCGCTTCGTTGTCCAACCCATTGTGCTCGAAGCCCATTCCGATCTGTACCAAAATAATACCACAAGCTATCCAGGTTAGCCATAGCGTGATGGTCGAAAATATTTTCACCACAGCAGCCTCGTGCCGATACAGCGTTTGCCGGAACAACCAGTAAACCGAAAACAGCAGGAGCGTTTTTTGGGCATAAAAAATGCCTTCCGACCAACTAAATGCCCAGGATACAGCCGCCAGATTGAGCCCATACCAACCGATCAGCAAAAGGTCGAAGGTGTGAAAGCGCCAATCTGCATTTTTTTTTAAATCCTTCCAGAGCAGGGCTAAGGAAATGATGAGCGCTGCGGACAAAAACAGAAAACGGGGTGCCAAATAACGGTCTAAACATTGCCAAATCAAAAACAGGGAATTGGCGAAAATGGCGAGCCAAAGAAAAATGCCATAGCCTGCCGGGGAGGCAGCAGGCACAGCAGGAGTTGGGATGGTATTTTTTGCCTTCATAACGAAGCAAAAGTAGCGCAACTGCGCGGCTTTTTTTTTTCAAAAGAAAATTTTGTAAAATGTTTGGCGGTAAGGCAATTAAAAAAGTACCTTTGCGGGCATTTTTCGCACAAGACAAGTAATTAACAAGAGAAAGTACAATGGAAATTGTAGCCATTCAGGGACACAAAAAAGAAGGTTCCGGTAAGAAGGAAGCTAAAAAAATTCGCATCGCTGGTATGATTCCGGCTAATATGTATCATAGCGGTGGTGGTGAAGCCATTCAGTTTTCGGTGGCTACCAAAGACTGCCGTGATCTGATATACACTCCACAGTTTAAAATGGTGGAGTTAGAAGTGAACGGTAAAAAACACAAGTGCATTCTTAAGGATGTGCAGTTCCACCCGGTTACTGATGCAGTATTACACCTCGACTTCCTCGAGCTGGTACCAGGAGTTAAATTCAAAGCAAGCGTTCCGCTTCGTTTTGTCGGTTCAGCTCCCGGAGTAAAAGAGGGTGGTAAATTCATTACCACCATGCGCAAGATTAACATTCTTACTACCCCTGAAAAGGTAGTGGATGTTATGGAGGCCGATATCACCAGCATGCAGTTGGGTTCGACTATTCGTGTGCGCGATATCATTCCAGTAGATGGCGTTAGTGTATCGAACAGTGCTGCTGTTCCGGTTGCGTCCATCGAAATTCCCCGCGCACTTCGCGGTAAGTAATTCGATAAGTCCAAAATTTGAACATACTCCTGACAGAAGCTATCCCGCAATGGGATGGCTTCTGTTTTTATTTTGGTCAAAATGGATGCTTACCTTCGGAATGCCGTACTGTAGAAGGACACAATCCTTTCATCAGTAATCACATCATTAGGGCGGATGGCTTGTCGCAGCACAATGCCCTCTAGTGTGCGGCACCGGCTGAGTGCGACATATAATTGTCCGTGTTCGAAGGCTCCTCCTCCCAGGTCGAGCAGGATTTTGTCAAAAGTTTTGCCCTGGCCTTTATGAATGGTGATTGCCCAGGCCAATCGCAAGGGGTATTGCCGGAAGGAACCAATGGTTTCGGCTTCGATATTTCCTGATGTATCTGCTTTGTACCGCAGTATTTCCCACTCCGCTTTCACTACCTCGATCGTATTTTTTTTCCCATTGTCGTGCGTGACGCTGACCACCACCCGGTGTTCGCCAATGTCTGTGACTACACCTATTGTTCCATTGACGTACGACTTTTCCGGATCGTTTTTGATAAACATTACCTGTGCGCCTTTCCGCAGTGCCATCTCTATTTCGGCAGGGTAGAGGGAAGGGTCAAATAAACCCTTTACCTCTGCCCGGAAAGCGAAGGGAGGTGTTTTTAACTGCTGCAGCGCACTGCTGTTGATACGGTCGGCGGTAGCATTTCGGGCGCAGAGGGTAATATAGCCTTCGGTATCGGAGAATCCCGGAATATACCTTTCATTCAGATCGTCCAGATCGTCGTAGTCCAATGTGTTGAGCCGGATGGCTTCCAGTAACCTTAAAAAGTGCCTGGAATCCTGCCGGTAAACTTTGCTGAGCTCGAGGTAACCCATATTCAGGTCGGGTTCCTGGAATACTTTGGCGGAAAAGAAATAGGGCGATTCGTAATAATCCTGGAAATACGATCTTTCCACCGGGTCGTTTTTCACCACTGGAGGCAGTTGGAATAAGTCGCCGACAAAAATCATTTGTACGCCGCCGAAGGGCCGGTAATTTTCGCGGTTACGCCGTAAAAAAATATCGATACCATCGAGTACATCGGCCCTTACCATCGAAATTTCGTCAATAATGATGGTTTCAAGGTTTTGATACAGCCGTAACAAGTCTTTTCGGGTAGTTTTTTTGCCCGCTTCCTGTGGGGTGATTATTCTCGGGGGAAACCCAAAAAAAGAGTGGATTGTTTGTCCCTGGATATTTAATGCTGCCACGCCGGTGGGGGCCAGTATTGCTATTTTTTTTCTGGTGGTCGACCGGAACAATCCCAGCAGGGTGCTTTTTCCTGTTCCGGCCTTTCCGGTAAGAAAAAGACTGGTATCGGTCTTTTCAAGCAGATCAAGAGTATACCGAAAATCATCGCTGAGTACTAATGGTGTTTTTGCAGACATCTGGTGCAAATTTATGTATCCCTGATGAATTAATTTCTCCAGAATTTCGTTTAGTGCATATCAGGGGTTTTTTCTTTATAAAAATCAATACTTTATGGTTGCTGAGCTTGTAAAAGCATGAACCTGACGTCGAATCAACACGGTAAATTACGCCGGCAAACGTCTTGCTGTTTTATCGCCGAAACTGTGCTTATACAGGCTCCGAAACCATAAACTATTGATTTTCAGTTTAAAAAAATCCCGGACATACTCTTAAGTACACTTTACGGGAAAATTCCGATATTTGCACCAATAAGTCTTGTCTTAACCTGAAACCTCAGTGTCAATAAAAAAAACTAATATCGCCGCAGTACTCATGATCAATAAATGCTTAGTTTACGTTCTTTTTTTCCTGCTGTTTGTCACTACTGCTTTACAGGCACAGCAATCATCCAAAAGCAAATCCAAAGAGCGGTTTCGAGAAAAAGATTTTCCTGAAAATAAGGTGGCTGTGGTGAACGTCACCATACTGAACAGTGTGAACACCGATTACAGCCCTACTTATTATCAGAACGGGCTGGTGTACGTTTCCAGTTGGAAAAAAAATGGCGCAAGGGATAAGCGCACTGGCGAGACCTTTTCAGAACTGTATTTTGCGCCGTTCGATCCCAATGGATTCCCGGCCAGCCGGCAGAATTTTTCCTTGGATATCAATTCCAAACTCCACGAAGGCCCGGTAACCTTCAGCAGGGATAATAAAACGATGTTTTATACCCAGAATAACCAAAAGGATGGTGTTCAAAAGGCGGATAGCAAGGGCGTTGTTCATCTCAAAATTTACGCTGCTAAAAAAGGCCCTCTTGACTGGATTCCACAAGGAGAATTGCCGTTTAACAGCGATGAGTATTCCTGTTTGCACCCTTCGTTGAGTGCCGATGGGAAGCGCCTCTATTTCTCTTCGGATATGCCGGGAGGGATTGGTGGGTATGATATTTATTATGCGGTGCGTGCTGCCGACGGTTCATGGTCAGCACCTGTTAATGCCGGCAGTAATGTGAATTCTGATAAAAATGAACTTTTCCCATTTATTCATCCGAATGGAGCTTTGTTTTTTTCATCCACAGGGCATGAAAACAACCTCGGTGGGCTCGATATTTTTATGTTGGAAAAAGATCGGGATGGCAATGAGACTATTGTCAATATGAACCGCCCGTATAATTCGCCGGAAGATGATTTGGGCTTTATTATTGACGATGAATTCCGACACGGCTTTTTTACCAGTAATCGTGCGCCGGATGAGAAGGGCCTGAACGGCACCAAAGGGAAAGATGATATCTGGTCTTTTTCTATCGAGCAGGGGATTAAAGATGCCCGTCCCGCGACCCGCGAGGCCATGATTGTGGTGCGCGATGCGAAAACAGGGAAGCCGGTTCAGGGTGCCGAAATCCGGATACTCAAATCATCGCGCGATGGCTTTGTGGATGCTGATAGCAGTATCTATGAAATTGATTTGCAACCAGTTGGAGATGATCGCGGTTCGGTAAATCTGCAACTTCGTCCGAAGTCCTCCGATAAAATGCGCCATCCTGATTTGTACTCAAATGTGGCGGGAGAAGCAGGTGCCGACTTTTTGCGGTACCGCAGTTATGTGATCATGGTCAATCACAAGGATTACCAGGTTACACAACAGTTCGTCAGTGTTGACGATGAACCTGGTCAGGCGCATATCGATATTAAACTGAGTACTGCACCGGTTTGTTTCTGGGCCAAAGGAACGGTTTTAACAGACCAATTGGGTACCCGGATCGCGAATGCCAACCTTAAATTTATTCATAAAGCCTCGAATAAAATCCAGACAGGTCGCACGAATCTCAACGGTGAATATGAAGTATGTCTACCGGAACCCGGTGAATACCTTGTTCAAACAGAACGGGGTGGTTTCCAGCCTGATAATTTCACTTTTATGGCCTATGCAGACCGGCCGGATTTTCACGAAACGCGGCTTCACCCCACGATTATCGGCGGCGAACCTTCGCAGGAAACGGCTTCCGCCGGAGCGGTGCAGGACGGATCGGTGATTGTGATGGACAAAATTGTTTTCGAACCCAATCAAACCACCCTCAACCAGACCGCCATTCGCAACCTCGATGCGTTATTCGAACTGATGATGCGGTATCCCAACATTACGGTCGATTTGGTGGCACACACGGATAGCCGGGGGAATCAGGGCAACAACCTGGAAATATCCAAACAACGGGCCGAGAATGCACTCGCTTACCTGGAGCACCGCGGTGTCAAAGAAGGGCGCATCAATGCCATCGGGAAAGGTGGATCTGTCCCCCGCAACCGTTGCCTTCCAGGAGTCGCCTGTTCAGAAGAAGAGTACCAGGCCAATGTCCGGATTGAAGCGAATGTTCACTTAAAATAGGGTGTTAACGATGAGCTATGAACGATGCGCTTTGTGATGTTCTCTTTAGCGTAGAATTAGCGTAGAATTAGTGTAGAATATTTTTTTGATATTTGCTCTATTATTACCCCGCATTTCTCGTCATTAGAAAAATTTGTAATTTTAATAGACTTAAAACGGTTGTTTTATCTGAATATCGTTTGTTTTAGGTTCGAAACGCCTGAAAATTTCTGCAAAAAGTCTTTTAGTGTTATGGTTTATACTAATATATAGAATCGCTGATTACTACCATTCGTACCAACGATACATTCTATGAATTAATGCGCATTCTCATGGATTACACAAAAGCACACGCAACGGTATACGCAACGAAGCTCATCGTTCATATCTCATCGTTCAAAATTCAAAAAAACATGCCTTTTCTAATTTTTCTCATCGGCATCAGCGCGTTTATCGTTAGTGTGGTGGTGATGATTTCGCGGATTTTTTCCGGTATATCTGCCTTGCCAGGTAGTCGGCAATGGGACCAAATGATCAAAACATTGCGCGATGCGACGCAGCCGAGTATGTCAAAATTGGTGCCATGGGACGGGAATGACCTGATGCCTTTGTTGTCGATAGGTAAAGTGGTACCAGTCAGGCGTTTGTTTTCTTCGAATAAAGCCCATTCGGGAATAGTAAACACCATTTACCAGGAGCCGGTCATTGCGGTATCAGACATGCGTATTGGGAAAAACAGTATTATGATGGCACGTACGAGCAATCGGGAATTTGTTTTCCGGAGCAAGCCCAACGAGGTGGAGATTTGGGTTAACAGCCAGCCTTTTGCGGTATTAGCGGGCGGGGCACTGCTGGCTTCGGGAAAAACGCCCAAATTATTGGCGCAAATAGAACCTTCCGGCGATAATCGCCAATTGCCTGTCAGGTTGGGCGATAAAACAGCGTTGACAATTGCCAATCCTGCAGAAC
>JBILHQ010000129.1:0-18002 GCA_044350415.1 Saprospiraceae bacterium | reverse complement strand
ACTCGTTTTTTTACTATGGCTTTTCAGTCTCTCAATATCATGATGTGTATGTGTATGATGTGCTGCCCCCGGCGGTGTGAGAGCGATTTGCCCATGATAAGATAGACTACAAAAATATCTTTCATCAGGAAGCCCTCTTGCACATTGCTGCAAGGGGGCTTTTTGTTTTTTTCTCATTCCTTCAATTCCTCACTTCTTATTTTTCAAAAACATGGCAAACAAACACCATTTTGACACACTGCAACTCCACGCTGGCCAAACGCCTGACCCCACCACCAACAGCCGGGCAGTGCCTATTTACCAAACCACTAGTTATGTATTTAATGATTCTGAGCATGCCGCCAATCTTTTCGGTCTGAAAGCATTTGGAAATATTTATACCCGCATCATGAATCCCACTTCCGATGTTTTTGAGCAACGAATTGCTGCATTAGAAGGCGGTGTGGCCGCTTTGGCTGTTGCCAGTGGACAGGCCGCTCAGTTCATTGCGCTGACTAATATTTTGGAAAATGGCGATAATTTTGTGACCACCTCCTTTTTGTATGGCGGAACTTATAACCAATTTAAAGTGCAATTCAAACGGTTGGGTATTGAGGCGCGATTTGCAGATGGCGACAATCCGGACTCTATTGAAGGATTGATAGACGGACATACAAAAGCCATTTACCTGGAAACAATTGGGAATCCGGGCTTTAATATTCCCGATTTTCGCAAAATTGCAGCCATTGCCGAACGCCATCAAATCCCATTGGTGGTCGATAATACCTTTGGTGCTGGAGGATATCTGTTCCGGCCATTGGAGCATGGCGCAAATGTAGTGGTTGAAAGTGCTACCAAATGGATAGGTGGTCATGGCACTACAATTGGTGGAGTCATTGTTGACGGCGGAAATTTTAACTGGGGCAATGGTAAATTTCCGCAGTTTTCGGAGCCAAGCGAGGGCTATCACGGACTTCGTTTTTGGGAAGTATTTGGTGCTGATGGGCCATTTGGCAATATCGCGTTTATTATTCGTGCCAGGGTGGAAGGCTTGCGCGATTTTGGACCGGCTATCAGTCCTTTTAACTCTTTTCTGCTTTTACAAGGTCTTGAAACATTATCACTTCGGGTACAGCGACAAGTGGATAATGCGCTTGAACTCGCGACATGGTTGGAGCAACATCCGAATATTGAATTTGTAAACTATCCTGGACTAGCCTCATCTCCCTACCATGAGCTGGCTGAAAAATACCTGAAAAATGGCTTTGGTGGTGTTCTTTCATTCAAAATTAAAGGTGATAAGGCAAAAGCAGATGCTATTGTCAATAATCTGAAATTGATCAGCCACCTCGCTAATGTCGGTGATGCCAAAACCCTCATCATTCACCCTGCAAGTACTACACATGACCAACTGAGTCCGGAAGAACAACGCGCCTCCGGGGTGATTCCTGGTGTGCTCCGGGTATCAGTAGGTTATGAGCATCTCGACGATATTAAAGCGGACTTCGAACAGGCATTTGAAAAAGTTTTCGCGGCAGTAGTTGTCAGTTAATAAGTTATTAGTTGATCAGTTATCAGGAGTAGCGTTGACCATTCGGTGGTCGGTATTTTCCGGAAAATAGCATGTTTACGGTACGCCCTACGACTGATAACTGATTGCCTGATAATTCACCCACACTCATCGCCATTATTTAATTTTACAAAATGTCACTAAACAAATATATTGCGGAACAACCCTTTCCAACGGAATCAGGTGAAGTGTTGCCCCGACTTGAAATTGCCTACCATACTTACGGACAGAGGAATGCCGACGACTCTAACATCATTTGGGTCTGTCATGCACTCACTGCCAATAGTGATGTGCTGGACTGGTGGAAAGGGCTGTTTGGGGAAGGCCGCCTGCTGGATCCGGCGAAATATTTTATCATCTGTGCGAATAACCTGGGCTCGTGTTATGGATCAAGTGGTCCGCTTTCCATCGACCCCGATACCGGCAAGCCCTACTTTCATTCTTTTCCTGACATTACCATCCGGGATATGGTGGCTGCCCATGAAATCCTGCGGCAACACTTGGGAATTGAAAAAATACACTTGCTGATTGGTGGATCGCAGGGCGGTCAACAGGCTGTGGAATGGGCGATTGATCAACCCGGATTATTTGAACGGCTTGTGCTCATTGCTACCAATGCACGGCATTCGCCCTGGGGCATTGCATTCAACGAAAGTCAAAGAATGGCCATTGCTGCCGATCCTACCTGGATTAATAATACCCCGCATGCCGGGGTGGAAGGTATGAAGGTGGCACGCAGTATTGCGTTGCTCAGCTACCGCAATTACCACACGTATGATTTGAGCCAGGGATCCTCAGATGCCGCTCAGTTGGATGACTATCCGGCATCTTCCTACCAGCGTTATCAGGGCGACAAACTTGCTAAGCGATTTAATGCATTCACTTACTGGAAGTTATCTAAAGCAATGGATGCCCATCATGTAGGCCGCAACCGCGCCTCTGTTGAAGCAGCGCTTGCAGCCATCACTGCTGAGACATTGGTGATTTCCATTTCCAGCGACCTCCTTTTTCCTCCGGGTGAACAAAAAATATTGGCCGGCCATATTCCTGGAGCTATTTGGGAAAGTATTGACTCTGTTTATGGGCACGATGGATTTTTGACAGAGACAGGGGCTCTTTCTGATATATTGAAATCTTTTTTAGTGCCTCAATCATTAGTGGCCGAGGTACTAAGTTCCTGACAGATTGAATGGCTCTTATAAGCTGATACTTCGTTGCTCCCCGGGCATGAAGACCCACTACACCCTCGTTTCAGTCCAAAATAGCTTGCTCAAACGGTTAAGAACTTAGTATCTCGACTACTGGTTTAGTCTGAAGTATCTAATGAGCCAGGAGCATTTTTTACGTGCCCATGCGCTGCATCAATTCCGGGAGGCTGCTTTCACTGACCGGGATTTCAAATTTACCGATAGTAATCTGGTGATTTCTGATTGAATTGACTTTTTCTACATTGATAATGAATGATTTATGTATTCGCATAAACTTATCAGCCGGTAGTTTTTCTTCAATTCCTTTTAACGTAGATTTTGTCAGTACTGGTTTAGGCGCACTTTGCAGGTGAATTTTGATATAGTCTTTCATTCCTTCCACATGGGTAATATCGGGAATAGAAATTTTCACCAATGCATATTCGACATTGACAAAGAAATGCTCCTGTGCGGGAAGGGTAGGGGAGCGGAGGGGGGATTTCGCATCCAGTGCTTTCAAGACTGCCTTGGTAAACCGCTCCAGACTCACCGGTTTCATCAGGTAATCAATCACATTGAGTTCATAACTCTCCACAGCATAGTTGGAATACGCGGTAACAAAAATGACCATTGGCCGTACGCGCAGGCTTTCGAGGAATTGAGTGCCCAATAATCCGGGCATTTGGATATCGAGAAACATCAGGTCGACAGGTTCTTTTTGAAGGACAGCCAGTGCTTCGAACGCATTTTTACAAGTGCTTATCAGTTCAATAAATGGAAATTGGCGGACGTAATCTTCCAGGATTTTGCGGGCGAGGCTTTCGTCATCTACGATGATGGTGCGTAAGGTCATATTTTGATGCTGGATAATTGAACGATTAGAATGACTTCAAAAAGACCGTTGTGATCTGAAAAAGTCAATTGATGCCGTTCTGGGTACAATAATTCCAATCGCCGGGATACATTGCGCAAACCAATTCCGGATGCATCATCTTTTTCTGCCGCCGTATCGGTTGTTTTTTTGTTGGTGACGGTAAAGATCAGGTCTTTTTCATTGATTATCAAATGAATATTAATAGATGGGTTTTCTACTAAACCCACGCCGTGCTTAAAAGCGTTTTCTACAAACGGAATTAAAAGCATCGGTTCTATGACCGTTCCGTGCCGGTTTCCTTGTACCACAAGATTGATATCAACATCCTCTCCAAAACGCACTTTTTGCAATTCCACATAGTTTTCCAGGTAGTCAATTTCTTTTGCTAAAGGTACCTGCTGGTCGCCTGATTCATAAAGCATATACCGCATTAGTTCCGACAATTCCAGCGTTACTTTTTCTGCCTGATCAGATTTGATGCGTATCAGGTAAACAATACTGTTCAGTACATTAAAAATAAAGTGCGGACTGATCTGTGACCTTAAAAAGGAGACTTCACTTTGCAAGCGTTCCTGTTGTTCTTCCTGTCGGTTCTTTTCTTCCCGGAGTAAGTAATTAATAAAACCGTACCCGGTACTGATGGCAGTCACAAAGATTACAGGAACAAACATCCAAAATAATGATCTTTTATGTCGCAAGTCTTCTATCAGCCATTCTTTGAACAGTGTTTGAAAAAAGCCGTATAGCACCACCAGTACCAAAAGCGATAACAGGTAATAGCCGATTCCTTTTTTTCGAAAAACCTTTGGTATTAGCCATTCGGAGTTGATTAAAAACAGTGGAATATTAGATAAAGCCACAGGAATCATCGCTATGGAGAATAACCGGCCCCGTTCATCATGGGCCGAAATAATGGGAACGACGATCCATAAAATCCATAAGATGGTCTGGAAAATGAGCCGGTAAAATCTGTCGCTGTTAAAAGCAATAGGCGCAAAATTCATTTAATTGCTGTTTTTTGCAAATTTACCATCATCAAGCGCATTAGTAAAAGCTGTGGCGACGAAAACAGGATTTTTAGCTATAAGTTATGAGTTATGAGCTATGAGTTTTTTAGAGTGGACCTTAGAGTGGATCTTTGGTGCCACTAAGATCCCCGAAGATCACTCTAAAGTCCCGCACTAAAGTCCACTCCCAAGATCACTTTAAAGCCCGCATTAAGGAACACTCTAAAGCCCGCACTAAGGGTCGCTCTAAGGTCCACTTTAAAAAACTCATAACTCACAACTTGTCGGCACATTTCCCATCCTCATCTACTCTTTAATTTTAGTTAGCTGTGTTGACTGATCTTTGTGGAATAAAAAAATAGGATGATGAAAAATTTAACTTGTTATGTAGCGGCGCTGCTGTTTTTCAGCGTCTGGGGATTACAGGCACAGCCCGGTAGCGGTTTTGATCCCTCAAAAATGAATATTGGCCGATTTTATGGAAAAGTGGTGGGCGAGGATGGGAAAGGAGTTGGCTATGCCACTGTTCAATTGTTTGGTAAAAAATTTGATCCTGCAACGAAAACGCTAAAAGAATCTTTACTCAGTGGTCAACTCACGGAGAACAATGGTGATTTTAGCCTTGAAAAATTGCCCGTTGTGGGTGACTTTACATTGAAAGTATCGCTGATTGGTTTTGCAGAGGTGACACAAATTGTGACTTTCGGCATAAAACCTCCTCAGATGCCTGCGGGCGGGCCGGGGATGAAAAAAGACAGCACAGCAGGAAAAGCACCTGCCAGCGCTCCGGGTTCATTTCCTGCACAAGGTGGCGGCTTTCCTGGCGGTGGTTCGTTCCCTTCCGGTAATTTTGACAAAGATCTGGGTAATATTGCCTTAGTCGAAAACTCAAAAGCACTCAAAGAAATCACCGTCACTGCAGCAGCCAATACCACCACTTTAGCGCTGGATAAAAAAGTATACCGGGTAGACAAAGACCTGTCCACTGCAGGAGGAAATGCGCAGGATGCTCTGAAAAATGTGCCTTCCCTGTCGGTTGATCTCGATGGTAATGTAAGTCTTCGCAATGGCGCTCCACAGATATTCGTGGATGGCCGGCCCACAACCCTCACACTCGATCAGATTTCAGCGGATGCCATTGAAAGTGTGGAAGTAATTACCAATCCTTCAGCCAAGTTTGATGCTGGCGGTGGTACTGCGGGAATTGTAAATATTGTATTAAAAAAGGAAAAACGCCTCGGCTACAATGGTAATGCGCGGGCAGGCGGTGATTCTCGTGGAGGGTTTAATTTTGGTGGCGATTTGAATGCGCGCGGCGATAAAATTAACCTGTTTGGAGCGTTGAACCTCAATAAAAACAGAAATATTTCGGAAGGCCAAACATCGCGGGAGAATCTTTTTGGTACCCCATTATCTAATGTGACCCAACATTCTGATGGCAAAATGAACGGCTTGTTTGCCAACGGCCGTGCAGGTGCTGACTTTCTCATTGACAACCGCAATACGCTGACAGTAAGTGGCAATTACACAAGAGGAAAATTCAAACCCAGTGATATTTTGACCACTACTACTGCTTATTTATTTACGGATAGTATAGTGTCCAGCACATATGTACGCAACTCACAGCAGGATCGTAATTTCCAAAACCTGGGTGCGTCAATGCAGTTTAAGCACCTTTTCCCAAAGCAGGGAGCCGAATGGACCGCTGATATTAATTACAACAATGTTAAATTCATGGGGGGGAGCGATTTTTCCACAGCATATCAAAATGGGGTATTCAGCCAGGAACGGCAGCAAGGCGAGGGTAATGGACAGTATGTTACTGTTCAGTCGGATATGGTGCGGCCTATTAATGATCATTTGAAGATCGAAGGCGGTGTGCGCGGCTATGTGCGCCTCAATAAAAACGACAATATGAACTATTATCTGCAGGATGGAGAATGGGTCAATGTGCCCAATTTCTCCGACCATTACAAATATAGTGATCAGATTTATGCCGCTTATGGACAATTTAGTCAGCAGTATGCCAAGTGGGGATACCAGGTGGGATTACGCGCAGAAAGCAGCCTTTACAACGGCTCATTGACTGATCGGGACTCCTCCTTTACCATTGCCTATCCAATTAGCTTATTCCCGAGCTTATTCTTGACGAACAAGATCAATGAATCATCCACGCTTCAATTTTCTTATACCCGTCGGGTAAACCGGCCGAATTTCTTCCAGACAATGCCGTTTACGGACTTTTCTGATTCTTTGAACCTGCGCAGGGGAAATACCGCATTGGTTCCGGAGTTTACCAATTGGCTGGAATTGTCGTACCAGAAAATTTTCTCGAAAGGCCATAATCTTTTGATTTCGGTGTACTACAAACAGGCTACTAACTTGCTTTCAGCCTACCAGTTTACGGAGTTTAATGCACAATTAGGTAAAGAAGTAGTGGTCACCAGTTACACCAATTCCGATCATGCTGCTGCTTATGGTGCTGAATTTACTTTGAAAAACTCCTTTTTCAAATGGCTTGATTTTACCACCAATGCCAATTTGTACCAAACCAATGTGGACGCCTCCAATGTAGAAGACAATTTAACGATCAATCGCTTTAGTGTCTTTTTGAAAGAAAATATTCAGGTGAAAATGCCGGCAGGATTTTCGTTTCAGTTGAATGGGGAATACCGGACGCGTTCGTCCTTTACACCTTCCAATAACAATGACCCTTTCCGGGGAGGCCCGGGTGGTCAAAGCCAGAACACAGCACAGGGGTATACCATTTCCAACTGGTTTGCCGATGTTTCGCTGCGAAAGGATTTGATGAAAAATAAAGCATCATTGACCCTCAGCGTGCAGGATGTCTTCGGTACCCGCAAAAATGGCTCCCACACCGAAACAGATTATTTTTTACAGGATACCTGGCGGTTAATGGCTCCTCAAACCGTGAAGTTGAACTTCTCTTACCGCTTTGGTAAAATGGATGCAGCGCTTTTCAAACGAAAAAATATGAAACAGTCAATGCAAGGGAATGATATGATGTAAATTTTAGTCGGATAGTCCCAAGTCGGTTAGTCCCAGGTCCGTAGAGTAGACCGACTTGGGACTAACCGACTAAACGTTAAAACTATCTGCGCTGGACATGGACATCAATTCCTGCCAGTCTTCGGGAAGCGTATTGCCACTAAGGAGCACGCCATCGGTCAGGTAAGGATAAATTTCATCGTATCGTTTTACCTGATTCATCAGAATTCTTCGGCTGATGCTGCGGCGGTTTATTTTGGAGGGGTGGTCGATACCTGCACCTGCCATGAGTTCAATAAAACTTTCGACGGTTTTCCGGTGGAAATTAGCGACCCGTTTCGTTTTGTCTTCCACGACTAATCCTTTAACCAGTTCTTCGTCCTGCGTAGCCACTCCAGTCGGGCAGGTATTGCGGTTACATTCAAGTGCTTGAATACAGCCCAGCGCAATCATCATTGCCCGGGCGCTGTTACACGCATCGGCACCCAAAGCGTGGGCGCGAAAAATATCGAACCCGGAGACGATGTGGCCCGATACAATTAACTTGATTTCTTTTCGTAAGCCAAAGCCAATCAATGTATTGTGTACAAATGCCACAGCTTCCCGGAAGGGCATTCCCACGTAATTGCTGAATTCTACAGGGGCTGCTCCCGTTCCACCTTCACCACCATCAACAGTGATGAAATCGGGATAAATGCCCGTTTGGAGAATCGCCTTACAAATGGCTACAAATTCATGTTTGTTGCCGATGCACAGTTTGAAACCCACCGGACGACCACCTGCAATGTCCCGCATTTGCTTTAGCAACTCTAATAGCCCCACCGGTGTATTAAATGCCCGGTGAAAGGGCGGTGAATCTACCGCAACGCCTGGTTTTACTTTTCGGATAGCCGCTATCTCCGGGGTGTTTTTTGCGGCCGGTAATATGCCGCCGTGACCTGGTTTTGCACCTTGCGATAGTTTGAGTTCGATCATTTTTACCTGTGGCGAAGCAACAGTATCGCGGAACGCTTCAGGATCGAAACCGGCGTCATCAGCCCGACAACCGAAATAACCGGTCCCCACTTGATAAATGATATCGCCGCCTGGCCGTAAATGGTACGGACTAATACCGCCTTCTCCTGTATTGTGCGCAAATCCACCCGTTTTTGCACCGCCATTGAGCGCCATGATCGCGTTTTTACTCAGCGAGCCAAACGACATGGCACTTACATTGAGCACACTTAATGCATAGGGTTGGGTACATTGTGGTCCACCAACTATGACCCTTGGATCATGGTTTAAGTTCTTCTTTTCTAATGCGTTAATGCTGTGGTTCATCCATTCGTAACCCTCAGCATAAAGGTCGAGTTGGGTGCCAAAAGGGGTGGTATCCGTCTCGTCTTTTGCCCGCTGATAAATGATACTCCGGTCGATACGGCTGAAAGGCCGGCCATTGGTATCCGATTCCACGAAATACTGGTGCACTTTGGGTCGCATCCATTCGGCGATATAGCGGGTGCGACCTAATAACGGAAAATTACGGGCAATGGCATGTCTTGTTTGGGTCATATCGTAAATACCGCCCGTTACCATAGGGATGACTAATACAAACAACCAATACCAGAGTGGCGATACAAACCATCCTAAAACAAGGGTAATGGCAATAAAAAAAATGGAGATGAAGGTGAATTCGTTGCGCATAATGAACTTAAATCTGGGTATTGTAACTAAGACTTGACAGACCACTAGTGCCAGAGGCACTAAGTTCTTGATAGTTTGGGCTGGCTATTTTGGGCTGAGACAAGGCGTGACGAGGGAGTGTAGCGGGTTCTACATGCCCGAGGAGCAACGAAGTCCCAGTTCAAAAGAGACGTTCAAGCTGTCAAGAACTTAGCGCCTCTGGCACTAGTCCTGTGAATATTTTTCTGAAGCCTTTCGCTGCCTTATTGCCGTAGTCACCTCGCTTGGTACACAGATTTTATTGACTGGATTCAGGAGTGTTCCTAATGATTTGGCGAGTACTGCCGCAACCGGAATTCCTACAATAGAGAAAAATAAGGGGATAATCTGACAAAGGGTAATAAGACATAAAATGATCCC
This sequence comes from Saprospiraceae bacterium, assembly GCA_044350415.1. Taxonomy (GTDB): domain Bacteria; phylum Bacteroidota; class Bacteroidia; order Chitinophagales; family Saprospiraceae; genus M3007. The sequence continues at coordinate 8,294 of JBILHQ010000129.1, read as the reverse complement.
AAACGGCAGGTAGAAAAGCATTATGATCGTCGAGTATAAATTCCAAACTGGATTAACGGGTCGATTCAAATCTTTTTTGTCCATCATGGTACTGCCAAAAGGCTTTAATAAGAACTTCGCGTATTCCAGTAATCCCAACCCAATGGGCGAGGCAATCACGGTCAATACCAGAAGGCTACCTAACAAAAAAGCCAAAAAGGCGGTAACAAACCCTAAAAAAGGGATATGCCAGATAATATTTCCTAATGTTCGCATATATGTCAAAAAAAATGTTGCAATAGTACATCCTTTCTGGTAATTGTGGTGTCAATAGATGAATAAACATGTTACGGTAAGGTGCTGATTGAATCCTGCGCCGGGTTGCTGGATAAAGACAATGCAGAAGATTGTATTTGCCGCGAAACCGAAGAGGAAACCGGGTACCAAATCACCCATGTCCGCAAGGGTTTTGAAGCCTATATGTCACCCGGTTCTGTCACGGAAATCCTTTCCTTTTTATGCAACCTTTTTGCCTGTTTGTGCCCTGTTAAAAATGAAAAAATGCTCAATACCCTGTTTCGTTCTTTTTGTTCTGTTTGTAACAACAGTTTCAGCCCAGGATTTTTATGATCTGGATAGTATCCCCGAGGTTAAACTCACCTTTTTTCAATCTAACTGGGATGCCAAACTGGATTCTTTGAAAGCCGCCAATGAAGAAGTCTATTTGTTAGCCAAAAGTGTAGAAATAAATGGAGAAATATTTGATAGTGTCGGGGTTAAATATAAAGGGAACTCAACCTATAGTGCAAATAATCAAAAAAATCCCATGCATATTGAGCTCGATTATGTAAAAAATGGAGCCAATTATCAAGGATACGCGGATGTGAAATTGGGTAATGGCGTTGCCGACCCCACTTTTGTTCGGGAAGCCCTTTCCTATGAGATTTTACAACAGTATATGGTTTGTCCAAGGGCCAATTTTGCCAAACTCTGGATCAATGGCACCTATTGGGGGCTTTATTCCAACCAGGAAGGTATCAACAAAAAATTCATTAAAGATCATTTTTATACCGACGGGAAAAATCCGTTTTTCAAATGTAATCCTGTAGGTGGTGCCGGACCCGGTGGCAACGCAAATCCGGATCTCGTGTATTCTTCTTCCGACAGTACCACTTATATGACCAGGTACGAGATGAAAAGCGACTATGGCTGGAAGCAATTGGTGTGGCTCATGGATACCCTGAAAAATCAATCTGCCTATATTGACAGAGTGCTGGATGTCGACCGTGCATTGTGGATGCTGGCCTTCAACGATGTACTGGTCAATCTGGACTCTTATACCGGCGCATTTGCTCAAAATTACTACCTGTATTACGACGAAAATGACCGCTGGATACCGATTGTCTGGGATTTGAATATGAGTTTTGGCGGATTTACCAGTTTGGGATTCGGCGGCGCAGGCGGCGGTAATCTGAGTATTACGCAGATGCAACAAATGGATCCTTTGGTGCAATCCACCAATACCAGCCGGCCGTTGATCCAAAAACTGCTGGCTATTCCGACCTATAAAAAGCAATATCTAGCACATTTGCGGACCATTCTGAATGAAAATTTTGGAAATACGGACTACCGCACCCGCGCCCTCGAAATGCAGGCCACTATTGATGCAGCCGTTCAAGCCGATACCAAGAAGTTTTATACCTATACGAATTTTATCAATAATATTGACCAAACAGTCACTTCCAGCGGTGGCGGACCAGGTGGTGGCAGCTTGCCAGGTATAACCTTGTTGATGAATGCGAGAAATACTTTTTTGAATAGCAATGCTAATGTTGCGGCCGTTGCACCTGCCATTTCTAATATCCTTACCGATCCTTTAGTACCTGTTCCCGGACAGGAAGTCTGGATCACCGCAACAGTTACTGATGTTGTTTCTGTATTGCTCGGGCACCGCGCCAATACCTGGGAGGTTTTCCAAAAAACGACCATGTACGACGACGGCGCTCACCACGATGGCGCTGCCGGCGACGGTGTATTTGGAGCGTCCATTATCGCTGATGCTGCTGAAAATCAATATTATATCTACGCAGAAAATACCAATGCCGGTCGGTTTTCACCGGAACGGGCAGAATTTGAGTTTCACACCATCGTCACCAATTTGCCGGCTCCCACCGCCGTTGGCGAAGTGGTCATCAATGAAATATTGGCGGATAACAGTACTGGCCTGACCGATGAATTTGGTGAACTGGAAGACTGGGTGGAGATTTATAACCGGACGGGCAATATGTATGACCTGGAAGGCTTGTCGCTCACCGATAATCCCGATAAATTCAATAAATGGGAATTTCCGCACGGATCTGTGATTGCTCCCCATAGTTACCTCGTTGTTTGGCTGGATGAAGATGGTTCACAAGGTGATTTGCACGCCAATTTTAAATTGTCCAAATCCGGAGAATTCCTGATGCTTGCCGATTTGAGCGGCCTGGTATTCGATAGTTTGACTTTCGGCGAGCAGGTAAGTGATATTAGTTTTGGCCGCTATCCGAACGGAACGGGCAGTTTCACGAATATGCCAACTACTTTTGGCGCGGTCAATTCGCTCACCTCCGGTACTACCGTACTGACCACCGATCACCTGATGCAAATTTCGCCGAATCCAGCCGGTGATTACCTGCATATCAGCGCACCGGGTGCTATTGGTGATATCCGGATCGTCAATGCGCTTGGCCAGGTGGCCATGCAGGTCAATACCAATACCGAACGCCAGGCTATTTTGCCGGTGTACTCCCTGCCAAGTGGGTTGTATTGGTTGGTGACAGCGAAGACTGGGGCGGTGGCTTTTGTGAAAAGATAAGATTGGATCAGTTTTTCACGCTCCGGTCAATTTTTTCTTTCAGATTCACCATTTCCTGTTTGATGCGCTCATATTCCGCAATCAGGAAATTGCTATCCGTTTTGAGCCGGGACATCCACATCCGCATCGAAATAATTGCTTGTTTTGAAATGGGGGGGGCAAACATAAGGAGAATTGTTTGTGCGGTGAGATGTTACTTGATTTTCGAGGAACGAGAAAATCATAGTGACAGCTCACCGCACAAACACAGCGAGTCACCCTAATATTCGTTCCTCAAAAATCAAGAGACATCTCGCCTCCTGACTACCGGGTGTTCAGAGTGCAAGGTGGATGCGACCGCAAGCTGTCACTATGATTTTCTCGTTCCTCGAAAATCAAGAGACATCTCGCCTCCTGACTACCGGGTGTTCAGAGTGCAAGGTGGATGCGACCGCAAGCTGTCACTATGATTTTCTCGTTCCTCGAAAATCAAGAAGACATCTCATCTCCTGACTGCCGGGTGTCCAGAGCGCAAGGTGCGCGCGACCGCAAGGTGGTGGGTTCGACCGCAAGCTGTCACTATGATTTTCTCGTTCCTCGAAAATCAAGTAACATCTTGCGGTCGCACACACCACAATAACACCTTCCTAATTACCGTTTCCCCAACATGCGCTTTCGTTTTCATCTCTTCTATTTATGCATTTTGGCCGCACTTTGGTGCAGGTTTTATTCCTGGCAGACAGATAATACGTCTGGCTGGTGGGAAAATGCACAATCCTTGACAGCCGTGAACTTAGCCCAGGTGATGCATACCAATGAAGAATGGATGGAAGAAATAAAAAAGGGATATAGTGATTACCCTTCTTCGCAAAGTGAAAAATTTTACGCCAGGTCTCTTGGAGTAATGCAGGGGCTAAAAAACGCCATGAATGAAATTCCCGCGCTTGATGAAAAGCAGTTCTGGGTGTATCGGACTGACTATTATCAATATTTAACAAATCTGGTTGGTAATGATCAATCTGCCGTTATTGGGATAAAAAACACTTTTTTTCCCAATAAAGAAGATGATAAATGGGCAGCGCAACTTTTTTCAGCCCGCAAAACGTTTGTTTTGGAGGAGCTAAAGTTACGACTTGCTCTGTCAAGTTTATCTTCTCATAATTATTTCCTAATGAGATACCATTTCTGCGGCGGGTTAGTATTTGATCGGTTTTTCCCAGGAATGTTGCTCCATTCAAATGGTTACGTTGTAGGTGAAAAGGTAGACATTCCTGTTGTGGTAATGGGCTTTAAATCGGCACCCTCTTCGTTTCAGATTATTTCCAACGGACTTCCGCCCTCAAAAGAAGGCATATTAAGCATAGATACCACGATTCAAACACCAGGTATTCACTGTTTCCCATTCGTTATTCGCTACCAGAATAATAAAACAGATTCACTTGTGGAACTTCACGATACCATTTTAATGAAAATTTTCCCGAGATGACGACACTCAAAATTCATCTTATTTATGCAATAATACTATCCATTTGTTTTTGGGGCATCCTGCATTTGAAGTATTGCCAGGTGGAAAGATTGAAACAATATTCCTGTATTTCTGATCCGATATTTCAAATCATCAGAGCACAGGATAGACAAATACTTATTGCCGAAGCACAGTTTGCAGATGAAAACGAATCGTTGCCCAATACAGTTTACCTGAATAAACTGTGGGAGATGGATTCCCTTCTTCAGGAGGCATTCGACAACTTACAAACTTTGCCTGCTGTCGCTTTGCCAGGATACAAGGACTCGTTCAATAATAACCTAACAACCCTTTTTAAAGAGGACAAGGAAGCACTAAAAATCATTGGTAATTTCCCTCGTCTGGAAGGAGCGGGTGGGGTAGAGGAACAGGTAATACGCGCATCAGCACCGATGCAAATCAGGCTGCAGACATCTGAATTGTATTCTTTTTGCATGCATAGAATTACCCGGGACTGTGAATTTGGTTTCAGGGAAATTCCATTTCTTTTACCAGTACACCAAATTAATCAAGGAGATAGCATGCATTTAGGGGTTATATTTGGAGACTACAAAAGGGGTACCTATGCTGTAGAAATTGACGGAAGTACAAGAAAAAGTAAAGAAGGCTTTTTTACTTTAGACACAATCTTTCAAAAATCTGGCCTTCATCCTGTTTGTTTCAGGATAAAGGCTGGCGGCACCGGTCGGCTACCTGCCCGGTTTTTTTATGATACTATTCATCTTCAAGTTTTCCCAAAATAAATGTCCAATAAATCCATCCATCCCATCTGGCACGTTGTTTACAGCAGCCTTATACTTGCCTCCCTGGTGTACTGGAAAAAGCAAAATGACCTGCACAACGCCTGGCTCAATTACGTGGCACCCACAAATATAAGCCTGGTGGTTTTTTTGAAAAGCAATAATCAAAATATTCGCTGGTCTATTGAAAAAACCTGTCGCGATTATCCATCGCCGCCAGCAGATTCTCTTCTCCTGTTGACAAAACAATTGTACACTCTTGCAGGAAAATTAGATACTTGTTGTGAAAATATCGTTCATCAAATGGACCAGTCAAAAGAATACGTCCTTACGCCATCAGATGCGGCTCTGTTAGCGCAGCATTGGCGGGCATATTCCACTGTTTTTTCAACATTAAAAATCAATGACCCTCTTTTTACTCCTGACATTCAAAGCCTGATGGAACCAGCGTCTATTGAAAAATGGCAGACTGCTTTTAATGGTTCTAATAATAAGGAGCAGCATTATCTGTTGAATGGTTTGCAACGTTTAACATATACAACATTGTCTATTGCCCTTAAACAGGAGTCCGCAATTACCGAAAACTTTATCTTCTCTCCCCAATTCGATGCTGTAAAAATCGGCATGAATACCAACCACAAGCCAGTTGCCGGTCAGCCTTTCAGGGCCGAATTTTACCCCATTTGGTATTCTAATAAAACAGACAATGTCACCGCCTATATTGACGGACGGAAGTACAATTTTAAAGATGGCATCGCTAATTGCGATACGGTGTATCGAACACCAGGCAAAAAGAAAGTGGATGTAAAGATTGAAGTGAAAAACCCCGCGACAGGTCAAATTGAGACGGTAAGGAAGGAGTTTGAGATAGCGGTGTTTTGAGTTATGAGTTATGAGTTATGAGTTATGAGTTATGAGTTTTTTGATGTCCTCTGTAGATTATTCCGAAGATGTCCTCCGGAGAATAGTTTTAATGAGATACTAAAACTTGAACACAGTTAAGCACAATCTACGGAGGACATCAAAAGCACAATCTACGGAGGACATCAAAAAACTCATAACTCATAACTCATAACTCATAACTCACAACTACCCTTCGTTTTTTCCGATACAATTCAAATCCTCAAACGCTTGTTTCAGGCGCGTAACGAAGGTTTTTTCGCCTTCCCGGAGCCATACGCGGGGATCGTAGTATTTTTTGTTGGGTTTATCGTCGCCGTCGGGGTTGCCGATCTGGCTTTGGAGATAACCTTTTTTCGCTTCGTAGTAATTGCGGATACCTTCCCAGTATGCCCATTGCATATCGGTATCGATATTCATTTTAACGGCACCGTATTCGATGGCTTCGCGGATTTCCGATTGTGCAGAACCTGAACCACCGTGGAATACAAAATTGACGGGCGTTGCGCCGGTGAGATGGTATTTTTCGCGGATATAGTCCTGGGAGTTTTTCAGGATAACCGGCTGCAATTTAACATTGCCGGGTTTGTATACACCGTGCACATTGCCGAAAGCAGCTGCGATAGTGAAACGCGGAGAAATTTTGCTCAGTTCTTCGTAGGCATAAGCCACTTCAGAAGGTTGGGTATATAGTTTGGAAGAATCCACATCTGAGTTGTCCACACCGTCTTCTTCACCGCCGGTTACGCCGAGTTCGATTTCAAGGGTCATATCCATTTTAGCCATCCGGGCGAAGTATTTGGCACAGATTTCAATGTTTTCATGGAGCGGCTCTTCCGACAGGTCAAGCATGTGACTGCTGTAAAGCGGGTAGCCATTTTTCTCGAAAAAACGCTCGCCAGCATCCAGCAGGCCATCCATCCAACTGATGATGCCCAATGCGCAGTGATCGGTATGCAGAATCACCGGCACACCATAGGCTTCTGCCATCGTGTGCACGTGCTGTGCGCCGGAAACACCGCCGAGTACTGCAGCACGTTGTCCTTCGTTCGAAAGTCCTTTACCTGCATTAAATGCGGCTCCGCCATTAGAAAACTGAATGATAACCGGGCTATTAACCGCAGCCGCAGTTTCCAGTACAGCATTCATCGTATTTGTTCCAATAACATTCACCGCTGGAAGCGCAAAATTTTGCTCGTTGGCGTAGTTAAGCAGGTCAGTTACTTCTTGTCCATGAAGGACACCAGATCTGAATTTTCCCATTATTTAAATAGTGTTTAGTGATAAGTGTTTAGTGGTGAGTATTTAGTGTTTAGTGTTTAATGGTGAGTGAGTTAGTTCCTACTAATGTCAAGCAGGTGCTGCCTAAAAGCGCATCGTTTACCACTCACCACTAAACACTTACCACTAAACACTCACCACTTTAAATTCCTTTTTCCACCAGGTACCGTTCCGCATCCAGGGCGGCCATACAGCCGGTGCCTGCTGCGGTGACAGCCTGGCGGTAAATTTTATCCTGCGCGTCGCCGCAGACAAAAACGCCGTCGACACCAGTGAAGGTGCGGCCGGGCTGGGCAATGATATACCCGCTTTCATCGAGTTTAAGCCAGTCGGTAAAAATACCGGTATTCGGTTGGTGACCGATAGCGACGAAAAATCCTGTCACCACAAGATCGGTTTTTTCGCCAGTTTTGTTGTTTACGATGCGCACGCCTTCCACTGCTTCGGCACCAAGGACTTCCTCGGCTTCTGTGTTCCAATGGATGATAATATTAGGTGTGTTCATCACGCGTTCCTGCATGATTTTGGAGGCACGCATTTCATCGCGGCGGACCAGCAGGTGTACTTTGGAGCAGATTTTGGCTAAATAAGTGCTTTCTTCTGCCGCAGTATCGCCGGCACCTACAATGGCGACTTCCTGTTTGCGGAAAAAGAATCCATCACAAACGGCACAGGCGGAAACCCCACGGTTCCACAGGCGTTCTTCGTTGGGTATACCGAGCCATTTGGCACTGGCACCTGTGGCGACAATCACTGCCGGCGCATGGATCTCATCGCCGCTTTCTGTCCATACTTTATGTATTGGACCTGAGAAGTCTACTTTCGTAATCATCTCGTTGCGAATCACCGTATCAAAACGCTCGGCTTGTTTTTTGAAGTCTTCCATCATCTCCGGACCCTGACGACCGTCGGGGTAACCGGGATAATTTTCCACATCATTGGTGATCATGAGTTGGCCGCCAGGTTGGGGGCCGGTATACATCACAGGAGAGAGCCCAGCCCGTGCTGCATAGATGGCTGCCGCATACCCTGCAGG